>DASXKA010000057.1:0-3169 GCA_036497085.1 Steroidobacteraceae bacterium | reverse complement strand
CATCGGTGCCGGTGCGGCGGGACGCGCCGCCGCCGGCATGGGCGCGTACGCGGCCTCCAAGGCCGGCGTGGAACGGCTGACGGAAGCGCTGGCCGCCGAGCTCCGGGATCGCAACGTGACGGTGAACGCGATCCTGCCCGGCACCATCGACACTCCGGCGAACCGGGCCGCGATGCCTGATGCCGACGTGACGCGCTGGGTCGAGCCCGAGGCGATCGCCGATGTCGTGGTGTTTCTCGCTTCCGATGCTGCGCGCGCCGTGACCGGCGCGGCGGTGAGGGTGTTCGGGCGCGGATGACGCGTACGCACCAGCGGCCGTCCCATTTGGATCACAGCGCAGTGCGCCGCGCTGTCAGGCTTGCCGCGATCCACAGCCGCCGGAGCCCGACGTGTCGTTTGCAACCGACCACCCCTGCATACTCACCGCCAGCTGCCCGAGCCGCATGGGCACGACCGCGGCAATCACCGGCTTTCTCGCTGCGCGCCGCTTCTATCTCATGGAGATGCATCAGTTCGACGACACACTCGCGCAGCGCTTTTTCGTGCGCATCACCTTCTGCGCCGTGCAGGGTGAGCGCGTGGATCTCGCGCGCCTCAGGTCGGAGTTCGCCGCGGTCGCCGCCGCCGCCCAGATGGAATGGCGCATTCACGACAGCCACGAGCGCACGCGCGTCCTCATCATGGTGTCGAACTTCGATCATTGCCTCGAGGACCTGCTGTACCGTCATCGTACCGGCGAGCTGCGCATGGACATCACGGCGGTGGTTTCCAACCACGTAACGCTGCAGCCGACCGCGGCCCGCCACAACCTGCCCTTCGTTCACCTGCCGGTGACGCCCGCAACCAAGCCGGAGCAGGAGCGGCGCCTGCTCGAGCTGGTCGACTCGACGCGCACCGAGCTGGTGGTGCTCGCCCGTTATATGCAGATCCTGTCGGATGAGTTGTGCGAGCGGCTGCGCGGGCGCGCCATCAACATCCATCACTCGTTCCTGCCCGGCTTTAAGGGCGCGAAACCCTACCACCAGGCCTACGACCGCGGTGTCAAGGTGATCGGCGCTACCGCACACTACGTGACGCACGATCTCGACGAGGGACCGATCATCGAGCAGATCGTCGAGCGGGTCGATCACGGCTACACACCCGAGATGCTGGTCGCGGCCGGACGCGACTCCGAGCGGCGGGCCCTGTCAACGGCGGTCCGCTACGCCATCGAGCAGCGGGTGTTCCTGAACGGCGGCCGCACCGTCGTCTTCAAGTGACTCCCGGGGGCGCCGGGCGGAGGTTGAGGCCCGCGACGTCGGGCGCGACCAGGGGCGGCGCGGGACTGCCGCGGACGGCGCCGAAGCGCCCGGCATTCCAGTCGCGCGTCGCCGCCGCGATCTCATCGCGGGTGCGCGCCACGAAGTTCCACCAGACGAGGATCTGCTCATCGAACGGCGTCCCGCCGATGACGAGGATGCGCGCCGCGCCTTCAGTTCGCAGCCCGAGCTCCTCGCGCCCGGGGCCGAAGTAAAGGAGCGTCCCCGGCGAGAGCGTTTCACCGGCCACGCTCGCAGTGCCGCTCAAGACGAGCGCTGCATGCTCGAACGAGGCCGTGAGCGCCAGGGAGAGCGCCGCCGCGCTCTTAGCGGTGAGGTCGAGCCCGATGAGCGGTGAGTAGACCTCGGCTGGCGAGACCTGCCCGAAGGCGCTGCCCGCGAGCACGCGCGCGTCGAAGCCGCCCGAGCGGACGAGCGGCAGCTGTGGATAGTTGCGGAAGGCCGGC
The DNA here is from genome assembly GCA_036497085.1 of Steroidobacteraceae bacterium. GTDB lineage: Bacteria > Pseudomonadota > Gammaproteobacteria > Steroidobacterales > Steroidobacteraceae > 13-2-20CM-66-19. The sequence goes on along the minus strand of DASXKA010000057.1, from coordinate 1,404 downwards.
GGGCGGCGCCGTTCGCCCTCGGGCAGGGCGATCCACAGTTGCGCCGCATGGAGCCTCCCGGCGCGGCCCGGCGCCGAGTCCTCGGCGTGGGCGATTCCGGCTCCGGCGGTCATGAGGTTGACCTGGCCCGGGGCGACCAGCTGCTCGTTCCCGAGACTGTCGCGATGGACGACCTCGCCCTCGATCATCCAGGTGAAGGTCTGCAGCCCGATGTGCGGGTGAGGCCCGACGTGCATACCGCCGTCCGCGGCATACTCCATCGGCCCCGCGTGGTCGAGAAAGCACCACGCCCCCACGGTGCGGCGGTGGCGATTGGGTAGCGCACGGCGGATGGTGAGGCCGCCGCCGATCTCGGCGGAGCGCGCCTCGAGGCGCTCGGGCGGGAGGCGGGCGCCGCTCATACGGTGCTCAGGGCCGTGTGTATCCGTGTCCTGCCGGTCAAAACCCTGTGGAGCGGACACTTGTTGGCGACGTCGAGCAGACGTTCGCGCTGCTCTTCGGTCAATTGTCCCCGCAGCGCGATCCTGCGCCGGATGTCGTTGCCCTCCGCCGGGGCGCCTTCGGGATTGAACTCGAGCTGCACTTCGACACCTGCGAGGGGCCAGCTCTTGCGCGCCGCATACATGCGCACCGTGATGGCCGTACACGCCCCCAGGGCCGAGAGCAGCAGCGTGGTGGGCGATGGGCCCTCGTTGGCACCGCCCGCCTCGTGCGGCTCATCGGCCAGCCAGCGATGCCCGCGGCGGTCCTCGAGGGTAACGACGTAGGGAGTGGCGCCATTCACGGCGGTCACGGTGGGGATAGTGCTCATGCGGGCTTTCCTATTTTCCAACCAGGGACTCGATGCGTTGATCCGGCACGAGCCACATGAGTGACACGATCACGTAGAGGAGGATCGCAACCCCGGGCCACACGAATGCCAGCGGGATGGCGCTGACGTACAGCACGAAGGAAAGCTTACCCTTGAGGTCGCTACCGGTCGCCACCGCGAGCCGCGAGTCGCGGCCGTTGAGCGCGATGATCTGTGCCTGCAGGATCGAGTAGCTCAGTCCGGCGAAAGCCAGCACCACCCCGTAGGCCGCGGTGGGCGCCGCCAAGAACCCGGCCTCGTCGATCCAGCGGATCACGAACGGCACCAGCGACAGCCAGAAGAGCAGCGCCAGGTTGGCCCACAGGATCTTGCCGTTGATCCGCTCCGTGACGTGCAGCATGTGGTGATGGTTGTTCCAGAAGATGCCGACGTTCACGTAGCTCAGGACATAGGCCAGCAGCACCGGCACGTCCGCCTTGAGCGCCGTGAGATCGCCGCCCTGGGGCACGTGGATCTCGAGCACCATGATGGTGATGATGATCGCGACGACCCCGTCGGTGAACGCCTCGAGGCGGGCGGCTTTCATGGCGCCA
>DASXKA010000056.1:0-6189 GCA_036497085.1 Steroidobacteraceae bacterium | reverse complement strand
AGCAGCGCCCCCGACCAGGCGAGCTGCTGCCAGTTGGGATAGGGGCTCAGCGCGAACTGGAAGATCACCACGGGCAGGTTGGCCATGGGCGCGTTGAGGTTGGTGCTCCAGAACTGGTTGTTGAGCGCCGTAAACAGCAGCGGCGCCGTTTCGCCGCTGATGCGCGCGATCGCAAGCAGCAGTCCCGTCACGATGCCGCTGCGCGCCGCCGGGTAGACGACATTGGTGATGGTGCGCCACGGGTAGGCACCCATCGCGGTGGAGGCATCTTTCATCCCCTGCGGCACGAGATTCAGCATGTCCTCGGTGGTGCGCACGGTCACCGGCATCGCGATGATGGCGAGCGACACGGCGCCCGCGAGCGCGGAGAAGTGCCCCATACGGATCACCAGCAGCTCGTACACGAACAGGCCGACGATGATCGATGGTGCCGACAGCAGCACGTCGTTCACGAAGCGGATCACCACGGAGAGGCGCGCGTCGCGGCCGTATTCGGCGAGGTAGGTACCGGCGAGCATGCCCACAGGCCCGCCGAGGAGAATGCCGATCACGGTCATGGCAAGGCTGCCGTAAATCGCGTTGAGAAGCCCGCCGCTGCTACCGGGCGGCGGGGTCATCGCGGTGAACAGTGCCGCCGACATGCCCGCGAACCCCCTGCTGAAGAGCGTCCAGAGAATCGCGCCGAGGAAGAACAAGCCGATCGCGGTCGCGAGGCCCGAGAGGCCGAGCGCCACGATGTTGGTCACCTTGCGCGCGAAGCGACGGCTCATACCGAGGAGAGCGCGCGGCGCTCGAGGCGTAACAGCATGAAGCGGGCCGCGGCGATTACCGAGAATGTGATGAGGAAGAGCAGCGCCCCGAGCGCGACCAGCGAGGACGTATAGAGATCGCCGACCGCTTCGGTGAACTCGTTGGCGATGGCGGCCGAGATGGTGGTGCCGGGGGCGAGCAGCGAGGAGCCGATGCGGTGCGCGTTGCCGATGACGAAGGTCACTGCCATCGTCTCACCGAGCGCCCGCCCAAGCCCGAGCATGACGCCGCCGATCATGCCGGTGCGGGCGTAAGGCACCACCACCTGCCAGATCACTTCCCAGGTGGTGGCGCCGAGGCCGTAGCCGGACTCCTTGAGAACGTCCGGCACGGTCTCGAACACGTCGCGCGCGACCGCCGAGATGAACGGCACCACCATGATGGCAAGCACGATCCCGGCCGTCAGTATGCCGATGCCGAACGGCGGGCCCTGAAACAGCCTGCCGACGACGGGCAGCGGTCCCAGGGTATCGATGAGCCAGGGCTGCACGTGGTGCTGCAGAATCGGCGCCAGCACAAACAGACCCCAGATCCCGAAAATGATGCTCGGCACCGCTGCCAGCAGCTCGATCGCGATGCCTACCGGGCGCTTGAGCCACACGGGCGCGAGCTCGGTGAGGAAGATGGCTATCCCCAAGCTCACGGGAATCGCGATCACGAGCGCGATGACCGAGGTGACGAGCGTCCCATACACCGCCGCCAGCGCCCCGTACTGATCGGTTACCGGGTTCCAGACTTCGGTGGTGAGAAAGTGCAGCTTGAAGTGCGCGAGCGCCGGCCACGCGCCGTGCAGCAGCGACAGCGCGACGCCCCCGAGGAGCGTCAGCACGAGCAGCGCCGCCACGAACGTGGCGGCGCGGAACAGGCGCTCACGCAGCCGCTGCCCCGCCGCGTGCCGCGGATCGATCGCAGCCGCGGTATTCATCGGGCGCTGTAGAGACTACATCCGCTTGTCGTCGGAAGCGCTGGCCATGGCCGGCACACCTTTGATCTCCGCCTTCCAGGTCGCGCGCACCTGCTTGACCAGGCTCTCGGGGAGCGGCACATAGTCGAGATCGGCGGCCATCTTGGCGCCGCTACGATACGCCCAGTCGAAGAACTTGAGCGCCTCGCCGGCCGCGGCCGCGTCGGGCGGCACGCCGTAGATCAGGATAAAGCTCGCTCCGGTGATCGGCCAGCTGCCCGCGCCCGGCTGATCGGTGAGGATCAGGTAGTAACCCGGGGCATGCGACCAGTCGGCACTCGCGGCAGCTGCCTGGAACGACTCGCCGCTTGGCGCGACGGTCTTGCCGGCGGAGTTGACGAGGTCGCAGTAGGCCATCTTGGTCTGCTTGGCGTAGGCGTACTCGACGTAGCCTATCGCGCCATCGGTCTGCGCGGTCATGTTCGCCACGCCCTCGTTGCCCTTGGCGCCGATCCCGCTCGGCCATTGCACCGAGGTGTTCTCGCCAATCGTCTCCTTGAACTTGGGGCTCGACTGCGACAGGTAGTGTGAGAAGAGGAAATTCGTCCCCGAGCCGTCCGAGCGGTAGATCGGCGCGATGGTGGTAGCGGGCAGCGCGAGCTTCGGATTCAGTTTCTGGATGCGCGCGTCGTTCCACCTGGTGATTTCACCCATATAGATAGAGGCTACGAGCGCACCGCTCAGCACTATCTGCCCGGCCTGCACGCCCTTCAGATTCACCACCGGTACGACGCCGCCGATGATCATCGGGAACTGCACCAGGCCCGCCTCCTTGAGGTCCTCGGGCTTCAGCGGCATGTCGCTGGCGCCAAAGGTGACGGTCTTTGCCTTGATCTGCTTGATCCCGCCACCGGAACCGATCGACTGGTAGTTGAGCCCGACTCCGGTCTGCTGCCTATAGGCATCCGCCCACTTCGAATAGATGGGATAAGGGAAGGTCGCTCCGGCACCCGAGATATCGGCCGCCCGTACGGCGCCCGAACCGGCAATGGCGCCGAGCAGCGCCAAGAGCACCCGCTGGAATCTCTGCAAATTCATGTTTTCACTCCTTCAAAAAAGGGGGGAGCGCACAGCGGTCCCGCCGGACGCGCGAATTAGATGACAATAATGTGACGCTTCGATGACAGGACCCGTCAGCCGCCCCCAGGTGGCAAGAGCGCTAGTCTTGCCGGGGGAGTTTTCACGGTCGTGACAGCCGCACGGCTTGCCCGACCGGCCGCCTCGCCGTATAAACGCGAACCGCTCAAGTCCTTGCCGCTGATGTCCCAAGCCCTCGAGCTCGCCCAAAACCTGATCGCACGCCGCTCCGTCACACCAGCGGATGAGGGCTGCCAGCAGTTGATCGGCGAGCGGCTGGGGGCCCTCGGGTTCGCGGTCGAGGCGCTGCGCTACGGAAGCGTCGAGAACCTCTGGGCCCGGCGGGGCGTGGCCGCGCCGGTCCTCTGCTTCGCCGGGCATACGGATGTGGTCCCCACCGGCCCGCTCGAGGAGTGGCGGAGCGACCCGTTCGTGCCGACCGTCCGCGACGGGCTCCTTTTCGGGCGCGGGGCGGCGGACATGAAGACGGGGCTGGCGGCCATGGTGACCGCCACCGAGGAATTCGTCCGCAGCCATCCCCGACACCGCGGCTCGATCGCCTTTCTCATTACGAGCGACGAGGAAGGCCCCTCGGTTGATGGCACGAAGCGCGTAGCCGAGGCACTCGCCGGACGCGGCGAGCGCATCGACTGGTGCGTGGTGGGCGAGCCCTCGAGCGAGGCCACGGTCGGCGACACGATCAAGGTCGGGCGGCGGGGCTCGCTCAGCGGGCGGCTCACGGTGCACGGCGTGCAGGGGCACGTGGCCTACCCGCAGCTGGCGGAGAATCCGGTGCACACGCTGGCGCCGGCGCTCGCCGAGCTCACGCGGCATGTGTGGGACGGGGGGAACGAGCATTTCCAGCCAACCACCTTCCAGGTCTCGAACCTCAACGCCGGCACGGGCGCTCCGAACGTGATCCCCGGGGAGCTCAAGGCGCGCTTCAACCTGCGCTACTCCCCCGTGCAGACGCTCGAGAAGCTCAAGAGCAAGGTCGAGGAGATCCTGCGTAAGCACGGCGTGCGCCATACGATCGAGTGGTACGTGTCGGGCGAGCCGTTCTATACCGCGCCGGGCCTGCTGTCGGACGCGGTCGGCGATGCCGTGGCTCAGGTGACGGGAGCCAGGCCTCATCTCTCAACGGGCGGGGGTACTTCCGACGGGCGTTTCATCGCCCCTCTCGGGGCGCAGGTGGTGGAGCTCGGGGTGGTGAACGCCTCGATCCACAAGGTCAACGAGTGTGTGCGGGTTGCCGACGTCGAGGCGCTCGAGCGCATGTACCTCAACGTATTACGGAAGCTTCTGACCTGAAGTTGGCAACGGCGCCCGCGGCGCCGAGCAGCACCGCCCACATGAGCACCCAGGCGGGCATGGCGAGCCCGAGGAAGGTCCAGTTGACCTCACCGCACTCGCCGCTCCCGCTCAGCACCCTGCGGACCACCTCGGTCACGGGCATGAAGCGCATCATCATCTCGAGCGGCGCCCCGCAGGAAGGCAGGCTTCCAGGCGGCAGGCTCTGGATGTAGAGCTGCCGCGCCGCGATGGCCACGGTGAGCAGCGCAAAGAGCACGACCAGCCCGGCGTACGCGTAGCAGCCGCGCCCGCGCGGATGATGGAGTGCGGCGGCGAGGAAGGTAACGCCCATGAGGACGACCCCGATGCGCTGAAAGATGCACAGCGGACAGGGCTCGAGTCCCAGGTCGTATTGCGCGTGCAGCGCGTAGGCCATCAGGCCTGCGCACACCAGGAACCCGGCGATGTTGACGAGGCGGCGGCGTGACACCCGGTCAGTTTACCGGATCGGCGCTGTGCCGCAGGGTGATGAGCTACGGTGCTATACCCGCCGTACCCGAGCCGGCGCGCAGCTCGCGCTCGACGTCGTCGAGCGAAGTGTGGCGGATGTCCTTGCCGTGCACCATGTAGATGACGTACTCGCTTATGTTCTTGGCGTGATCGCCGATGCGCTCGAGCGCGCGCACTACCCACATGACATCGAGCGCCCGACGGATCGTGCGCGGATCTTCCATCATGAAGGTGATGCTCTGGCGCTGGATCGCCTCGTATTCCTCGTCCACCAGCCGGTCCTGCCGTGCGACTCGCAGCGCCGAGTCGACGTCCATGCGCGCAAAGGCGTCGAGGGCATCGTGCACCATCTCCGATACCACGCGCCCGAGATGCTTTATCTCGCGGTATTTGTCGGCCGGCCTCTCCATGGTCGCGAGCCGCGAGGCGATGTAGCCGATCTTCTCGCCCTCGTCCCCGATGCGCTCGAGGTCGGTGATGGTCTTGATGATCGCGACGATCACGCGCAGGTCGCCGGCCGCCGGCGCCCGCGTCGCGAGGATGCGGCTGCACTCGTCGTCGATGGCGACCTCCATGTTGTTCACCTGGTGATCGTCCATCGCGACCGATTCCCCGAGGGAGCTGTCGCCCTCCACGAGCGCGGTGATCGCCTTCTGCAGCTGTTGCTCGACGAAGCCGCCCATGCCGAGCACCTTGCTGCGCACGCGCTCGAGATCCTCGTTGAAGCGCCGCGAGATGTGGTGGCTGAGGTCCGCGGTTTCCATCAGTTGACGTCTCCGGCGCTCGTCTGCCAGCGCGCCGTAATGCGGGCGATGATAGCGGAACTGCGGCTCACGGCCAGCCTCGCGCGCAGTGGCGTCGGGATCGGCTCGAGTCCCGTGAGGAACTGCGCGGTGGCCGCCTGCCAGGTAAAGGCCGCGGCGCGCTCGCGGCACACGCGCCGATCGAGCTTCAGGGCGCCCGCGATCGCCAGCGACAGATCCTGGTGCATGACCCCGGTCACGTCCGCCTCCAGGACGTCGATGGGACCCGGGACCGGGAAGGCCGCGACCGGCACGCCGCAGGCGAGCGCCTCGATCATCGCGAGCCCGAAGGTGTCCGTGAGGCTGGGAAACACCAGAACGTCTGCCCCGGCGATCAGCTGTGTCAGTTCCGCCCCGACACGGTAGCCGGTGAAGAGCGCCCGCGGATAGGCGGCGCGCAGGGCCGCACTCGCCGGACCGTCGCCGATCACGAGCTTGGTTCCGGGCAGGTCCAGGCGCAGGAAGGCCTCGAGGTTCTTCTCCACCGCGAGCCGACCGACACACGCCATCACCGGCCGCGGCAGATCCTTCAACAGCGGGTGCGGCGCCTGGGGCCGGAAGCGCTTGAGGTCCACGCCGCGGCGCCACAGGTGCAGCGCCTTGAAGCCGCGTGCGGACAGCTGCTCGCGCAGACTGGCGCTGGAGACGAAGGTGCGGGCCGCGGCGCCGTGGAAGCGCCGCGGCCAGGCGTAGCTCACCGCGGTCGGCAGCGGCCCGCGCGCGCGCAGGTAC
>DASXKA010000055.1:0-7099 GCA_036497085.1 Steroidobacteraceae bacterium | reverse complement strand
GCGCTGGTCATGGGCGGAGTCGATCTGCTCCTCATCGAGACGGTGATCGACACGTTGAACGCCAAGGCGGCGATCTATGCGGCGCTCACCCTGCTCGACGAGATCAGCACCGGCGTGCCGCTGGCGATATCCGGCACAATCACCGATGCCTCGGGCCGCATCCTCTCGGGGCAGACGCCGGAGGCGTTCTGGAACTCGATCCGGCACGCCGAGCCGCTCTTTGTCGGGCTCAACTGCGCTCTCGGAGGCGCGCAGCTGCGCCCCTACATCGAGGAGCTCGCGGGCGTCGCCGATACCTTCGTCTGCGCCTATCCGAACGCCGGGCTTCCCAACGCCTTCGGCGAGTACGACGAGGCGCCGCGAGAGACCGCCGGCATCCTGCGCGAATTCGCCGAGTCGGGGCTGGTCAACATCGTGGGCGGCTGTTGCGGCACTACGCCCGAGCACATCCGCCTGATCGGGGAAGGGGTCGCGGGCCAGGCGCCGCGGCGCGTCGCGCCGCAAGCGGTCAAGTGCCGCCTCTCCGGGCTCGAGCCGCTCAACATCGACGACGAGAGTCTGTTCGTCAACGTAGGCGAGCGCACCAACGTCACCGGCTCGGCCAAATTCCGCAAGCTCATCGAGGCGGGCGACTACCCGGCGGCGCTCGAGGTGGCGCGCCAGCAGGTCACGAGCGGCGCGCAGGTCATCGACGTCAACATGGACGAGGGCATGCTCGACTCCGAAGCCGCGATGACGCGCTTCCTGCATCTGGTGGCGTCCGAGCCCGACATCGCGCGCGTGCCGGTGATGATCGACTCCTCCAAGTGGTCGGTGCTCGAGGCGGGCCTGAAGTGCGTGCAGGGCAAGGCGATCGTCAACTCGATCAGCCTGAAGGAGGGCGAGGAGATCTTTGTTGCGCACGCGCGGGCGGTGCGCCGTTACGGCGCCGCCGCGGTCGTCATGGCCTTCGACGAGCAGGGCCAGGCCGACTCGCTCGAGCGGCGGGTCGCGATCTGCGCGCGCGCCTACCGCATTCTTACCGAGCGCGCGGGCTTCCCGGCCGAGGACATCATCTTCGATCCGAACATCTTCGCGATCGCGACCGGCATCGAGGAGCACAACGGCTACGGGGTGGCGTTCATCGAGGCCACGCGCCGCATCAAGCGCGAGCTGCCGCATGCGCTGGTGTCGGGCGGGGTGAGCAACGTGTCGTTCTCGTTCCGCGGCAACGACGCGGTGCGCGAGGCGATGCACTCGGTATTTCTCTATCACGCCATCGCCGCCGGCATGGACATGGGGATCGTCAATGCCGGGCAGCTGGGCGTCTACGAGCAGCTGTCGCCGGAGCTGCGCGAGGCCTGCGAGGACGTGGTGCTCAACCGGCGCACCGACGCCACCGAGCGGCTGCTGGAGATCGCCGCGCGCTACAAGGGCGAGGGCGGCGCGCGGCGCCGCGAGGATCTCGAGTGGCGCAAGCTCCCGGTGGGCAAGCGCCTCGAGCATGCCCTCATCAAGGGGATCGACGACTTCGTCATCGAGGACACCGAGGAGGCGCGCCTCGCCGCCGAGCGGCCGCTCGCGGTCATCGAAGGGCCGCTCATGGACGGCATGAACGTGGTCGGCGACCTGTTCGGCGCCGGCAAGATGTTCCTGCCGCAGGTGGTCAAGAGTGCCCGCGTGATGAAGCGCGCGGTTGCGCATCTGGTGCCGTTCATCGAGAAGAGCAAGGACGCGGGCGCGCGGCGCTCCAACGGCCGCATCGTCATGGCGACCGTCAAGGGCGACGTGCACGACATCGGCAAGAACATCGTCGGCGTGGTGCTGCAGTGTAACAACTACGAGGTCATCGACCTCGGCGTCATGGTGCCGTGCGAGAAGATTCTCGAGACCGCGCGGCGCGAGCAGGTCGACTTCATCGGTCTGTCGGGGCTCATCACGCCCTCGCTCGATGAGATGGTGCACGTCGCGCGCGAGATGCAGCGGCAGGATTTCGCGCTGCCGCTGCTGATCGGCGGCGCCACCACTTCCCCGGCGCATACCTCGGTGAAGATCGCGCCGCAATACTCCGGCGCCGTGGTGTACGTGAAGGACGCCTCGCGCTCGGTGGGCGTGTGCCAGACGCTGAGCTCGCCGAGGGCACGCGCCGCCTTCATCGCCGAGGTGCGTGCCGAGCACGAGCGCCGCCGCGAGCAGCACGCCAGCAAGAAGGTCAAGGTGCCGGAGCTCACGCTCGCCGCGGCGCGCGCCAATCGCCGCCGCATCGAGTGGCCGGCCTATGCGGCACCGCAGCCGCGCCTCCCCGGTGTACAGCGCTTCGCCGAATACCCCCTCAGCGAGCTCCTCGGCTACATCGACTGGATGCCGTTCTTCAATGCCTGGGAGTTCTCCGGCAAGTTTCCCGACATTCTCACCGACCCGAAGGTGGGCGAGGCCGCGAGCAACCTGTACGCCGACGCGCGCCGCATGCTGAAGGAGCTGATCGTGGGGCGCTGGCTCACGGCGAACGCGGTGGTCGGACTCTTCCCCGCGAACTCGGTCGGCGACGACGTCGAGATCTACGCCGGCGAGTCGCGCGCTGAGCTGCTCACGACCCTCAACTTCCTGCGCCAGCAGAAGGGCAAGCCCGACGGCCAGCCGCACGAGTGTCTGGCCGACTACGTCGCGCCCAAGGCGAGCGGCGTGCGCGACTGGTTCGGCGCCTTTGCGGTCACCACGGGCGTCGGGATAGAGGAGCACGTGGCGCGCTTCGAGCGCTCCCACGACGACTATTCGGCCATCATGCTGAAGGCGCTCGCCGACCGGCTCGCCGAGGCCGCCGCCGAGCACTTCCACGAGCGCGTGCGCCGCGAGCTATGGGGCTACGCGGCGGCCGAGACTTTTACCAACGAGCAGCTGGTGCGCGAGGAATACCGCGGCATCCGCCCGGCACCGGGCTATCCCTCCTGCCCCGAGCACACCGAGAAAGCCAAGCTCTGGAAGCTGCTCGACGTCGAGCGCAACGCCGGGATCCGGCTCACCGAGTCCTACGCCATGTATCCGACGGCGGCTGTGAGCGGCTGGTACCTCGCACACCCCGAGTCGCGCTACTTCGCGCTCGGCAAGATCGACCGCGAGCAGGTCGAGGATTACGCGCGGCGCAAAGGGATGACGCTCGCGGAGGCGCAGCGCTGGCTGTCGGCCAGTCTCGGTTACGAGCCCTGAGAGTGCAGACGCGCACAACCCCGTTCTTTGTGCGATTTCGGACAGTGTCTTTTCAGATTCGAACACTTCTCCCGCCCCCGGCCGATCCGGAATGCCTAACTGATTGATTGCACGCGCGTCCGTCCCGTGGCACGAACTCTGCACATGGATGGACATGGATATCGAGCGCCCCGACCTCCTGCGACGCAAGCGCCGTCTGCGTTGGAGCGTGGGTACGGCGCTTGTTTCCGCTGCCCTGGGTCTCATCACCCTGTTGGGCACCTGGGGAATCGCCGTACCGTCCGTGGAGCGTGAAAGGCTCTGGATCGACCGCGTACAACGGGGCGAGATGTTGCGTGAGGCGCGGGCGCAGGGGGTTCTGGCACCGCGTGAAATCCGCTGGGTCACTGCGGCGACCGCTGCCGCTGTCAGCCGCATTCTCGTGCGCCCAGGTGCCCCGGTCGGCGCGGACACAGTGCTCGTCGAGCTGAGCAACCCCGAATTGCGCTCCGAGCTGCGGGCGGCGCACGCGGCGCTGGCGGCCGCCAAGGCCGATAACGCGGCTCGGGCCATGACCGCGGAGAGCCAGCTGTTGGATCTCAAGGCCACGGAAGCGCAGCTGAGCGCGGCCAACGAGCTCGCCGCCGCCAAGCTGCAGGCGGGCGAGCAGCTCAAGCAATTCGGTAGCATTGCTGTACTGACCATGCGCGAATATCAGCTCAATGCGGAACAGGAGCGCACGCTCCTCAGCCTGCAGAAGGAGCGCATCGCCAAGTTCCGTGAAACCCAGCACGCACAGCTCGAGGCGGACCGGGCGCGCGTAGCGCAGCTCGAGGATACCTTCAGTCTGCGGCAACAACAGGTCGACGCCCTCAATGTAAGGGCCGGCACCGAGGGGATCGTGCAATCGATCGCCGTGCAGGAGGGGGCACAGGTGGTCGCCGGCGGAAATCTCGCGCGCGTCGCCCGTCCCGGAGCGTTGCGCGCCGAGCTCAACGTATCCGAGATCGAGGCCAAGGACATCCAGGTGGGGCAGAAGGTCTCCATCGACACACGTGTCGGCCTGGTGGCAGGCCGGGTCGAGCGCGTCGACCCGGCGGTGGTGCACAACGCCGTGCAGGTCGACGTCGAACTGCTCGGACCGCTGCCGGCCGGTGCGCGGGCCGATCTGTCGGTCGATGGCACGATCGAGATCGATCGGCTGCCCAACGTGCTGTATATGCCGCGACCGGTTGCTGCCCGTGACGGTGCGACGCTGCGGCTCTTCCGGCTCGACCCCGACGGACGCCACGCCCGGCGCCTGGCGGTGAGATTAGGGCGCACCTCGTCAACGAACGTCGAGATCCTGCAGGGGCTCGCTCCGGGTGATCGCGTGATTCTTTCGGATATGACCGCCTACGACGGAAACGATGTGATTCATTTGCAATAGAAAGAGATCGAACATGCCTGTTCATGCCGAATCAAACAGCGACTCCGCTCCGATGATCCGACTCGAGCAGATTGCCAAGATCTACTACACGGACGATCTGGAGACGCACGCCCTCTCCGGCGTGCACCTGGAAATCCGCAGCGGGGAGTTCGTGTCGATCACCGGCCCGTCGGGCTGCGGCAAGTCGACGCTACTTGGAATTCTGGGATTGCTGGATTCCCCGAGTTCCGGCGAATACCTGCTCGATGGCGTCGCCGTGCAGAGTCTCGACGGCATCGAGCGCGCGAAGCGACGGAGCCGCGACATCGGCTTCATCTTCCAGGCCTTCAATCTGATCGGAGATCTGACCGTCTATGAGAACGTCGAGCTGCCTTTGCGCCTGCGGGGCGGCGTGAGCGCAGCCGAGCGCCGTCGCCGCACGCTCGACTCGCTCGAGCGCGTGAGCATGTCCCACCGCCTGAAGCACTACCCGGCACAACTTTCCGGCGGCCAGCAGCAGCGCGTGGCGGTCGCGCGTGCACTGGTCGGAGCGCCCTCGATCATTCTGGCCGACGAGCCGACCGGCAATCTCGATTCCGTCAACGGCGAGTCGGTGATGGGGCTGCTGCGCGATTTGCATCGCGCCGGCTCGACCTTGTGCATGGTGACTCACGATCCCCGCTACGCCGACTATGCCGAGCGGAGCGTCAGCCTGTTCGACGGGCGCGTCGTGGACGAGCAGCGCCGCGCGGCAGCTCTTCGATGAGTGGCTGGTTGAGCGATCTCGGCTACAGCCTGCGGCGGCTCCTGCGCTCGCCGGGCTTCGGTCTGACGGCCGTAGTACTGCTGGCACTTACGGTGGCCGTGGCGACCGGCCTGTTCGCGCTCGTCATCGACATCTTCTACCGGCCGCTTCCCTATGCCGAACCCGATCAGCTGGTCACGGTACAGGTTCACATGATCAAGGAGAACATGACCGACGGCAGGATTGGGGGCGAGCAGGTGCACTACTTGGCGCACCACCCCGAGATCCTCCGGCGCTTTGGAAGCCTCTCCTTCAGCCTGGAGTGGGTACCGAATGGCCCCGGGGCGGAGCCGACCGAGCTTCACAGCGTATTCATAGAGCCGGAGGTCTTTGCGCTCCTGGAGATGCGTCCCATCGCCGGCCGGCTACCCGACGCGGCCGACGCGGCGGCACGAAGTCCGCACCGGATCCTGGTGGCTGCGGCGTATGCCTCCGAGCGATATGGGAGCGCCGCGGCCGCGATCGGCCAGGTCCTCGAGCTGCAATCCGGTCAGTACCAGATCATCGGCGTACTGCCTCCCCACTCTCTGTTCCCCGGGACCGTGTTCTGGCTGCCGGTCCTCTACACGCCGGAGGCTCTCGCCGCTAGTGCTGGGATGCGCGGGGGCGGGGTGGCGATCATTGCTCGGCTCGCGCAGGGTGTGAGCCGCGCCGAAGCCGGCCGGCGGATGACGGCAATCGCGGACAATGCCCCGGAGGTCATCAACAGTCCGTACGCGCATGACATACAGCTGCTGGCAAGTCCCCTGCGAGCGGTGTGGACATGGCCTCAGCTGCAGCTGATCCTCCTTTCTCTGCTGGGCGCTGCGCTCGGCTTGTGGCTGATCACGGTCAGCAACGTAGGCAATCTGTACGTTGCTCGCCTGGCGGGTCGGGCGCACGAATCCGCCCTGATGCTCGCCATTGGCGCAGAGCCACGGCGAATTCTGCGGCTGCATTACCAGGATGCCTTCGTCATCGCCGGCGTGTCGTTGGCGCTCGCATTGGCGCTCGTCCCGCTGGAGTTCGCGCTCGTCAACCACTTTCAGATTTTTGACCTCAGCTCCCCGTATGCATTACAGCTCGATGCGCCGAATATGGGCTTCGCGCTCCTTCTCAGCCTGCTGCTCGGCGGGTCGATGGCCGCGAGCGCCCGCTGGATGGAACGCCGCCGCGGCAAGACACAGCAGTCGATGCAGATCGGTGGCACGCGGCAAACCGCGACGCGCGAAATCCAGATGCTGCGCACCGGGCTGAGCGTGGCTCAGGTCACGCTGACCGCGGTGCTGCTCGTGGGATCGGGTCTGCTGCTGCGCAGTGCGCGGGCGGCGCTGCACGAGAACCTCGGGTTCGAGCGGGAGCACCTGTTGATGACCGGCATCAACATGAATACGGACCGGGCGACTTTCGAAGGCTTCGTCCTCAGATTCGCCGACCGCATCAGGCAGCTGCCTGAGGTTCGCGAGATGACCCTGACGGAGTGCAATCCGGTGGGCTTCGGCTGGGAGGCAGTGCACTACCAACCCATCGGCTCGCAGGACAACGACATCACCCATTGGGCCGAGATGCGCTTTTGTCCGGAGACGCAGGCGAACTACTTCGCTTTGATGCGCGCGCCGATCCTCAAGGGCCGCGGTTTCAGCGAGCAGGAAGTGCGTGAGCACGCGCTGGTTGCTATCGTCGACTCGGCATTCGTACAGCGCAACTTTGCCGGCGGGGAGGCTCTGGGTCGAACGATCCGCATC
>DASXKA010000054.1:0-22385 GCA_036497085.1 Steroidobacteraceae bacterium | reverse complement strand
ACCACGACCTTGGCGCCGTCGCGGGCGAAGCCGACAGCGGTGGCGCGGCCTATGCCGTTGCCGGCGCCGGTGATCAGCGCGACCTTGCCCTTGAAATCCATGTTTCCTCCGCTGCTTGCATTTGCGGCAGTCTAGCACGGGCCGCGTCAGCCGAGGAACTCGCGTCGCGCCTCCTCCAGGCAGGACCAGGCATAGGGCGCGACGGATCGCGACACCTCGATGTGGAAATTTTTCTCCGCTATGCGCCAGAGCACGATCTCGGCCTTGCCGAGCACGGTGCGCGCGCACGCTGCCACCGGGAATGCGGAAAGATGCAGGTCCAGCGCGCAGAACGCATTGATCGCCCAGGTGGCGCGCTGGCCGGAGACGGCAAACGCAGTGTCGCGGTGCGATACATCCACGATGGCGGCGCCAGGATGGGTCACCGGCAGCGCCGCTCCCGCGTCCGCAAGCACCAGCCACTCGTCCGGCCCGAGCCACAGTGCCGCGCGATCCGGCGCGCGGCTGCTCCGGCAAGGGTCGGTCGGTAATGCCACGCCCAGCGCATCACCGATCGCTACCGCCGCCGCGTGGTCTGCACGAACAATGATCCGAGTCATGGCGGGGACAGTTTCCAGTGTGACCGCGGCACAGTGCGGCGAATGTCCAGCCAACGCCTCCAGCGGATGACGGCGCTCAGCCATGCAGCCGCGCGCCCTGCGGATCATAGAACACCGGCGTCGTGACGCGCACCGCGATGCTGCCGCCCGGCCTGTGCGCATACAGCGTCTGCCGGACCCGTGCACGGCCGCCGGCGATCAGCGCCAGTGCAATCGGACGGCGCAGCGTCTCGCTCCAATAGGCCGACGTGACATGGCCGAGCATCGGCACGGGGATCGGAGCGTTCGGGTCGGAGACGATCTGCATACCTTCCTCCAGCAACTCGGGCGCCAGCAGGCCCACCAGTTGCCGGCGGTCCGTCCGCACCATGTCCGGCCGTGCCAGCGAGCGCTTGCCCACGAAGTCCGGCTTTGCCTCGCCGATCGTCCAGTCGAGGCCAAGATCGGACGGGATGACCGTGCCATCGGTCTCCTGGCCCACAATGATGTAGCCTTTTTCAGCGCGCAGCACGTGCATCGCCTCGGTGCCATAGGGCGTCATGCCGTGCGGCAGACCTGCGTCCCAGATCGCCTCCCACACCGCGCTGCCGAAATCCGCCGGAACGTTGACCTCGAAGCCGAGCTCGCCGGTAAAGCTCACACGGAAGAGTCGCAGCGGCGCCCCGCAGATGTGCCCGTCCGCCACGCTCATATGTGGCATGGCCTGCGCCGAGATGTCGATGTCGACGAGCCCCGCGAGCACCGCGCGCGCCGCCGGGCCCTGTACCGCGATCACGGCCCATTGCTCAGTGGTGGAGGTGAGCCACACGTTGAGATCGCTCCACTCGGTCTGCAGGTAGTCTTCCATCAGCGCCAGCACCCGCGGCGCCCCGCCGGTGGTGGTGGTCACGTGGAAGCGCTCCGCGGCGAGGCGTGCCACCACGCCGTCGTCGTAGACAAATCCGTCATCGCGCAACAGCACGCCATAACGCGAGCGGCCGGCGGCGAGCCGGTCCCAGGCGTTGACGTACATGCGGTTCATGAACGTCACGGCGTCGCTCCCCACAACCTCGATCTTGCCGAGCGTCGAGGCGTCGAAGATGCCGCAGCCGCCGCGCACCGCACGGCACTCGCGCGCCACCGCCGCGTGCAGACCCTCGCCGCTGCGCGGAAAGTAGCGCGCGCGCTTCCACAGGCCCACGTCCTCGAACACCGCGCCGTGACCCGCGGCCCAGCCGTGCATCGGCGTCAGGCGGGCCGGGTCGAAGAGCTCATCCCGCGCCACTCCGGCGAAGCTGCCGAAGGTGACCGGTGTGTACGGCATGCGGAAGGTAGTGAACCCGACCTCGGGGATGCTCTTGTCGAGGGCGCGCGCGACGATGCCGAGGGCGTTGATGTTCGAGGTCTTGCCCTGGTCGGTCGCCATGCCCGTCGTGGTGTAGCGCTTGACGTGCTCGATCGAGCGGAAGCCCTCGCGCGTCGCGAGCGCCAGATCCTTGGTCGTGACGTCGTTCTGCCAGTCGACGAAGGCCCGGGAGCGCGCGCGCCGCGGCTGGGGCAAGGCGCCCGCAAAGCCGTCCGTTGCGGCCGCGGTCGCGACCGGCGGCGTACGATCGCCGACCGCCGGGGCGCCGGCGTGCACGCCCGTGCGCCCGGGCGCGAGAGCGTCGCGGGTCGCAGCGGCGCCAGCGGCCGCACCGTCGGCGAAGGCCGCATCGAGCGCATAGATTCCGCGGCAGGCGCCGGCGCTGCGCGAATGCTCGGCCGGCTCGCCCGGGAGGAATGCCTGGAGGCGCTCGTCCCAGACGAGTTTGCCGCGCGACTGCGAATGCAAGTGCACGCTCGGAGTGAGCCCACCCGACATCAGCACGAGATCGCATGGCTGAGTGGCGGCCTCGACCACCCGGCCCGACTCGAGGCGCGCGACCTCGATGCTCGAGACGCGGCGCCGCCCCTCGGTGCCGAGCACGGTGACTCCGTGGAGCACGCTCACGCCGGCCTCGCGCGCCAGGCGCGCCCAGCCGTCCGCGGCGCTGGCGCGCACGTCGACGATGCACGCGATGTCGACGCCGGCACGCTCGAGGTCGAGCGCCGCGCGGTACGCCTCGTCGCAGGCCGTCACCACGACGGCGCGCGTGCCGGGGACCACGCCAAAGCGATTGAGCCAGGTGCGTGCAGCACCGGCGAGCATGATTCCCGGGCGGTCATTGCCCGGAAACACCAGCGGCCGCTCGATGGCGCCGGTCGCGAGTACCACTTCCCGCGCACGCACCTGCCACTGCCGCTCGCGCGGCGCCTCGGGGTGAGGCGCGGCGAGATGGTCGGTGAGTCGCTGCGACAGACCGACGAGGTTGTGCGGGAAATAGCCGAAGGCGGTGGTGCGGGTGAGGAGCGTGACCCGGGGGTTGCGGCCGAGGGCGCTGACGGTCTCGCTGAGCCAGAGCCCGGCGGGCCGTTCCTCGAGCGACTCGGCGTCTCCCGCCGGCTCGGAGAGCAGCGTGCCGCCCGGCTCGTTCTGTTCGTCGCACAGCACGACGCGTGCGCCGGCAGCGGCGGCCGCGTGCGCCGCGGCGAGCCCGGCCGGACCCGCGCCGATCACCAGCACGTCACAGTGCGCGAAGCGGCCCGCGTAGCGGTCGGGATCCGCATGCTGCGGTGCCCGTCCGAGGCCGGCCGCTGCGCGGATGCGCGGCTCGTACAGCCATTGCCAGGCGCTGCGCGGCCACATGAAGGTCTTGTAGTAGAAGCCGGCCGGAATGAAGGGTGCGAGCAGGTCGTTGACGGCGCCGAGATCGAAGGCGAGGGCCGGCCAGCGGTTCTGGCTCCAGGCCTCGAGACCCTCGTAGAGCTCGAGCTGCGTCGCGCGCAGGTTCGGCGTGCAGCGCGCGGCATCGCGCCGCACCGTGACGAGCGCACTCGGCTCCTCGGCGCCGGCGGCGAGCAGGCCGCGCGGCCGGTGGTACTTGAAGGAGCGGGCGAGCAGATGCACGCCGTTGGCGAGCAGCGCCGAGGCCAGCGTGTCGCCGGCGAGGCCGCGGTAGGGGCGGCCGTCGAAGTGGAAGTTGAGCGCACGCGCGCGATCGACCCGTCCGCCGCAGGGTGTGCGCAGGCCCGCCATCATGCGAGCGCCATCCTCACGGCCGGCCGCCGGGGAGTTGCGGCGGTCGCTCGCCTGCGCGGTAGGTCGCGAGAAAGCGGTCGGTGGTGGTGTCGCGCAGCGCATTGAAGAAACGCCCGCACCCACGGGTGTGCCGCCAGCGCTCGGCGTGCACGCCGCGGGTGTTGTCTCGCTGGTAGAGGTAGCTCGTCCACTCCTCGATGCTCGCCGTGGCCGGTTGCGGCGGGCGCGCAATATGTGCCTGCCCGGCGTAGGCGAATTCTGGCTCGGGACGCTCGCCGCAATAGGGGCACTGGATGAGGAGCATGGCGGCTTCAGTGAGCCACGGCGGCCGCGGCGGCTTCATCGATCAGGGTGCCGTCGCGGAAGCGCTCGAGGGTGAACGGCGCGTTGATCGGGTGCGGCTCGTCGTGCGCGATAGTCCAGGCGAACAGGTGCGCCGAGCCCGGCGTCGCCTTGAAGCCGCCGGTGCCCCAGCCGCAGTTGACGTAGAGCCCGGGCACCGGCGTCTTGCCGATGATCGGTGAGCGATCCGGCGACAGGTCGACGATGCCGCCCCAGTTACGCAGCATGCGCAGGCGACGAAAGATCGGAAACAGCTCGCAGATCGCCTCGAGCGCATGGCTCGGGATCGAGAGCGCGCCGCGCTGGGTGTAGGAGGTGTAGGCGTCCGTACCGGCGCCGATGACCAGCTCGCCCTTGTCCGACTGACTGATATACGCATGAATGGTGTTCGACATCGCGACACACGGGAACACCGGCTTCACGGGCTCGGACACGAGCGCCTGTAACGGGTAGCTCTCGAGTGGCAGAGCGAGGCCCGCCATCTTCATGATGACGCTGGTATGGCCGGCGGCGACCACGCCGAGGCGCTGCGTGCGGATCGGGCCGCGCGTGGTATCGACCGCGGCGACCGCGCCGTGCGGGTCGAGACGGATACCGGTGACCTCGCAGTTCTCGATGATGTCGACGCCGAGGGCGTCGGCACCGCGCGCGTAGCCCCAGGCCACCGCGTCGTGCCGCGCGGTGCCGCCGCGCCGCTGCAGCGCCGCGCCGAGCACCGGATAGCGGATGTCGTCAATCTTCAGTGGCGGGCAGAAGGCCTGGGCCTCCCGTGGCGTGAGCCATTCGTTGTCGACCCCGGCGGCGCGGTTTGCGTGCACGTGGCGCTGCGCCACCTGTACGTCGTGCACGGTGTGGGCCAGCATCATGACGCCGCGCTGCGAGAACATCATGTTGTAATTGAGGGCCTGCGACAGGCCCTCCCACAGCTTCAGCGCGTGGTCGTAGAGCGCCGCGCTCTCGGCGAACAGGTAATTGGAGCGGATGACGGTCGTGTTGCGCCCGGTATTGCCGCCGCCGATCCAGCCTTTCTCCAGCACCGCGATATTGGTGAGGCGGTGCTCGCGCGCCAGGTAGTAGGCGGTACCGAGACCGTGGCCGCCGCCGCCGACGATGATCGCGTCATAGGCGGGCTTGGGCTCGGGACTGCGCCACTGCGGCTTCCAGCCGCGCTGGCCGCTCAAGCCCTGCCTGAGAAGCGACAACGCGGAGAAAGGTGTCATGGTTGGTTCCGCAGAGCCCTTACCGCGGGTACCGGATCATGCGCCGCGCGCACCCCAGAGACGAGCACCCGCGCGCCGAGGGGGTTGAACCGCCGCGACATGCCGCAGCTCGAATATCGCCTCAGGCTTCCGCCGGCAGTGATTGAGGAGCTGCGGCCAGCGAGTGCGAGGCCAGCGTGCCGATGTGGTGTCGGCCCTTGACGGCGTACCAGGCGAGGCCCGCTCCGAGGATCGCGGCGATATAAACGAACGCACCCCAGGTGTTGTACCAGGGTGTGCCGTACACGGCTTCGCGCGGCCAGGCCAGGTTGAGCGCCATCCCCGCGCCCCACGACACCGCAAGGATGTTGACCAACATTCCCCATCTGCCCATCGTGAAGTAGCCATCAGCGGCGAGATCTGTGGGGGGCCATTGCCCCTGCAGGCGCTTCTTCAGCATCGGGCCCGTGACCATCAGGTACGCCAGGTAGATCATGATCACGGCAATCGAGGTCAGCACCGTGAAGATCTTCGGCTGTCCGATGTTGAGGACCAGAATCAGCTCGGCGATCACGCCGATCACGACGGCAGGAACGATGGGTGTCTGGGTCCCGGTATTCACCCGTGCCAGCCTCTCCCCGAAGGGCAGCGCGTTGTCGCGCGCCATCGCAAAGGCCAGACGGATGGCGGCGGTATGCACGGCCAGCGAGCACACCGTTACCGCGACCACGATGCAGACCAGGAAGATCTTGCCCAGTGGTCCCCACATCACCTGCTCGACGATGTATTGCAGGCCGCCGCTGCCGCTGCCGATCTGCGGATTGCGCAGATCGGGTGCCGCCATGACCGCGAATACAAGGATTGCGCCACCGATGACGAAGGAGGCGAGGATCGCGCGCAGAATGGCCCGGGGAGCGGTGCGCCGCGGCTCCAGCGTCTCCTCGCCGAGCGAGCTCGCGGTGTCGAAGCCGTACATGACGTACCCGGAGGCCAGCGAGGCCACCAGGAAGTCGCCCAGGTAGCCCCAGCCCTTGCCGGCGCCCCAACCGTCGATCGAGAAGAAAACCTGGGGACCTCGTCTGATGTTGAGCGCCAGGAAGATCGCTATGAGGCAGGCCGCGATCAGCTCGATGAAGACGCCCGCGCTGTTGATCATCGCTATCCAGCGCACGCCCAGCGCATTGACGACGGTCGTGAACACGATGAGGACCGTGCCGAGGATCACCGCGTTCGTGGCGAAGTCGTAGGTGCCCGTGCCATCGCCAACGATCTGGAAGCCGCTCCACAACCGCGGCAGGTTGAGTTGCAGCGCCAGCACCACGGCCGAAAGGGTGACGATCGACGCGGTGAGCATCAGCCAGCCCGAGGACCAGCCGACGATGCGGCTGCCGAGGAGCTTCGACCAGTTGTAGACGGACCCGGCGATCGGGTACTTGGCGGAGAGCTCCATGAAACACAGCGCGACCGCCAGCTGACCGACGAGAACCATCGGCCAGGACCACAGATACGCCGGCCCGGCGGTGCCGAAGCCGAAGTAGAAGAGCTGGAAGGTCCCGGTAAGTATCGAGATATAACTCACGCCCGCCGCGAAGCTGCCGAACGCTCCGATGCTGCGGGCAAGCGACTCCTTGTAGCCGAAGTGCTCCATGCCGGTGTCGGTCCGCCCGGTGGACTCGTTGCTCTCAGCCACGTGGTTGTCCTTTCGATGTCGGGATTCTTCATCGACCCTTGACCGAAGCGGCACCCGACTTCATCATCCCCCAGGCTTGAATAGCCGTTTAATCGATCACGTGTCAAGTACCATAACCCGGGCAAGTCACTGAGCTGCCACGGGGTGTTGCGGGGGTAGAGGGGCGTTATGGCAGGCTTCCCCCGTCCTCGCGGCGAGGCCGGCGGAGTCCCACATTGAACAGGCAGTCAATGTCTTCCCGAGACTCCCGGCGCGGCCCCTCCGCCGTGCCGCGTGATGAGTTGGAAGACGCCCGCCGCGCCCAGCTCATCGAAGTGACCATCGACAGTCTCGCCGCCGTGGGCTTTGTCGGGACGACTCTTGCGGAGATTGCCGGCCGAGCCGGGGTCTCTCCGGGCCTCGTCGCGCACTACTTCGGCGACAAGGACGGACTCCTCGAGGCTGCCTTCCGCACACTCGCCCGCGTGGTAGCGGTGCGTATGCGCGAGCGATTCACGCTCGCGCTCACTCCGCGCGCACGCGTGCAGGCGGTTATTGATGCCAACCTCGGGCCGGAGAATTTCGACCGGCGCACGGGCAACGCCTGGCTCGCCTTCTGGGGTCAGGTCCTGCATTTCGATGGACTGAAGCGGGTACAGACGGCCTATCAGCGGCGCATGTTGTCGAACCTGCGCAGCGACCTGCGGCGCATGATACCGGGAGAGGCTGCCGGCAGCCTCGCGGCGATGATCGCGGCGATGATCGACGGGGTGTGGCTGCGCGCCGCGCTGTCCGAATGGCAGGAAGCCGACAGCGAGAGCGCGCGGGCATTGCTCACCGCGTTCGTGGACGGCCGGCTGCGCGAGCTGGCGCGCTCCTCGACCACCGCCGGCGCCCACAGCGCTGCGGACCTGGCACCGCAACAGGTGCCGGACGCCGAGCACGCGATTCGTGTCATCAATCCGGCGACCGGCGCGCAGCTGGCGGTGCTGGCGGTGGACGGCCCGGCGCAGGTGAACGCCGCCGCAGAACGGGCGCGGCTGGCGCAGCAGCACTGGCGGGCCCTGACGGGCGCCGAACGCGGCCGCGTGCTACAGCGCGCGGCACGGCTGCTGCGCGAGCGCAACGATGAGCTGGCCGAGCTCGAGACACGCAACACCGGCAAGCCGATCCAGGAGACCGGCGCCGTCGATGTGATCTCGGGGGCGGAGTGCCTCGAATACTTCGCGGGTCTTGCCGCGGGCCTTGCCGGCGAGCATATCGACCTGGGACCGAAAGCCTTCGGCTACACCCGGCGCGAGCCTCTGGGAGTGGTGGCGGGCATCGGCGCCTGGAATTACCCGCTGCAGATCGCCTGCTGGAAGTCCGCGCCGGCGCTCGCCTGTGGCAACGCCATGATCTTCAAACCCGCCGAGCTCACCCCGCTCACGGCGGGCAAGCTCGCCGAGATCTACCGCGAGGCGGGGCTGCCAGAGGGAGTCTTCCAGGTCGTGCAGGGCTTCGCCGCGACCGGACGGTTGCTGACTCAACACCCCGGTATCCGCAAGATCTCGCTCACCGGTGAGGTCGGTACCGGCAAGGCCGTAATGGCCGATGCGGCCGCGACCCTTAAACAGGTGACGCTCGAGCTCGGCGGCAAGTCGCCGCTCATCGTGTTCGAGGATGCGAACATCGATAACGCCATCGCGGGCGCCCTGCTCGGGAATTTCTACTCCGCCGGCGAGGTGTGCTCGAACGGCACGCGGGTGTTCGTTCATAAGAGCATTCACGCCGCCTTCGTCGAGCGGCTGCGCGAGCGTACCGCGGCGCTGCGAGTCGGCGATCCGCTCGATCCGCGCACCCAGATCGGCTCCCTGATCTCGGCGCAGCACATGGAGAAGGTGCTCGGCTTCATCGCGCGCGGCCGCGCACAAGGCGCACGGCTCGTCATCGGCGGCGCGCGGGTGACGGGCGGCGAGCTCGTCCGCGGCTGCTTCGTCGCGCCCACCGTGTTCGACTACTGTCACGACGACATGGACATCGTGCGCTGCGAGATCTTCGGACCGGTCATGTCGGTGCTGGAGTTCACCGACGAGGACGAGGTGATTGCGCGCGCCAACGCCACCGAGTTCGGGCTTGCGGCCGGCGTCTTCACCCGCGATCTCACGCGCGCCCACCGCGTCATTGCCCGGCTGCAGGCCGGCACCTGCTGGATCAATCACTACAACGTGACTCCCATCGAGCTGCCCTTCGGCGGCGTGAAGATGTCCGGGCTCGGGCGCGAGAACGGGCGGGCCGCCATCGAGCACTACACGCAGCTCAAGAGCGTGTACGTCGCCATGAGCGACGTCGAGTCGCCGTACTGACAGGCTGACGGCGATGGCGCAGGAAACCGTCGACTACGTGATCGTCGGCGCGGGCTCCGCGGGCTGCGTGCTCGCGAACCGTCTCACGGAGGACGGGCGCGACCAGGTGTTGCTGCTCGAGTACGGCGGCTCCGACCGCTCGATCTGGATCCAGATGCCGAGCGCGCTGTCGATCCCGATGAACATGCCGCAGTACGACTGGGGCTACTACACCGAGAGTGAGCCGCAGTTGAACGGCCGCCGGCTGCACACCCCGCGCGGCAAGGTGCTGGGCGGCTCCTCCTCGATCAACGGCATGGTGTACGTGCGCGGCAACGCGCTCGACTACGAGCGCTGGGAGAGCGAGGGTGCGGCGGGCTGGAGTTACCGCGACGTACTGCCGTACTTCAGGCGCGCCGAGAGCCGCGCGGGCGGGGGTGACGACTACCGCGGCGCGGACGGACCGCTCGCCACGCGGCGCGGCCTGCTCGAGAACCCTCTGCACGCCGCCTGGCTCGAGGCCGGACGGCAGGCAGGCTATCCCTTCAGCGCCGACGTGAACGGCTTCCAGCAGGAGGGCCTCGGCTATTTCGAGATGACGGTTGGCGCCGGCCGGCGCTGCAGCGCCGCCAACGCCTACCTGCGGCCGGCGATGGACCGGACCAACCTTGGCGTACGCACGCACGCGCTCGCCACGCGGATTCTCTTCGACGGGCGGCGCGCGGTCGGCGTGCGCTACCGCCGGGGCGGGGCGCTGCACGAGGTGCTGGTGCGGCGCGAAGTGCTGGTGTGCGCTGGCCCGGTGAACTCGCCGCAGCTGCTCAAGCTATCGGGGATCGGACCGCGGGCCGAGCTCGCGGAGCACGGCATCAACCTCGTGCACGAGCTCCCCGGAGTCGGCGAGAACCTGCAGGATCACCTCGAATTCTATTTCCAGGTGGCCAGCCGCCTGCCCGTTACGCTCTACTCGGAGATGAACCCCTGGCGCAAGGCGCTCATCGGTCTGCGCTGGCTGCTGCGTCACGACGGGCTCGGGGCCTCCAATCACTTCGAGACCGGCGGCTTCATCCGCAGCCGCGCCGGGGTGCGTTACCCGGACATCCAGTTTCATTTCCTGCCCATGGCCGTGAGCTACGACGGCTCCTCGCTCGCGCGCGAGCACGGCTTCCAGGCGCACGTCGGACCGATGCGCTCGCAGAGCAAGGGATGGGTGCGCCTGAAGTCCGGGGATCCTCTGGAGAAGCCGCGCGTCTTCTTCAACTACATGTCGCATCCCGAGGACTGGGTCGAGATGCGCACCTGCGTGCGCCTGACGCGCGAGATCTTTGCGCAGCCGGCCTTCGCCCGCTACCGCGGCCGGGAGATCCAGCCGGGCGAGAGCGTACAGAGCGATGAGCAGATCGACAGCTTCATTCGCGCCAAGGTCGAGAGCGCCTTCCATCCCTCGTGCACCTGCCGGATGGGCCGGGCGTCGGACCCACTCGCGGTAGTGGACGCACAGGCGCGCGTCATCGGCACGCAGGCCCTGCGCGTGGTGGATTCCTCGATCATGCCCTCGATCACCACCGGCAACCTCAACGCGCCGACCATCATGCTGGCGGAAAAGGCCGCCGACCACATCCGCGGCCGCGCACTGCTGCCGCCTTCGGCAGCCCCGTACTACTTCGCTCCCGCCTGGGAGAGCAGTCAGCGCTAGGCACGCTCACTCGCGGTAGCGCGTGAGCGCGTCCCCGAGTGCCGTGCGCAGCGGCTCGAGCCACGGCTCGTAATGCCGCCATTGGTCGAGCCCCTCGCGATAGATCGGCTGACGGACCTGCTCGGAGCTCGCGGTGCGCACGCTGCGCTCGGTCTTGTAGAACTCGACGCAGCTGCTTTCGAAGGCGAGCCCGCAATGCTCGAGAATGCGCCGCACGTTGCCTTCGAGGTCATCCACCAGGTCCTCGTGCTGCACGCGCAGTACGCGGCCCGGCAGCACCCGATCCCAGTGCCGCATGAGCTCGAGGTAGGTGCGGTAGTAGCGCGCGATGTCCTCGATGCTGTAAGTGAATTCCTGGCCGTTGGCGAACAGTTGCTTGAGATTCCCGAAGCAGCAGGCCATCGGCTCGCGCCGCGCGTCGATGATGTTCGCGTTGGGCAGCAGCAGATGGATGAGACCGATATGGCGGAAGTTGTTCGGCATCTTGTCGATGAAGCGCACCTTGCCGCTACGGTAGACGCGCGTGTCGGCGAGATACTTCTCGCCGAGGCGCCGAAAATCCCCCGCCGACATCTCGGTCAGCACCGCCGGATACCGCGGGCTGTCGGACTCGGCCTCGCGCCCCCTGAGCTCGGCCACGGTGCGTGGAATGTCGGCGAGCTCATGCGTGCCTTCGACCGCCGAGTGGGAGGCGAGGATCTGCTCGATCAGCGTCGATCCGGAGCGCGGCAAACCCACGATGAAGATGGGATCGGGGGCGGGCGCGCCGCTGTCCCGATGGCGGGCGAACAGTGCGCTGGTGCACACCTCGATTTGCAGCCGGGTGTTGAGCTCGGTAACCTCGGGCCGGTATCGGCTTGCGGCGCGCTTCAGCGCGTTGCCGCGCACGTAGTAGTCAAAGGACTGCCGGTACTGGCCGGCGTCCTCGAGCGCCTTGCCGAGTGCGAAACACAAATGGAAGTGGTCGATGTCCGGGGTGGCGGCGGCCGCCTCAGCCGCGCGCATCTCCTCGAGCTCGCGCTCCTCGAAGCGATAGGTCTTGAGGTTGGCGAGACTCCACCAGGCATCGCCGAAGCCGGTGCGGGAGGCCGCCGCCGCGCGGTACTCGGCGATGGCCTCCGCCTGGCGGCCGAGGGTCTTCAGGGAGTGGGCGATCGACAGATGCAGCTCGGCGGGCTGTGCCGCGCCGTCGAGCAGCTCGCGGTAGAGCTCAATGGCGCGCTCGTGCTGACCGAGGCCCACGCAGGTGAGCGCGTGCATCACGCGGAAATCGCGATGGGCAGGCTCGGCGGCCAGCAGCCTCTCCGCCTGCTCCTGAGCCTGCTGGTACAAATGACGCTCGTTGAGCACCCGCAGGTAGTCGGCGCGTGCCAGCTGGTGGTCCGGTGCGAGCTCGAGCACGCCCTCGAGCAGTAGCTGCGCATCGTCGAGCACGCCGCGCTCGATCCCGATGCGCGCCAGCAGCAGCATGGCTTCGACGTGATGGCCGCTTCCCAGGAGGAAGGCGCGAATGAGCTCCTCCGCTGCCCCGAGCTCGCCGTCCGAGAAGAGGCCGGTCGCCGTCACCACCTCGGCAGGCAGCTGCTTGAGCGTTGCCACGTGACCCGCGGCGGCGGCAGCGTTCCCGGCCTGCCCGGTCATTCGGTACAGGCCCTCGAGCATGCTCCAGCTCGCGGGCAGGGCGGGATTGATGCGCACTGCCCGCTGCAGCGCGTCCAGCGCCTCAGGCGCCTGTTTCAGTACCACATGGCACAGGCCGCGCTCCTCATACAGCCGGCTGAAGCGCGGATGCAGACGCTCGAGATCGGCGAGGGTGGCGAGGGCCGCCGCGGTGGCACCCGAGAGCCGCTGCGCGCGCGCGCGCAGGTAGAGAACGTCGCGATTCTCGGGCACCCGGGTGCGCAGCGCGTCGGCAGCCTGCAGTGCATGCGCGTACTGGCGTTCGCGCAGCAGAGAGCGGATGCGTCCCACCTCGAGCTCGACCGAGGATTTCAGGTCAGCGGCGGGCATGGCGCTCATGATGCGCCGGCCGCCGCCGACTGGCTATGCTGCGCCGAGCCGCCCTGTCAGAACGTGTACCCGATCGTAAGTCCCATGACCCGCGGGCGCAGCGGCGTCTGCTCGACGATGAACTGGTCGGTGCTGACGAATACGCTGGAGTTCGAGTTGCTGAGGTTCTCCGCGTAGAGGCTCGCGTTCCAGTTGTCCTTCGCAATGCCGCAGGAGGCGTCATAGAGGCTGTAGGCGGGGTTCTCGAACCGCCCGCGGGAGTTGGTGACGACATTGCCGGGCAGGAAGGTCGGGTTCGCGCCTGCCTGCGTGAACGAATGACCGCTGTGTGTCAAGCCGAACTGAATGAACGGCGTGTAGCCGTTGATGCTCCAGTCATAGCGGGCGCGCAGGCTGAACTGGACCGGCGGCGAGTTGGCGGTCGGCGCACCGATCGGACCATAGGGATTGGTGATCGCTGCGCAGACGCCGCCGGAGCAGACCTGGGTGATCGCCTTACCGAAATTCACACTGGCGGGGTTCTCATCGATCAGTGCCGGCGAGTTGGTCTGCTGACTGTTGTTCCACGAAGCCGCACCCTGCACCGTGAGGCCGGTCACGACACGGGCAACGAACGAGGTCTCGAGGCCCTTGACGAGGAAGTTCTGGCCGTTGGTATCGAAGAAGATGTTGCCGGTCACCCCGGGGTCGAAGAATGCGACCTGGGCGTTGTCCCACTCCTCGCGGTAGATGGCACCGTTCCACTGCAGGCGGTGATCGAACCACTCGGTCTTCCAGCCGATCTCGTTGTTGGTCAGCTTATCGGACTGGTAGGACCCGGGCACGGCGAACTGGTTGACCCCATCCGGGCCCGGCGCATATTTGAACACCGAGCCGTCGGCGGCCATGTGATTTTGGTTGAAGCCGCCGGGGCGGAAGCCCTGTGAGAATGTGTAATACACCATGACGTCGGGTGTCACGTGCCAGCTGAGGTTGCCGCGGCTCTTGAAGCCCGACTCGCTGTCCTTCAGGTGCTGCGCGTCCAGGTTGTAAGAGTTCGGCAACCCGGACGCCAGTGTCTGGCAGCCACCGGGCGGCACGCCGCCCTCGTAGCAGCCGAAGCTCGAGAGCACGCTGCCCGCCATGGAGTTATCGAAGCGGAAATGGCGCGTGCCGGCGGTGAGCGTCAGCACCTTCGGAACCAGATCGAAGTCGAGAGATACGAATTCCGCGAGTTGCTTGGTCTCGCGCACCTGGTCCTGATAGAAAGAGGTGTTGTCGCTCTGCACCCCGGCGTTCACCACGGTCGTTCCCGGGAAGGTGCCAACGTTCGTCAGGCAGCCGGTGTTGCCGTTGCCCGCCGTGCCCGGCGTCGCGTTCGATGTGCACGGCGGCATGGTCTTGTAGAGCCACGCCGTCTGATCGTAGAGCTTGTTGTCTTCCCAGTAGACGCCACCGATTGCGCGGATGCGCCAGTCATCGGGCGTACTGAGGCGCAGCTCATGCTGCTGGTGCGTGTTGCGCTCGGTCTCCCGCCAGGTGGCGCTCGGGGAGAAGCAGGTCGGCACCGTGCCGGCCCCCGCTCCATAGCACTGGTAGTAGTCGGCAAACACACCGCGCGCGTAGTTGGTGTAGTCGCCCACCTGGTCGACGTTGCGCACCAGGTAGCCGCCGGTGTAGACAGCCTTGAGATCGCCGAACTTCCCGTTCAGCGTCCAGGCGGTGCTCTCGAAGCGGTCGCGGTCGTGCGCGGCATTGAACAGCGTGACCTGCAGCGGCGCGAGCGGTGCTCCGTCGGCGGCGTTCGGCTGCTGATAGAAAACGCCCTGCGACTCCATGTCCTGGTAGGTCTGGCTGATCAGCAGGTCCCAGCTGTCGTTGAACTTGTAGAGGCCTTCGACGCGTATGCCCTCATAGGTGACCGGGTTGATGGCGCGGCCGGCGAGGTTGTAGTTGTTGATCGCGGGGCTTCCCGGAGGGACGCAGGAGCCGCCGTTCGGCTGCCCATCCGGACACTGCCCCAACGCATTGGCCGCGTAGCCCGCGTAGTGGATGCCGACGTCGGTGTTCTTGCGCGTGAAGGTTCCCGGCACGTTGTCGATGTAACCGCCGCGGCGCTCGTCGTAGACCACCGCGCGTACCCCGAAGGTGCCGGTGATCACCGGCAGGTTGAGCACGCCGGTTATGTCGCTGTTGGGATCGCCGTGAGCGGTGGTGCCGTAGCCGGCCCTGACGTTGGCCTCGGTCGCATCGAGCTTCGGCTCATTGGTGATGTAACGGATGGCACCGGCCTCGGCGCCGGCGCCGAACAGCGTTCCCTGCGGGCCCTCGAGCACCTCGATGCGGTTCAAGTCGGCGGCGTAGATGTCGAGATTGCGGCCCGGGAGCTGGCCTGACTGGTTATCGAGGTAGATGGCGACGTTGGGCCACGCCGCGGTCGAGCCGCCGCCCTGGGTCGCCTGCGAGCCCGCGCTCAAGCCCCGCATGAAGACCTCGTTCTGGCCGGGTCCGTTATTCGCCGAGGTTACGTTGGGCAGATAACGCAGATAATCGTCCAAGGTCGAGACATTGAGCTGCTGCAGGGTCTGCGCGGTGAGCGCCTGCATCGCGATCGGCACGTCCTGCATGCGCTCGTTACGCCGCTGAGCGGTCACCGTGATCTCGGCGAGCGCGTCACCGCTCGTTTCGATCGCTTGCGCGCCGCCCCCGCCGGCGGGCTGCACCTGCGCGTGCGCGGCCAGCGCCGCGCCGCCGAGGATGGCCGCGACGGCGCACGAGATCTGCGAGCGATGGGTGCGGGCGAGGGCAGGGTGCTTAAGCATGGTCGAATCCCCTATCGACGCGTCAAACTATTCGAATACCCGGGCGCGCGCCGCATCGCCATTCGCGGCGCGCTGCGGCTGCAGGCGCCGGGTCGAAGGCGAGAGCCCGTAGGCATCCTTGAACTGGCGCGAGAAGTGCGCGCAGTCGGCGAACCCCGCCTCGTTGGCGATGTCGGTGACCGAGCGGTCGGTGTTCTCGATGAGCCAGTTGGCGTAGCGCATGCGCAGCTGGCGGTAGAGCGAGGCGGGTCCGATGCCGACATGCTGCCGGCACAGCCGCTCGAGCTGGCGGGCCGATAGCCCGAGCTCGGCGGCGACCGTCGCGATGGCGATCGGGCGCGCGAGGTTCTGTTCCATGAGCAGCAGCGCACGGCGCACGCGCGGCTCGGTGACCACCTCCGACATCGGCGGATGAGGCTGAGCTTCGCTGCCCAAGCGCGGGCGATCGAACAGCAGCACCTGGCTGGCTTTGTGCGCGAGCGCGCGACCGAGATGCTGCTCGATGAGAAACGTGGCGAGCGCCGCTGCCCCGGCCCCACCGGCGCAGGTGATGCGCAGTCCGTCGACCAGGAACAGCCGGTCGGCGATGACCTCGTGTGTGGGAAAGGCCTCGAGAAAGTCCTGGTAGTGATACCAGCTGACACAGGAGCGCCGTCCTTTCATCAGCCCGGCGCGGCACAGCACGAAGCTGCCGGTACAGATGCCGATGAGCGGCACGTTGGTCGAGCCCACTTCACGCAGGTAACGCGTGGTCGCCTCGTCGACCTGGGGGCCTGCGTGCAGAATGCCGCCGATGACCACCACGTAGTCGAGAGCGTCGGGCGACAGGAATCCGCTGGTCGGCTCGAGCGACACGCCGCAGCTCGCCGGCACCGATTCCGCGCGACTCGACATGATCGACCATTGCACGTGCAGCGGCCGGCTGCGGTCGCCTTCGTCCGCTGCGAGGCGCAGATGATCAATAAAGACTGCAAACGCCGACAGGGTGAAGTGTTGCGCGAGTATGACCCCGACGCGCAGCGGCGGGCGCGCGCCGCGCTCCATCGACGCCGTGCGCTGAGGCCCCATTGAGTGCGTCATTGAACGCTCACTCAATCAACTTCCCCCTCCCTTTGATACTTATCTTCCGCCAAGGTCTTTTCGGAAGCAAGAGAGCGCGCCGCATCACGAAAATATCTCTGTAGAACATGAAGGTAAACGCCGAATCGCATGTCGATACGCGCGCGATCGGCCGCCCTGCGGCGCATTGAACGGCTATTCAGGCGCAACAGTCGATGGCGTGATGGGCGACCGCATGCCGCGCATGCGGTGGGCCTGCGGCTTCATCTTGGGTGGAAGGCCGCAGCGCGCAGCTCAGCGCAGAACGGCGAGCCTGGTGAGATTGGCCTGCACGATGGTGTTGTGGCAGGCGCTGCGGGCGTACCAGCGGCGGGCAGCGTCGACGAGGGCCGCACAGATCTGAACGCTCTCGCTCGTCTCCGGATCATCGGGCGCGTGCGCCTCTGGGTAGAAGCCTCGCGGAGCAGTGCGCACGTGCCGCCGCAAACGCAGCCGGCGCAGCGCACGTGCCGGAATCGACTTCGGCTCGGCGGCATCCTGATGCTCGAGATGCTCGCAGACGGCGCGATAGACCCGCTCGTAGTCGAGGCCGTCGCTTGCGTCCTCATCGTCCGTGGGTCGGATCCACTGCTCGCACCAGGTCTTCTGCTGCTCGCCCGAGCTTTGCAGGGTCGGGTTGGTGAGTGCGACCGCAATCCGCGGCAGATCGTAGGCCTCGCAGAGCGCCGCATCCCAGCGTTGCGCCTCGAGGAGTTCCTCCACGTCGGTGAGGTAGCTCGCCACCATGCGCGAGCTCGAGGGCGCCGCGTGCGGCGCGGCGACGCTCCCCGAATCCGCGGGAGTCTCGGGCATGAGTCTCAGGCCGCCCGCTCGGTGCCGGGCAAGCCGAAGTCGGCGGGCGCCTCGGCCGGCGGACTCGGCGGCGCGGCAGGCTGCGTCACGGTCGCGGTTGCCACGGCCTTGGGCCTCACGGCTGCGGCAGCGGCGCGCACCCGCGACGTGCGCTTGACAGGGACAACCACTACGGTGGCGCGCTTTGCGCGCCCCTGCGGCCGTCGTGAGCGTGCGGGAGCTGCATGGCGAGGGCGTGCGCCGCGGCGGCCTCGTACCTTGGAAGTGAGTCGTGCCGGCGCGGGACGTCGTACGCCAGGATGTCGCGAGGAAGCAAGCGTGGTCTTGCCACGGCTCTTGCGCGCGGGCGCCGGGACGGACTTCTTCTGTGCACGGCGGACGCGCTTCCACGCCTTGCGTGCGGCGGCGGACTGCTTACGCGCCCGCTTCGCCTCGCGCTTGGCCTCCTTGAGACCCTTGCGCGCGCGCTTCAACTCGTCCTTCGCGATGCGT
Organism: Steroidobacteraceae bacterium; assembly: GCA_036497085.1. Taxonomy (GTDB): domain Bacteria; phylum Pseudomonadota; class Gammaproteobacteria; order Steroidobacterales; family Steroidobacteraceae; genus 13-2-20CM-66-19. The sequence goes on along the minus strand of DASXKA010000054.1, from coordinate 4,242 downwards.
ACTCGCTGCTTCGCGACCTCGGCCTGCAGTCGTGCTCTCTCAAGGGGCTCTGCGGGAAGATTGGCCGGTTCGCTGCCGCTTTTCTTCATCTCTTTGTGCCTGCGAAGCGCGAAGGGCGGCCAGTCTCACACAATCGCCGCAGCGTTTCCACCGTCGACACTTATCCACAGAATTTGTGCATAACCATGTGGACAGAGCGCACGTCGCCCGTCAAACGATGAGCGGCGGCAAGGGCTTGCGTCGCGGTGAGTGAGTTTTCGCCAGCTGTCAGCCGCCCGGCCCGTTGTAGCGCGTCGCGGTGACACGATTGCGTCCGGCCTGCTTGCTGCGATAGAGCGCCGCGTCGGCAATCTTCAAGACTCGCCCGCCGAGTTCCAGTTCCCCGGCCGGCACGCAGTCGAGTCCGCACAGTCCAAAGCTGGCGGTGACGGCGACGTCCTTGCCTTCGTGCCGGAAGGGACTGCCGGCAATCGCGGCGCGCAACTTGCGTCCCACCTCGAGCGCCGGCTCATATGCGGTCTCGGGAAGCACCACGGCGAATTCCTCCCCGCCGATGCGCGCGACCCAGTCGACTCCGCGGCGCAGCCCTTCCTGCAGCCGCGCACCGAACTGCCGCAATATATCGTCGCCACATGCGTGCCCCCGGGTGTCGTTGACGTTCTTGAAAAGATCGATGTCGCACAGGATCAGCGACAGGGCACGCTGGTAGCGCGCCGCACGCTCGACCTCCCGCGGGAAGTGCTTGCCGAAAAAGCGCCGGCTCGCGACCCGGGTGAGGTCGTCGGTGGCCGAGAGCTTGCGGTTTTCCTCGAGCGTGATGCGCAGCACCGCTTCGAGCTCGGCGATGCGCCGTGCGCTCGCGATGCGCGCGTCGACTTCGCGCTCCGCCGCACGCCGCCCCACGCACTCGTCGGCGCCGGCGTTCAAGCCGGCCGCACGCTCCCCTCCGTCGTCGAGCTCGGCGACGTAAAGGACGAACGGAGTGCGCGCGGTCTTGTGCACGCGCACCCGGCGGATGAGCTCGAGGCTGTCGGTGATCAGCACCGGCCTGTACTCGGCCGCCAACTGGCGCAGCGCCTCCTCGTCCGAGTCGACCGACTCGATTTCGAAGACGTCGGGCGCGATGCGCCGCATCAGTTGCTGACGCACCGCCGGGTCGTGGCACACGAGCAGCGCCTTGGGGGCACGCAGCACCCGCAGCATCACGGCGAGCGTCGCCGTAGTTCCCTCGTGCGCCTCGGCCGGGCGCTCCGCACGCCGCTCGAGGATGCGTTGGATGACGGTGGTCTGGCCGCCGTACGCCATCAGGGCCCCCTACGCCACGGGTGGTTGCCCGCTCTTGCACGTAAGATTACCCGATACCGCGGGCAAAATACCCGGGTACGCCGCCGCCACACTATGATTGCGGCCATGGAACCGCCGGGCATCACCCGCCATCGACGCCCCTTCCTGGCGCCCCTGTGGGTAACGCTGCTCGCGTTGCTGATTGCCGCGGGCGTCGTCTACACCGTATACCGCAGCGCTGGCACCACCGTCGTGGTGCTCGCTTCGTCCGGGGAAAAGGAGCCTGGCACGATCGACGACCCGCCAATCTCGGCAGAGGGCGAGCGGCGCGCGCAGCGCCTTGCGCAGATGTTCGCCTCTGGCGGCGGGCCCGGACGGCTCGATGCGCTCTACGTGAGCGGTGAGCGGCGCGCGCAGCAGACCGCGGCTCCACTGGCGGAACTGCAGCACCTCGCCCCCACGGTATACGACGTGAAGGACGTTGCCGCGGTGGCGGCGGGCGTGGTGCGCGCACACGAGGGCGGGGCGGTGCTCGTGATCGGTGGCACTGCGGCCCTGCAGCAAGTCCTGCGTCAACTCGCCGGCGCCGGTGCAGGGGAAGCGGCGGCCGAACCCGACCTCTTATATATAGTCAGCGTGCCGAGCTTCGGCCGGCCGCGGGTGCTGCGGCTGAAGTACTGAGCGGACCGGACTCACTGCTGCGGACGCCGCAGGCGCGCGGTGCCGGTGCTCATCGCGACGGCCTTGCGGACGAAATCCTCGTGCGCGGCGATGCGGAAGTCCGCCAGCACGGCCGCGCGGATGTAGCGTGCCTGATCGATGAGGTAGGTGGCGCGGCGGACGCCGAACCCGAGTGGCCCGCGGACCTCGTACATGCGGATGACCGACTTGTCGACGTCCGACAGAAGGGTGAAGGGCAGCTGGTACTTCTCGCGGAAGGCTCGATGGCTCGCCGGCTCCTGGGGACTCACGCCTGCAATGTCGAGTCCCGCCTGCAGAATGTCGCTGTGCAGGTCCCGCAGCGCGCAGGCCTCGCGGGTACAGCCGAGAGTAAAATCGGCCGGATAGAAATAGAGGATCAGCGGGCCGTCCCGCAGCAGGGTGCTGAGCGATACGTTCCGCTCATCCTGAGCCGGCAGCGTGAACTCCGGTGCCCGCCCGCCCATCGCCAGCATACCCGCTCCTCTGGTCCCCCCAAATGTGCCACCGAAGCCTGGCGGCTCATCATAGCCGCATCGGGCCGGACAAATTGGACCGCCTCCCCTGCGATGCTAGAATCGCGCGCCCTCCGCGGCGAGCGTGATTTCGCGGGGTGGTTTATGGGGCGGTAGCTCAGCTGGGAGAGCGTCGCGTTCGCAATGCGAAGGTCGAGGGTTCGATCCCCTTCCGCTCCACCATTCTTCCAATTGACGGCTTGCCTCTCAGGGCGCCGTGGCGTCTCTGAGCCCGCATCGGGAAACCCGAATTAGCTGATCTAGGCTACGAGATCGCGGTACGCGTGCCAGGTTGCGTAACCGAGGAGCGGCGCCACGAACACCATGCCGACGAGCAGCGTGATGAAGCCGATCGCGGTCACCGCCACGATGAGGCCGCTCCACACGAGCATCGCGGGAAGGTTGGCGAAGGTCGCCCGTACGCTGGCGCGGATGGCATCTCCGGCGCTCGCGCGCCGATCGATCATCAGCGGTACCGCTATCACCGACACCGAGAACACGATGGCCGCAAGCACCGCGCCGCTGCCGATGTAGCCCAGCGCCTGCGCGACGCCCAGGGATCCCGCGCTGCCTCCCCACAAGGCGACGGCCAGGCTCGGCACGGCAGCGTTGAGCGCGGTCTCGAGCACCACCGCGGAGAACACGAACCAAACGAGTGCAACCAGAGCGAGCGCTCCGGCGAAGTGCGTCAGGGCCTCGGGATTGCGGCTCAGCGCCTGCAGTGACTCATCGAACCCGAGTCGCTCGTGGGCTTCGCGCCGTCGCGCCAGCTCGCACAGGCCGGTGGTCATCACCGGACCGACCAGCAGGTAGCCTGTCACGGCCGCAGCCGTCAGGTAGAGGTGCGTGCTGCCGAGCATGAGAAGCACGGCGCCCAGGATCGCGATCAGCGCGCCGTGGGCGAGCCCCGGCTTTCCTATTTCCTTGACGTCTTCCCAGCCGCGCCTCAACCATTCGAGCGGCTGCCGCAGCGGAACGCTGCGGATCTCGACGGGCAGAGCCTGATGTTTGCCGACGCTGATGGAGGTCGTCATGAAGGTCTCCTCGCCAGGCGCCGCTCGGGGCACTCGCTTTCATGGTACGCCTCTCGCCGCAGGTAGGGGATGGTCGGCGCCGCCGCCGCGCCGGTACACTGGAGACGCGTGCGCCCCCGTAGCTCAGTGGATAGAGCGACCGCCTCCTAAGCGGTAGGTCGTCGGTTCAACTCCGGCCGGGGGCGCCAGACCCTCAGGGCGATCGCAGCCGAGGTGATTCAATCGCAAGTCGCACCACCCGAGCGCCGCCGCGGTCTACTTCACTCTGCTCCTCCGCCGCAACCGCTCGAGAGCGTCCGCGACGTCGGCTTCTAACGCCGCTTTGCGCTTGCGCCAGGACGTGAAACGCGCGGGTACGTCGCCGAGGTAGTCCTCAGCCCAGGTCCACAGGGACAGCCGAAAGCGGCCGTGCGCAATGGCAGTAAGATCGAACTTGCTGCCGAACTCGTCGAAGCACGACCGTCTGGCTGACTTCCCGGAGACGAACAAGGCAGCGTCCGCAAGTCCGGCCGCGACCAGCTCCTCACGCGTGCCCTCGAATTCCACAAGCCAGCGGTCACGAAGAAGGAGCATCTGCGCGCCCATCAGCGGGATGATCGCAGGCCGCGCCGCTGCCAGCGTGTGGCGCCGGAACCCGTCGCTTACGATGATCTCTGCGCCGGTAGACTTTGGTGCAGCCATGGTGACGTCCTTTCGGTCGCTGGAGTGAG
>DASXKA010000053.1:0-11576 GCA_036497085.1 Steroidobacteraceae bacterium | reverse complement strand
TCGAGTACGTCGGCCCGCGGCCCGCGGGCTCGATGTCGGCGTCCGCCGACGACATGGCGCACTTCATGATCGCGCACCTGCAGGACGGCGAATATCACGGCAACCGGATCCTGAGCGCCGCGACCGCGGAGCTGATGCACGCCAGCCCCTACGCCGACGGGATCGGGCCGCTCAACCGCATGGAGCTCGGCTTCTTCGAGACCAACATCAACGGCCGCGAGGTGATCGCGCACCTCGGCGATACCGAGTTCTTCCACACCTCACTGCATCTGTTCCTCAAGGACCGGACCGGCCTGTACGCCTCGTTCAGCAGCCCGGGCAAGGAGGGCGCGGTGCAGACGCTGCGCAACCAGCTGTTCCAGGACTTTGCCGACCGCTATCTGCCGGCCGCGGTTCCGCACCCGGTGAGCGCGCAGGTCGATGCAGCGACCCAGACCGCGCACGCGGCGCTCATGAGCGGCGCCTGGGACGTCTCGCGCCGCGCCGATACCAACTTCCTCGCCGCGCTCGGATTCATCGGGCAGACGAAAGTCGGAGCCAACAAGAAGGGTGAGCTGGTGCTGCCGTTCCCGGGGCCGAACGGCAAGCCCCGCCACTGGGTTGAGGTCTCACCCTTCGTCTGGCAGGACGTCAACGGTCACGACCGGGCCGCCGCCAGGGTCGTCGACGGCAGGCCGGTGCGCTTCAGCTTCGATTTCCTCTCGCCCTTCATGGTGTTCGACCGGGCGCCGGGGTACTCGAGCAGCACCTGGCTGACGCCGCTCTTCATGGCGAGCTTCGCGGCGATGCTGCTCACGGTGCTCGTGTGGCCGGCCGCGGCAATCGTCCGCCGCCGTTATCAGGCACCGCTGGCCCTCGACCCAGGCTCGCGGCGCGCGTATCTCGCAAGCCGCATCGGCGCAGTAGCGACCGTCGCGGCGCTCGCTGTCTGGGGGCTATTCATGGTGCTGATCCTCAAGGACACCGGCACGCTCGGCGGGCGACTCGATCCGCTGCTGGTACTGGCGCAGCTGCTGAGCATCGTGGCCTTCATCGGCGGCCTGGCGGTGATGCTGTGGAACCTGACGGCCGTGTGGCGCGGGCAGCGACGCTGGCCGGCGAAGGTGTGGAGCGTGGTGCTCGTACTGTCGTCGGTGTTCGTGCTGTGGGTGGCGTTGGTCTGCAAGCTGCTCGTCGTCGGGACCGACTACTGATGAGCTCGCTGCGCCTCACGGTCGCGGCCGAGAAGCTCGCCTTCTCGGCTCCGTTTCGGATCGCCGGCCGGGTGTTCGAGCACCAGGACGCGGTGGTGGTCACGCTCGAGGACGGCACGCATCGTGGCCGCGGCGAGGCCTGCGGCGTCTTCTATCTCGAGGACGGCGTGCCGCAGATGCTCGAGGCGATCGAGGCGCACCGCGCCACGATCGAACGCGGCATCGATCGCGATGCGCTGCGGCGGCTGCTGCCCGCCGGCGGCGCACGCAACGCGCTCGACTGCGCGCTGTGGGAGCTCGACGCGCAGCGTCGCGGACGGCCGGTGTGGGCGCTCGCGGGGCTGAAGAACCCGCGCGAGCTCACGACCACCTTTACCCTCGGCGCCGACACGCCCGAGGCGATGGCGGCGGGGGCGCGCCGCCATGTCGGGGCGCGGGCGCTGAAGCTGAAGCTGACGGGTGACCTCGAGCTCGATGCGCTGCGCGTCGCCGCGGTGCGCGCGGCGCGGCCTGACGTGTGGCTGGGAGTCGACGCCAACCAGGCCTACGCGATCGGCGAGCTGCCGCGACTCGTCGAGATCCTGGAGGAGGCGCGGGTGGAGCTGCTCGAGCAGCCGCTCGCGCGCGGCCGCGAGGCGGATCTCGAGGGCTTCGACTCGCCGATCCCGATCGCGGCCGACGAGAGTGCCCTCGGCCTCAGCGACATCGCCGGGCTCATCGGGCGCTTCGATATCGTCAACATCAAGCTCGACAAGTGCGGCGGGCTCACCGAGGGCCTCGCCATGGCGCACGAAGCGCGCCGCGCCGGGCTCGGTCTCATGGTCGGCAACATGATGGGATCGAGCCTTGCCATGGCGCCGGCGTTCGTGCTCGGGCAACTCTGCGACGTCGTCGATCTCGACGGCCCGACCTTCCTCGCGCACGACCGCACGCCCGCCGTGCGCTACGCCCGCGGCAGGATCTGGTGCGACGACGCCGTGTGGGGCGGCACGGCCGCCCGCGCGGCGTGAACGCCGCGGCCACGGCAGGCGCGGCCTGGTAGGCAACGGGCTGCCGGGGTGTCCACGTGGTTTCAGCGGCGGCTGCTTCCCGGCCTCGCCTATAAGGCGGTGGTGATAGGCGGCGGCTACGCCACCGGGCGCGAGCTCGCCGAATTCTTCCTGCCGAGCGGCCCGTGGGGCGGGATCGCCGCGATGGCGCTCGCGATGCTCATCTGGAGCGCGATCTGCATGACGACCTTCCTGCTCTCGCGCGCGAGCGGCGCGCTCGACTATCGCACCTTCATCCGCGCCCTGCTGGGTCCGGGCTGGATCGCGTTCGAAGTGGTGTACGTGCTGTTCGTGGTGCTGGTGCTCGCGGTGTTCGGCGCCGCCGCCGGCGCCATCGGCGCCGCGACGCTCGGCGCCCCGACGATCGCCGGCACCATCGCGCTGATGGCGGCCATCGCCCTCGTGACCGCCTACGGCAACGCCTCGGTGGAGCGGCTGTTCGCCTACGTGTCGTTCCTGCTTTATGGCGTGTACGTGCTGTTCGTCGTGTTCTCCTTCACTCACTTCGGCGGACGGATCATCGAGGCGTTCAGCCGCCCGGCACCGACGCAGGGTTGGGTGGCGGGCGGCATCCAGTACGCGAGCTACAACGTCATCGGCGCCGTCGTCATCCTGCCGGTGCTGCGGCATCTCACCAGCAACCGCGACGCCGTGATCGCCGGTATCGTCGCCGGGCCCCTGGCGATGCTGCCCGCGCTCATGTTCTTCAGCTGCATGATGGCCTTCTACCCGCAGATCGCGGGCGCGACGCTGCCCTCCGACTACCTGCTGCAGCGGCTCGATCTCCCGGTCTTCCGCTACCTGTTTCAGCTCATGATCTTCGCGGCGCTGCTCGAGAGCGGTACCGGTTTCGTGCACGCCATCAACGAGCGTATCGGTCTCGCATGGCGCCGCAGCCGCAAGGCGGAGCTCGGGCGCGCGCCGCGTCTTGCGATCGCGCTCGTGACGCTCGGCTTCTGCATGCTGCTCGCCGAGCGCTTCGGGCTGGTGACGCTCATCGCCCGGGGCTATCGGCTGTTTGCGTACGTGGTGCTGCTGGTCTTCGTAGCGCCGCTCTTCACCATCGGACTCTACCGCCTCGTGAGCGGCAGGGTGGTGCCGCAGGGGGATAGATGAAAGCCATGAGAGCCGTGATAGCCATCATTGCCGCCGCCGCGGCCGCCTGCGCCTGCGCAGTCGCGCTCGCGGTGCCACCGAAGGACTTGGCACGCCGGATCGAGGCGGCGCGCAGCGCAGTCGGCGTGCCGGGCATGGCGGTCGCCATCGTCGAGAACGACAAGGTGACGTTCGCACAGGGCTTCGGCGTGCGCGCGCTGGGCGAGGCCGCGCGCGTCGACGCCGACACGATCTTCCCCACCGGATCCACCGGCAAGGCCGTCACGGTGGCCGACCTCGCGATCCTGGTCGACGCGGGCAAGATCGGCTGGGACGACCGGGTGACCGAGCGGCTGCCGGGCTTCGAGATGTACGATCCCTGGGTCACGCGCGAGATCACGGTCCGCGACCTGCTGGTGCACCGCAGCGGCCTGGGACTGGGAGAAGGCGACCTGCTGTTCGTGCCGCGCACGAACCTCACGCGTGCCGAGTCAGTGCGGCGCCTGAGGTACCTGAGACCCGCGACCAGCTTTCGCTACGGCTTCGCCTACGACAACGTGCTCTACATGGTGGCGGGCCAGCTCATCGAGGCGGTGACGGGGGAGACCTGGGAGAAATTCACCGCCGCGCACGTGCTGAAGCCCGCCGGCATGCTGCATTCGACCAGCGATGAGCCGGCGCGCTTCGCCACCGCGAACCGCGCCTATCCGCACGCGCGCATGGACGGCGGGCTGCGCGGCGCCGGCACCCAGGAGCGGCTCGATGAGCGCGACGAGCTCGGGCGCAACGGCGCGCCCGCCGGCGGGCTCACCGTGAGCGCCAACGACATGGCGCGCTGGCTGCTGATCCAGCTCGACCACGGCGAGCTGCCGGCCCACTCGGGGAGGCTGTTCTCCGAGGAAGCGCACCGGCAGATGTGGAAGCCGATGGTGCTGCAACCGGTCGCCGAGCTCCCGGAGCCGCTCAAGCCGACGCAGCCGATGTTCAACACCTACGCACTCGGCTGGGACGTCACCGACTACGGCGGGACGCAGATCGTGTGGCACGGCGGGGCGGTATTCGGGTTCCTCACCGCCGTGGTGCTCATTCCCGGGCGGCACGTCGGCTTCTCGATCGAGATCAACAGCGAGGACGGCGAGATCATCCGCGGCCTCATGTACGAGCTGCTCGACCACTATCTCGGCAGACCGCACGTCGACTGGGTGGTGCGCTACCGGAACTTCAAGGAGCAACGGATCTCCGAGGCGCTCGCGGCCCTCAAGGGCGCAGCGGCCACGCCGGCGGCCGTCGGGCCGTCCCTGCCACTCGCGGGCTATGCGGGCACCTATGCCGATGCCTGGTACGGGAACATCGAGATCGCGCCCAGGGACGGCAAGCTGACGATCGACTTCAAGTCGACTCCGCGTATGAGCGGCACGCTCGAGCACCATCAGTACGACACCTTCATCGCGCGCCTCGATGACAAGACCATCGAGCCGCCGTACGTCACCTTCAGTCTCGACGCGGACGGCGGGATCGACCACGTCACGATGAAGCCGGTCTCGCCGATCGCGGACTTCAGCTACGACTACCGGGACCTGCTGTTCACTAAGGTGTTGGAGCATCGGCCATGAGGCACAGCACGAGCGCGCGCCTGGCGGCAGTCTGCGTTGCGGGGGCGGCTGTGGGCGCCGCGGGCGGCCCGGCCGCCGCTGCGGGCAGTCCGCTGCACGACGTCGTCATTCGGCACGCCATGATCTACGACGGCGAAGGCGGTGCGCCCTATGCGGGCGAGCTCGCGATCGACGGCGAGCGCATCGCGTACGTCGGGCCGCAACCGGCCGGCAAGGGTCGCCTCGAGCTCGACGCCAGGGGTGAGGCCGTCGCGCCCGGATTCATCGACATGATGGGGCACTCGGAGGAATCGCTGCTGGTCGACGGCCGGGGCGTGAGCGGCCTCAAGCAGGGTGTCACGCTCGATATCTTCACCGAGGGGTCGATGGGGCCGCTCTCGCCCGAGATGGCGAAGCTCATGAAGGCCCGTCAGGGCGACGTCAAGTACGAGGTAACCTGGTCGACCCTGGGGCAGTACCTGGACGAGCTGCAGAAGCACGGCATCTCGCCCAACGTCGCGAGCTTCGTCGGCGAGGGCGAGGTGCGGGTCAACGTGCTGGGCGAGGGCGACGTGCAGCCGACCCCGGCGCAGCTCGAGCAGATGCGCGCGCTCGTGCACCGGGCGATGGAGGAGGGAGCGCTCGGGCTCACCACCGCGCTGATCTATGCGCCGAACACCTACGCAAAGACGCCGGAGCTGATGGCGCTGGCGCGCGAGTCGGCGCGCTGCGGCGGGATGTACACCGCGCACATGAGGAGCGAGGGAGATCACATCGAGGACGCGGTGCGGGAGACCATCGACATCGCGCGCGACAGCGGCGCGCCGGCGGAGATCCATCACTTCAAGTTCATCGGCCGCGACAACTGGGGCAAGCGCGACCAGGTGGTGGCCATGATCACCGCGGCGCGCGCCGCCGGTGTGCGCATCACCGCCGACATGTACACCTACACCGCCGGTGGCACGGCGCTCGCCGCGTCACTCCCGCCGTGGGCGCACGCCGGCGGCCCCGAAGCGCTGGTGAAGCGCCTCAAGGACCCCGAGCAGCGCGCGAAAGTCATCGCGGCGATGAAGGAGCCGCATCCCAAGGACTGGGAGAACCTCTATCAGCAGTCGGGCGCCGCCGGCATGCTGGTGCTCGCCGCGCGCACGCCCGGGGTGAAGCGGCTCATCGGCAGGACCATCGCGGAGATCGCCCGGGAGCGCAAGGTCAGTCCCGAGGACGCGATCGTCGATCTCGTGATCGAGGACGATGCCGGAGTGGGCGCCGCCTACACCATCATCAGCGAAGGCAACATCGAGAAGCAGATCGTGCTGCCCTGGGTCAGCTCGGGGTCGGACGCCGAATCGAGTGCGCCCGAGGGCGTATTCCTCCTGTCGTCCACCCATCCGCGCGCCTACGGAAACTTCGCGCGGCTGTTCGCCAGGTATGTGCGCGACGATCACCTCCTCAGCGTGCAGGAGGCGGTGCGCAAGCTCACCTCGCTGCCGGCGGATGTGCTGTCGCTGCAGGGTCGGGGGCGGCTGCGGCCCGGCAATTTCGCCGACGTCGTCATCTTCGATCCGGCGACCATCCAGGATCACTCGACCTACCAGAAGGCGATGCAGTACGCGACCGGCGTCACGAACGTCTTCATCAACGGCCAGCTGGCCCTCAAGGACGGCGAGCCGACCGGTGCGCACAGCGGGCGCGTGCTGCGCGGGCGCGCGTGGACCGGTGCGCCCGGGGGCGGCTGCCGGGCATCGAGCAAGGACTGGACCTGGATCGACCAGCCGCCGCGCGCGCCCTGAATGCGCGCACCTCGCGCCTAAGGCTGAAGTCCCGCGCGGCTGGTGAGGTACACGGCAAACGTCCCGAGCCAGTGGCCGCCCTCGTAGTACTCACCCGTGACCGCCGGCAGCGCGGCGTCGGCGTGGCGTGCGGACGCCGCCCGCAGCGCGGGAATGCGCGCATCGTCCGGCGGCAGTCCATGGGCGATCCCGTCGAGCATCCAGGCACGGCTCAGGTTGAGCCCGTCGATGTGGGCGAGCTTCGGATCCGAGCGGTCGGTGACGACGGCGGGCTCGAGCCAGGCGTACGCCTGGCGCGCCGCCGCCAACCGAGCAGCGCGCGGGATCTGCGGCAGGAATCCTGACAGCCAGGGCGCGAAGGCGGCCGGGGATAGGGCCCGCCGCATGAAGTCCGCCTCCGCGAGGCAGGGCGAGAGGAAGTCCTCGCCCGACGGCTCGTAGGCGAGCGGACAGCTGCGATCGCGACGGTAGAAACGCTGCGCGGCAGCGCCGAGGAGTCGGCGCATCTGCTGATCGCCCGCCACGCCGGCCCAGTCCCAGATGAGCCCGAAAGCGAACGCGGTCTGGTCGTGCTCGCCGACACGGATCGGGTATTGAAGCTTCGGCAGCCAGCTCGTGAGGCGCGCCACCACTTCGGTCTCGAGCGGGGTGAGCACGGCGGACCAGCGGCGCGCGTCCGGATCGTCCCAGCGGCGCAGCTCCGCCGACAGCGCCAGCAGCCACGCGAGCCCGTAGGGACGCTCGAAGGAGGCGCGCCCGGCGCCGCGCAGATAGTCCGCCTCCGCGTCGATGTTGGCGCTCGTGAAGCTTTCCTCGAGCGCGGCGCGCGCTGCGGCGGCGAACGGTGCCTCCGGGAAGAGTCGCAGCAGCCGCACCAGCAGCCAGTGGCCGTGCACGTCCGAGTGCCAGTCGAGGCAGCCGTAGAACGCCGGCGTCAGCTCGTGCGGCGGCCGGGCGTCGGCCGCGCCGTTCAGGGTGTGGCTGATGTGGTTCGGGTACTCCTGGTGCAGGCATTTGAGGCCGAGCGCCGCGAAGCGCGCGGCGGCATCGGGTGCCAGGGTCGTGGCGAGCGCGACGGCAATCCCAGCGATAGGGTGGCTCATGGGCGCATGTTACGCTGGCGCGCGTGAGCGAAACTCTTCCCGTCGTGTTGATCCCGGGATTGCTCGCGTCGGCGCGCCTCTACGGCGCGCAGATTCCCGAGCTGTGGCGGCGCGGGCCGGTGACGGTCGCCGATCACACGCGCGAGGACAGCATGGGCGCGCTCGCGCGCGCCATCCTCGCGAGCGCCGCACCGCGCTTCGCGCTCGCGGGACTGTCGATGGGTGGCTATGTCTGCTTCGAGATCCTGCGCCAGGCGCCGGCGCGAGTGGCAAAGCTGGCATTGCTCGACACCTCCGCGCGCGCCGACACACCCGAGGCGAGCGCCACGCGCCGCGCGCAGATGGCGCAGGCCTCGGCGGGGCAGCTCGCCGAGGTGGCGGAGGCGCAGTTCGAGCGCATCGTGCATCCGGCGCATCGCCACGATCCGCAGCTGCGCGAGACCAACCGCCTGATGGCGGCGGAGGTAGGTCCCGAGGCCTTTCTCAGGCAGCAGACCGCGATCATGGGGCGTCCCGACTCGCGGCCGACGCTCGCTGCCATCGATTGCCCGACACTGGTGCTGGTCGGCGAGCAGGACGAGCTCACGCCCCCCGAGCGCGCCGCCGAGATGGCGCACGGCATCCGCGGGGCGCGGCTCCTGAGCGTGCCCGAGTGCGGACACCTCTCGACACTCGAGCAGCCACGCGCGGTGACGCGCGCCCTGCTCGCCTGGCTCGCGGGCTGAGGGGCGCGATGGCAGGCGCGGCGCAACGGGCGCAGCTGCTCGCGCATCCCGACACGCCCGGTGAGTGGGTGTGGAGCATCGGCGCCGAGGTGGAGCTCACGCCCGGGCCGGCGCTGCTGTGCCACTACGAGCTGCACGGGGAGGTCGGCCGCCTGCGAGTTCCGGCCGCGCGCACCGGCCGCCGCGCCGACGGGCTGTGGGAGCACACCTGCTTCGAGGTGTTCGCCGCGGCGCCCGGCGGCGGCTACTACGAATTCAACTTCGCGCCGTCGCTCGAATGGGCAGCGTACCGCTTCAGCGGATACCGCGAGGACATGGCGCCCGCCACCCTGGCGCGCGCGCCGGGACTCAAGGCGCGACGCACGCCCGACAGGCTCGAGCTGACCGCCCACCTCTACCTCGAGGGCCTGGCGGAGCTCGCGCGCGGCGGGCAGCTGCGCCTGGGGCTGAGCGCGGTGATCGAGGACGACGGTGGTAGGCTCTCGTACTGGGCACTGCACCACGCGCCCGGCAACCCGGATTTCCACGACCCCGACGCCTTCGCTCTCGAGCTCTCGGCCTCATGAAGTTCGGTATCGACCGCCTGATCGAAGAGCCGGCGCTGCGCGCGCCGCTCGCCGGCAAGCGCCTGGCGCTGCTGGCGCATCCCGCCTCGGTGACGCGGGATCTGCGCCATTCGCTCGATGCGCTCGTGGCCTGCGGCGGACTCAGGCTCACGGCCGCCTTCGGCCCGCAACACGGCCTGCGCGGCGATAAGCAATACAACATGATCGAGTCGCCGGACTACACCGATCCGGTGCATCACATCCCGGTATTCAGCCTCTACGGCAAGGTGCGCCGGCCGACGGCAGCGATGATGGACAGCTTCGACGTGCTGCTGGTCGACCTGCAGGACCTCGGCTGCCGCATCTATACCTTCATCACGACGCTGCGCTACATGCTCGAGGAGGGCGCGCGCACCGGCAAGGCGGTGTGGATCCTCGACCGGCCGAACCCGGCGGGCCGGCCGGTGGAGGGTCTGACGCTGCGGCAGGGGTGGGAGAGCTTCGTCGGCGCGGGCGCGCTGCCGATGCGCCACGGGCTCACGATGGGGGAGGTGGCGCGCTGGTTCATCGCGACACTGCGCCTCGACGTCGACTGCCGCGTGATCGAGATGGAGGGCTGGCAGCCGCACGCGGCTCCCGGCTACGGCTGGCCGCTCGAGGAGCGGACCTGGGTGAATCCGAGCCCCAACGCGCCGAACCTGTGGATGGCGCGCTGCTACGCGGGCTCCGTGCTGCTCGAAGGCACCAATCTGTCCGAGGGCCGCGGCACGACGCGGCCGCTCGAGCTGCTCGGTGCGCCGGATCTCGACGTACCGGCGCTGCTTGCCGAGATGCATGCGCTCGCCCCCGCCTGGCTGCGCGGCTGCCGCCTGCGACCCTGCTGGTTCGAGCCGACCTTCAACAAGCACGTGGGCCAGCTGTGCGCGGGAGTGCAGGTGCACGTGGAGGATGCCGCGTACTACCAGCACGAGTCGTTCAAGCCGTGGCGGCTGTGCGCGCTCGCCTTCAAGGCGCTGCGGCGGCTCAGGCGTGAGTACGCGCTGTGGGCGGATTTTCCCTACGAGTACGAGACCGGCAAGCTCGCGATCGATGTTATCAACGGCAGCGAGCTGCTGCGGCGGTGGGTCGACGATGCCGCGGCCACCCCGGCGGATCTCGACGCCCTGGCGCGCGCCGACGAGAGCGCGTGGGAGGCAGAGCGCCGCGCGGTGCTGCTTTACTAGATTAAGCTCGCATCGGACATTGCGCTGCGCTGTCCTGCTGCGCGCAAGCCCTGGGCGCACATCCCTGTGCCTCTGGATGCCCCAGCTTTATTTAGCCCCGCAGCTCGGGTACGGCGGCCCCTCCCCGGGCACGATCGGGCAGAGCTGCACTGGCCCGAGCTGCGCGAGACGCGCACTCCAGTGCCTGCTGTCGAGCGCGGGCGGGTGCGAGGAGTCCGGTCCCCTCTCGGTCCACTGCAGCACGTAGAAATCGTCCGGGCCCTTGACCGCCAGCATGACCGAGGTCTCGCTGCGCGCCTTGCCGCCCGAGGTCACGCGTCCGCAGCTGATCACTGTGGCAAACGAGGGCTCCTGTACGAGCGGCTGCGGGCCGAGATCGAGCGCGACGTAGGTGTCCGGACAATGCCGCTGGAAGCCGCGCGCCAGTGCCTGCAGATATTCCTGAAGTGTCGCCGCGCGGCTGTAGGCCATGCCCTGCACGCCGCTCAGGGTGATGAGCCGTGACCATTCATCGACGCTCTCGCCCTCCGGGACGTGCTCGCGGACGTAGATGTTACCGGTGGTTCGCTCGAACGCCATCTTGAACGGCGCCGGGAGCGTGAAGGCAACCAGGCGGTGAAACACCGGCGTGACTTCCCGCTGCGCACCGCCCTGCTTCACGGGCTCATCCGCAGCCGGCGCAGTGGCACCGCCCGCAAGCAGCGCGAGTGACGATGCGGCGATGAGCGCGCGCGCGGGGTGCATGGCGGCGAAGCATAGCGCACGGTGCCGACGGGTTCCCCAGGCCCACCCCGCCGCGACCCGCAGTGCGGCGGCGGGGGTTTCTGCCGCATCCCTTCGTGTTACGGTAAGTCCGGCCCCGCGGCGCGCTCCGCTCGCGCACAATGGGGCTGATAACAACAAAAAAGGGTAGGGGGAATCGATGGGGATCTGGGAAAGCGTAACCCTGGCGGCGCTGATTGCCTACTGCTGGGTGCGTAGAGTGCCGGCTGGCCGCCCGTGGCGGATGCCCAGACTACTCAGACCCGTGAAGCGCAGGGTCCGGCAGCAGGAACGTACGCCGCGCAGCCGTTGACGCCAGCCGTTCGGCGCGATACCAGCGCGACAGGACCGACTTCTCGAGCAGATCGGGGTTCGCCTGCGCAAAGTCGGCGAAATCAGCGACGCCTCCGCTTTCGATCCGCTCGGCGATCAGCGACAGAAAGGCGATCGTGACCGTCTGATGGAAGGCTTCGGGTCTCCCGGCCTTCTCTGCCATCGC
>DASXKA010000052.1:0-8906 GCA_036497085.1 Steroidobacteraceae bacterium | reverse complement strand
CGCCTATCGCTGGTCGCAGCCGCTGTACGTCACGCATACCGCGCCCGCGCCGGCCGCATCCGGCGTGCTGCACATCGCCTTCGAGCGCTCGCTCACCGTCGGCGAAGCCGAACGGCTGCTCATCTCCGCGGGTGCACGCGTGGTCGAGGGACCGGACGCGAGCGGGGTATTCGGTGTCGCGCCGGACGCCGCGGCGGCCACGCCGGGCGATGGCGCGGCGGCACTGCGATTGCTCGCCGAGCGCCTGCGCGGCGAGCCCGAGGTACGCTGGGTCGAGCCGCTCGCGCAGCCGCGCCCGGGTCGCGCACCCGGACCACTGCCGCGGAGACCTTAGAGAGAGTGCGCATGCGCGCCTGCTGGGGGTTGCTTTCGATCGTGCTCGCCTGCGCGGCGGTCGCGAGCGAAGCGCGCGTCCTCGAGCCCGTGGCCGGCGCGAGCGCCGCCGCCGCGGCTTCGAGTGCCCTTCCGAGGATCGTGGTTGCGTTCACCAACGAGCCACGCAGCGCTCCGGGAGCGGCCGGCTCGACCGGACGGCGCTACACCGGGGACGGTTACCGTGTGTCGCAGAGTGCCGAGCGGCAGGCCGCGCAGGTGGCGGCCGAATATTCCCTGCGCGAGATAGCGAGCTGGCCCATCCGCGAGCTCGCGATGCATTGCGTCGTCTATGAGATCGTGAGCGGGCGGCCGGCCGCGGACGTGCTCGCCGCGCTGGCGCACGACCGGCGGGTGGTACTGGCGCAGCCGCTCAACGAGTTTCACACACTCACCGCCCCGTCGTCCGGCGCGTCGCCCTACGACGATCCGCTCTACGACCTGCAGACGAACCTGCCGGCGCTCGGCATTGCGGAAGCTCACCACCGCGCCCAGGGTGCCGGGGTGCGCGTCGCCCTCATCGATACGGCGGTCGATGCGCGCCACCCGGACCTCGCCGGCCGCATCGCCCGCAGCCGCTCCTTCATTGGAACGAATCGCGGCTCGGGTGGCTCGCAGCGCCACGGCACCGCCATGGCGGGCATCATCGCGGCGGTCGCCAACAACCACATCGGTATCGTCGGCGTCGCTCCGCTCGCGCAGCTCGAGGTGTTCGAGGCGTGCTGGCAGCTCGAGCCGGACAGCGACGCGGCGTCCTGCAACACCTTTACACTCGCAAAAGCGCTCGCCGCGGCACTCGAGTCCGGCGTACCGCTCGTGAATCTGAGCGTGGCCGGCCCCGCCGACACGTTGCTCTCGGCGCTGGTCGAGACGGGCCTGAAGCGCGGCGTGGTCTTCGTCGGCGCGGTCGACGCTGGCAGCGGCTTCCCCGTGGGCGTCCCGGGGGTCATAGGGGCCGCGGGCAGCGAGAGTGCCGTCCCCCCCGGCGCCCTGGCTGCCCCGGCCCGGCACGTACTGACACTGCGGCCGGATGCGCAGTACGACTTCGAGTCCGGCAGCTCGGTCGCGGCCGCCGAGATCACCGGCGTGATTGCGCTGCTCATGTCGGCCACTCCGGCTCACCTCGGGAGCGACGCCATCGTGTCGCTGCTCAAGCCGGAGTCGACTCCGGTGTCGGAGAGAGCGGCCGATGCGCAAGTGGTCAACGCCGCCGCGGCGCTCGCGCGCCTTGATCTCGGGCGGCGCAGCAACTGCAACGCCTCACGCAGCGGCACGGGCTATGCCGCGGGTTGCCTGTCGCTCGCCGGGCGTCCGCTTGACGGACTGTAAGGGCGTGCCCATGCTGCTTCGGGCATGGGCAGCAACCCACCCGGCCTCAGCTGGACGTTGATTCAAGAGGCGCGTGCGCGCATCGCGCCGTTCGTCAACGCGACCCCGGTACTGACCAGCGCGACCCTCGACGAGGAGTCGGGCGCGCGCCTGTTCTTCAAATGCGAGAACTTCCAGAAGGGCGGTGCCTTCAAGGCACGTGGCGCCTCGAACGCCGTGTTCAGCCTCCCGCAGGCGCAGGTGCGCTGCGGAGTCGCCACCCATTCCTCGGGTAACCACGCGGCGGCGCTGGCGCGCGCGGCGCGCCTGCGCGGTATCCCCGCCTACATCGTCATGCCGGATAGCACCCCGCGCGCCAAGCGCGACGCGGTCGAGCGCCAGGGCGCGCACATCACGCTGTGCGAGCCGACGCTCGCCGCGCGTGAGCGCGCCGCCGCCGCAGTGATCGCCTCGACCGGCGCCGTCATGGTCCACCCGTACGACGACCTGAGCGTCATGGCCGGCCAGGGAACCGTCGGCGTCGAGCTGCTCGAGCAGGTGGCAGACCTCGAGCTGGTACTCGCGCCGGTCAGCGGCGGGGGGCTTCTGAGCGGCGTCGCGGTCGCGGCCAAGACCATGCGGCCGTCGCTGCGCGTGGTCGGAGTCGAGCCGGCCGGCGCCGACGACGCGGTGCGCTCGCTGCGCGCCGGGAAGATCGTGCCGTGCGAGCGGCCCGAGACGATCGCCGACGGCCTGCGTGCAACCATCGGCGTGCGGCCGTTCGCGGAATTTCTACGCTATGTCGATGACGTCGTGACCGTCCCGGACGACGCCATCGTGAGCGCGATGCGCCACATCTGGGAAGTCATGAAGATCATCGTCGAGCCCTCGGGAGCAGCGGCCTACGCCGCCGTAGTCGCCGGGCGGGTGGATGTTCGCGGCCGGCGCGTCGGCCTTGTGCTGAGCGGCGGCAACCTCGACCTCGGCTCCCTGCCCTGGATCAAACCCGCTCGAGAATGACCGCGATCCCCTGGCCGACGCCGATGCACATGGTGCACAAGGCGTAGCGGCCGCGCGCAGCGACCAGCTGACTCACCGCCGTGGTGGCGAGGCGCGCACCCGACATGCCGAGCGGGTGGCCGAGCGCGATGGCGCCGCCGTTCGGATTTACCTGCGGCGCCTCGTCGGCGAGCCCGAGCTCGCGCAGCACCGCCAGTGCCTGGGCCGCGAAAGCCTCGTTGAGCTCGATCACATCCATCTGCTCGAGACGCAGCCGCGAGCGCTCGAGTACCCTGGCCGTCGCCGGCGCGGGACCCATCCCCATGACGCGCGGCGCGACGCCCGCGGTGGCGGCCGCGACGATGCGCGCGCGCGGCGTGAGGCCGTGGCGCCGCGCCGCTTCCTCCGACGCGACCAGCAGCGCGCACGCGCCATCGTTCACGCCCGAGGCGTTGCCCGCCGTGACCGTGCCGCCGGAGCGGAACGGCGTCGGCAGGGCCGCGAGCTGCGCGAGCGTCGTTTCCGGGCGCGGATGCTCGTCGCGCTCCACCACGCGGGTCTGGCCCCTCCCGGCCCCGACCTCGACCGGCATCAGCTCGGCGGCGAAAAAGCCGCGCGCGTAGGCGGCGGCCGTGCGCTGCTGGCTGCGCAGCGCGAATGCGTCCTGGTCGGCGCGCGCGATGTGGTATTCGGCCGCTACGTTCTCGCCGGTCTCCGGCATCGAGTCGATCCCGTAACGCTCGCGCATGCGCGGATTGACGAAACGCCAGCCGATGGTGCTGTCGTAGATCTCGGCGCCGCGCCCGAACGGCGCCTCCGCCTTCGGCAGAACGAACGGGGCACGCGACATCGATTCGACGCCGCCGGCCACGACCAGCTGCGCCTCGCCGACGCGCACGGTGCGCGCCGCCATCGCCACGGCGTCGAGCCCCGAGCCGCACAGGCGGTTGACCGTGGCCCCGGGCACCGACACCGGCAACCCGGCGAGCAGGGCCGCCATGCGCGCCACGTTGCGATTGTCCTCGCCGGCCTGATTGGCGCAGCCGAGCAGTACCTCGTCGACCGCCGCGGGATCGAGCGCCGCGTTGCGCTTCAGGAGCGCCGCGATCGGCAACGCCGCGAGATCGTCGGTGCGCACGGCCGCGAGCGCCCCGCCGTAGCGGCCGATCGGGGTCCGTACCGCATCGCAGATGAAAGCCTCGCTCATGCGCGCATCATATCGCCTCGCACGGCGTACCGGCGGCTGGCCGGTACAGTGCGCGGCGCCCGCGTCGCGCGCGTATCTGCCGCAGGCCGCGCCCGCTGCGCGAAGCTCTCCCCATGATCAACCCGCTGCCCTTCGCCACCTACTCCTGCGTGATGTGGATTACACCCGGCCCCAACAACGTGATGTTGACCGCCTCGGGCGCCAACTTCGGGCTGCGGCGCACGCTGCCGCACATGCTCGGAATCTGTGCGGGCTTTGCGCTGCAGCTGCTGGCGGTGTGCGCCGGCCTCGGCGCGATCTTCAGCCGCTGGCCGCATCTGCAGGATGGACTGCGCTGGCTGGGGGCCGCCTACCTCGTCTATCTCGGCTGGCGGCTGCTGCGGCCGGGCGGCGCGGATGCCGGTCACGTGCCGCGCCCGCTCACGTTCCTCGAGGCGGGCGCGTTCCAGTTCCTGAACCCCAAGGCCTGGGTGATGAACCTGACGGCGGCGACGCTGTTCCTGCCGCACGAGCTCGGGCCGGCTGCGGCCGCCGGCTACATGCTCATCTGGGGAGTGCTGATTCCGGCGCCCTGCGTGCTGGTGTGGGCGCTGTTCGGCACCTCGCTGCGGGCAGTGCTAGCGCGCCGCCGCGGCCGCCTGGCCTTCAACTCCGCGATGGCCCTTGCACTCGCCGTGACCGCGATCATGATGGTCAGGTAGGACCGGCCAAAGCGGCCTTGAGGCGTCCATGTTCGAGCTGTCGCGCGAGTCCTCCGTCCCGCTGGTCGACCAGATCTGCGAGCGCATCACGCAGCTCGTGCGGCAGGGTCAGCTGCCGACCGGCACGCGGCTGCCCTCGATCCGCAAGCTCGCCCGGCTGATCGGGGCCAGCGCTTTCACCGTGGTCGACGCCTATGACCGCCTGGTGGCGCGCGGACTGATCGAGTCGCGCGCCGGGCGCGGCTTCTTCGTCGCGCAGCGGCGCGTCGTAGCGCCCCTGGTCGCGGTGGAGGCGATGCCGGAATCGGCCAACGACGCCGTGGCGCTCGCGAGCCTGTGCATGGCCCACTGCAGCGACATCGTGGCGGCGGGCTCGGGCTTCCTGCCGGAGAACTGGCTGCTCGAGGCCGGCTCTGCCGGCGTGCTGACGCGGCTGCTGCGCGGCGGGCGCCGTCAACCCTGGCTCCCCTGCCCGCCACAGGGACTGCCCGAGCTGCGCGAGCAGATCGCCGCGCGACTGGTGCAGCACGGGATCGCGGCGGGCGCGGCCAACATCATGACCACCTACGGGGCGAGCCAGGCCTTCGACCTGCTCGCGCGCATCCTGTTCGCGCCCGGGGACCCGGTGCTGGTGGAGGATCCGGGCTACTTCGTGCTGTTCGAGCAGCTGCGCGCCCATCACGTGCGCCTGATCCCCGTGCCGCGCCGCGCCGACGGGCCCGACCTCGAGGCGCTCGAGGCCGCCTGCCGCGCGCACCGGCCGCGCGCCTTCTTCACGCAGACGCTGCTGCACAACCCGACCGGCTCGAGCGCCGATGCGGCGCACTGTCACCGCATTCTGTCGCTCGCCGAGCAGTTCGGCTTTGCGGTGGTGGAGGACGACGTCTACGGCGATCTGTACGAGGGCCCGGCGGTGCGCCTGGCGCAAATCGACGGTCTGCGGCACGTCATCTACGTCGGAAGCTACACCAAGCTCATAGGCCCGGCGCTGCGCGTCGGCTACGTGGCCGCGGACCTGCAGCTCATCGCGCAGCTGGTCGAGCGCAAGGTGCTGGCGGTGTTATCGGGCTCGACGCTGCTCGAGTCCTTCGTTTCCGAGGTGCTCGACGGCGGCCGCTACAAGCGCCACGTGGAGCACACCCGGTCACGGCTGGCGCGCATGCGGCGCGACGCGCGCGTGGCGCTCGAATCCGCCGGCATCGAGTTCGAGCCGGCCGTGGGGGACGGCATGTTCCTCTGGGGCCGGGTACCGGATGCGGCGCCGGTCGATGAGCTGGTGCGACAGGCGCGCGCGCGGCGCATCCTGCTCGCGCGCGGCTCGCTCTTTTCGCCGGCAGGCAATTGCGGGCAGTGGCTGCGCTTCAACGTCACGCACAGCGCGAGCCCGCCGTTGGTGCAGTTCCTGCGCGAGTCGCTGCGCCCGGCGGCGTGAGGCGGGCGGCGCGCGCGCCGCTTACCGCGCCGGCCGCGCGCCCGGTAGACTTGGAGTCATGTTTCCATCGGTACCGCCCGCCACGCGGGCCCTCATCCTCATCAACGTCGGCGTCTACCTGCTGCAGCAGTTCGCCGGGCCCCTGATGGCAGCGCTGTTCGCGCTCTGGCCGCTCGGCAGTCCTCAGTTCCGCCCGTGGCAGCTCATCACTTACGCCTTCCTGCACGGGAGCCTGGCGCACATCTTTTTCAACATGTTTGCGCTCTTCATGTTCGGCCGCGCGCTCGAGGCGTACTGGGGCGGGCGGCGCCTGGTGATTTTCTACCTGGTGTGCGTGGTGACCGCAGCACTGACACAGCTCGTCGCGCAGCGCGGTGCGGGCGTCAACGAGGAAGTGATCGGCGCCTCCGGGGGAGTATTCGGCATCCTGCTCGCCTTTGCGTGGTACTTCCCGCGCCAGCGCATCATCCTGCTGTTTCCGCCGATCCCGATGCCGGCGTGGCTGTTCGTGACCCTGTACGGATTACTCGAGCTGTTCTTCGGGGTGACCGGCACCGAGGCGGGAGTGGCGCATTTTGCTCATCTCGGCGGCATGGCGGGCGGCGCGCTCTGCATCCTCTACTGGCGCATGCGCCACCGCTTCGGCTACCGCTAGCGAGCGCTGCCTCAGCTGCAGCGGCTGCGGGAATCGAGGCGCACCGGACCGCGGCGCGTGCCGCAGGCGTCGCACAGCAGCTCGCCGCCGTAACGGCCGCGTCCGAACACGCGCCCGTCGGGCAGGCTCACCCAGTTGCCGCCGCCCGCGACCTGCGAATCGGCGAGCCGCACATGCAGCGCGCAGGCGGGGTTGGCGCAGAAGGGTGCGCCGCGCTCGAGCTCGTTGTCGGCGCTGAGCACATCCTCTGCGGCGCGCGCCAGGCTGACGATGCGGCCGGAAGGGGCGGCCAACGACTGCATCCGCGGCTCCTCTGGGGGTAAGGATCCAACACGTAGTTTGTCGTCGTGCCTTGACGCTCAGATGACACAGCGATGGCGGATCCGTGACCCGCGGGCGCCGGAGAGATTATCGAAGCCAGATGAAGTGTATGCTCTAACTGATTGCTATTACAAGGTAATACATTGTGATTTGAGCGCGGCAATGGAGACATTGGAAATCCGCTGCGGCTGCGGTCACAATCGCGCGCTCAAAAAATGCCATGGAACTTTCCCGCGGAGCCTTTCTCTAGAGCGCATCCGACATGATCAAGACCGAACATCTCACCAAACGCTACGGCGCGCTGACGGCCGCCGATGACGTGACCTTCCAGGTAGGGCACGGCGAAGTGCTCGGGTTCCTGGGCCCGAACGGCGCCGGCAAGACCACCACCATGCGGATGCTCGCCGGGTTCGTGACGCCGACTTCCGGGAGCGCCAGCATCTGCGGACACGACATCGGGAGCGATGCGCTCGCCGCGCGCTCGGCACTCGGGTATCTCCCGGAAGGGGCGCCGAGCTACGGCGAGATGACGGTGCGCAGTTTCCTCGCCTTCATCGCCGACCTGCGTGCGCTCGCGGGCGAGCGCCGCCGCGCGCGGCTCGCGCATGTCATCGAGCACCTGCAGCTCGGCAGCGTACTCGACCAGACGATCGAAACACTGTCGAAGGGATTCCGGCGGCGCGTGGGGCTCGCGCAGGCGATCGTGCACGATCCCCCGGTGCTCATCCTCGATGAGCCCACCGACGGGCTCGACCCCAACCAGAAGCACGAGGTGCGTACGCTCATCAACGACATGGCGCGCGACAAGATCATCGTGATCTCCACCCACATCCTCGAGGAAGTCGACACGGTGTGCACCCGCGCGATCATCATCGCGCGCGGCCGCATCGTCGCGGACGACACGCCTGCGGGGCTGGCAGCCCGCTCGCGCTATCACAATGCCGTGTCGATGCAGCTCGCCGACCCGGGGCAGCTAGCCGCGGCGCGTACCGCGGTGGCGGCGCTCCCGGCCGTCGCGGGCCTCGAGGTGAGCGAGCGCGACGCGCGCCTCACGGCACTGCCTAAGGCCGGCGCCACCATTCTCCCCGCGCTCTCCGAGCTCGCGGCGGCCCAAGGGCTCAAGCTCAAGGAGCTGCACCTGGAATCCGGCCGCCTCGACGAAGTGTTCCGTACCATCACCGCGTAACCAAAAGCACATGCGCAACGTGGGCATCATCATGCGCCGCGAGCTCGCGAGTTACTTCGCGACGCCGCTCGCGTACGTTTTCATACTCATCTTCCTGGTCCTGGCCAACGCCTTCACGTTCTATCTGGGCGGTTTCTTCGAGCGCGGCCAGGCCGACCTCGAGCCCTTCTTCACGTTCCATCCGTGGCTCTACCTGTTCCTGATCCCGGCGGTGTCCATGAGGCTGTGGGCCGAGGAGCGCAAGTCCGGCAGCATCGAACTGCTCATGACGCAGCCGGTGACGCTGCGCGAGGCGGTGACGGCCAAGTTCCTGGCGGCGTGGAGCTTCACGGCGCTGGCGCTGGTGCTCACCTTTCCGCTGTGGATCACGGTCAACTACCTCGGCAAGGCCGACAACGGGGCGATTCTGGCCGCGTACCTCGGGAGCCTGCTGCTCGCCGGCGGCTTCCTCGCGATCGGCTCGTGCATGTCGGCGCTCACCCGCAGCCAGGTGGTGGCCTTCATCCTGGGTGTCGTGGCGTGTTTCGTGTTCCTGCTCGCGGGGTTTCCGCTGGTGCTGGACGTGTTCCGCGGCTGGGCTCCGCAGGCGCTCACCGATGCCATCGCCTCGCTCTCCTTCCTCGCGCATTTCGACTCCATCCGGAAGGGCGTCATCGACGTGCGCGATCTGCTCTATTTCGCCATGTTGATCAGTCTCTTCCTGCTCGCCACCGCCATCGCCCTCG
>DASXKA010000051.1:0-7010 GCA_036497085.1 Steroidobacteraceae bacterium | reverse complement strand
ACACCAACGACGTTGCTCAGCTACCGCACCGTGCGCGCAGCAGTCAGGACGGCGTGTTTTGCGGCGCTGCGGGAGTCACACACTGCCCGCGCACGGCGTCATCGACGCTCGAGTAATCGAGTGTTGCCGGCGGCAGCTGCGCCAGCTCGGCGCGCAGCAAGGCCGCGCGCGCGTGCTCCTTGAGCCGCGCCACGCGCAGCTCGGCGCCACGTGCGCTCAGCCAGCCGCAGAACTCCGTGAGCGTCTCGAGCGCCGTGCTATCGAGGTCGGGAGACTGCTCGAGACTCAATACCACCACGCGGTCGTCGGGCTGCGCACGCACCCGGGCGCGGGCCGCGGCGAACAGCGGCTCGGCGTTGGCGAAGAACAGCGGTTCCTCGGGCCGCAGCACCAGCATGCCGGGCACGATGCGCGCCTGAGGATAGAGCTCGATGCTCACATAGTCGTGCTCGCCGACGCGCCCGAGCACCGACAAACGCGGGCTCGCCAGCGACTTGAGGAGCCACGCCAGGCTGAAGGCGATCGCCACCAGCAATCCGTTCAGCACGCCGAACACCAGCACCGCGAGCACCGCGGCGAGCGCGACCTGCCGGTCGCGCTGCCAGCGGAAGTAGTTGGCGAACACTTCGAGGCGCAGCGACTTGCTGACCGCGTGAATCACGATCGCCGCCAGCACCGGCTCGGGGATGCGCCCGATCCAGTGCAGGAACAGCGCGAGCATCAGCAGCACCGCCGCGGCCGCGATGAGGCCCGCGTAGCGCGACTCGGCGCCCGCTGCCTCGTTGGCGGAGGTCGCCGAGTAGCCCGCCCCCACCGGCGTGCCGTGCAGGAGCCCCGCGACCGCATTGGCCACGCCGAGCGCCAGCAGATCGCGGTTCGGCTGCACCGGCTCGTCGTGCTTGAGGGAGTAGGCGCGGATCGAGCCGTAGGACTCGGCGTAGAGAATGAACATGAGAGCGAGCGCGAAGCCGGCGAGTGCCGGCCAGTGGGTACCCTCCGGCAGCGTGAAGCGCGGCAGCGCCAGGGCCAGGTCAATCGGACCGGTTAGCGCCACGGCGTGGGCCCCCAGCCAGGGAGCGGCCACGATACCGGCGGTGATCACCACCAGCGCCCCCGGCACACGCCGCACGCGCTCGAGCGCGAACAGCCCGAGGAGGGCGGCCACTCCGCAGCAGACCGACGGCAGCCGCCACGACGGCAGGCCGCGCAGCAACTCCACGAGCAGCGCGAAGAAGCCGCCGCTCGTAACATGCATGCCGGCGATCGTCGGCCACTGCTTCACCGCGATCACGAGCGCGAGCCCGAAGGCGTAGCCGCGCAGCACTGGTCTCGCGATGAGGCTCGACATGGCACCGAGCCGCAGCGCGGCGCAAAGCGCGAACGCCACGCCCGCCCCCACTACCAGCAGCGAAGCGAGCGCGGCGCGCTGCGCCGCGCCGGTGGCTCCGAGGGCGAGCAGCGCCGAGGCGAGCACCGCCGCGGAGGAGGAAGTCGCCGAGACGATGGCGAAGCGGCTGCGGCCGATCAGGCCGTAGCAGACGAGGCCGGCGAACAGCGCGATCACGCCGGCCTGCGGCGGCAGGCTCGCGAGATGCGAGTAGGCGACCGCCTCGGGCAGCAGCAGCCCCGCGATCGAAACACCCGCGAGCAGGTCCGCGACCGACGTGCCCCGGGGAACGCTCATGGTGCGATGCTACCGTGCTCGATCGATCGATGGGTACCTGTAAACTACCAACATGCCGCTGACTCATGACGCACCGGAGCGCCGGCGCTGGCTGGCGCTCTACATCCTGTGCCTGGGGGTGCTGATGATCGTGCTGGACACGACCATCGTGAACGTGGCGCTGCCGTCGATCCGCGCCAGTCTCGGCTTCTCCGACGCCTCGCTCAGCTGGGTCGTGAACGCCTACATGCTGACCTTCGGCGGCTTCCTGCTGCTCGGAGGACGGCTCGGCGACCTCCTCGGCCAGCGCCGCATGTTTCTCGCCGGCATTGCGCTCTTTACGCTGACCTCGTGCCTGTGCGGACTCGCGACTACGCGTGAGCTGCTGGTCGCGGCGCGCGCCGTACAGGGCGTGGGTGGTGCCGTGGTCACCGCGGTGGCCCTGTCACTCATCATGGCCCTGTTCACGACACCGGGTGACCGCGCCCGCGCGATGGGAATCTACGGCTTCGTTTGCGCGAGCGGCGGCAGCGTCGGCGTGCTGCTCGGCGGCGTACTCACCCGAACGCTCAACTGGCACTGGGTCTTCCTGGTCAATCTGCCGGTCGGCGCGGCGGTGTATGCGCTGTGCCTGCGCCTGCTTCCGGGCGAGCGCGGCGCGCATCTGCCGGCACGGCTCGACGTCGGCGGCGCGGTCAGCGTGACTGCAGCGGTGATACTGGCCGTGTACGCGATCGTGGATGCGCACGCGAGTGGCTGGACTTCGACGCGCACGCTCGTGCTGCTCGGTAGTGCGCTGGTGCTATTCGTATTGTTCATCGCCACCGAGCTGCGCGTGTCCGAGCCACTGGTGCCGCTGCGACTCTTTCGCCTGCGTAATCTCGCCACCGCGAACGCCATCGGGGTGCTGTGGGCCGCAGCGATGTTTGCCTGGTTCTTCATGTCGGCGCTCTACATGCAGCTGGTGCTCGGCTACGACGCGCTCGGGGTTGGGCTGGCTTTCCTGCCCGCCAACCTGATCATGGCTGCCTTCTCGCTCGGGCTGTCGGCGCGGGTGGTGCTGCGTTTTGGCATCCGCGCACCGATCGTCGTGGGACTTGCGCTCGCGGCGGCCGGACTCGCGCTGTTGGCGCGCGCCCCCGTGGCAGGTTCGTTCGTGACCGACGTGCTTCCCGCCATGGTGCTGCTCGGCGTGGGAGCCGGCGTCGGCTTCAATCCGGTGCTGCTCGCTGCCATGAGTGACGTCGACGAGCGCGAGTCCGGCCTCGCCTCCGGGCTGGTCAACACGTCATTTCTGCTCGGCGGATCGCTCGGGCTGGCGACGCTCGCGAGTATCGCCGCGGCCCGCACCGATGCAGCGCTCGCCGCGGGCGCGGGCCGGGCGCAGGCACTCGCCGCGGGCTTTGGGCTGGCTTTCCTGATCGGCGCCGCTTTCGCCGCCCTCGCCGCAGCCCTGGCCGCGGTACTGCTGCGCAGCCGCGCCACCGCCGGGCTGCCAACCGCCGCGGCGTCCGAAGCTCAGTCCTGAGGGAATTTCAGCCGCAGCGCACGCATGATCTGCTCGCGCTGCCGCGCGCTCACCCCCGCATCGCGCGCGTACCGCGGCCAGTCGGCCGCGACGGCGGTGACCGCGGCGAGCATCTCGGCGTCGCTGCCGCGCTTCAGGCCCGCCACCCGGGCGCAGGCGTGAAAGTCCTCGGGGGTAAAATCCCCGGTCTTGCCGTTGATGCTCATCTGATGTCGCGCGGTCCACGCGCCCTGCGGGTTATAGGCGTAGGTCACGTCGAAGGCCGGCGACAGCGACCAGCCGCCGCTCTTGTCCATGAGAAACGCGATGTTCTTCACGTGATCGTCCTGATTGCGGGCCACCACGTTGAAGAGCATGCGGCGAAACTGCTGCTCGACGGCGCGCATCGGCAGCGCGAGTCTGCGCATCGCGTCGAAAGCCTGTTCGTAGGAGTGGGCGCCGGCCGAGTTGAAATCGAAGTGCGCGAGCGCGCCGAGGGACTGCATGTGGAGCTTGCCGCCGTCGCCCTCGCGGTCGAAGCGCCGCGTCATGAAGTGTCGACGCCCGCCCTCCTCGAGCAGCCGGCACTCGGTCATCTCGATGCCGGCATCCCGCGCCATCAGTGAATAGGCGTACTCGATGGCCGTGTAGCCCTGCGGGTCGTCGAGCTCCTTGTCGCGGTTGGCGCTCACGCCGTCGAACTTCAGCAGCCAGTAACCGAAGCCCGGCGGCGCCCGCACCTGGCCCGAGCGCACCTCGTTGGTGTCCGGGTTCCAGGCGATGACGGCCTTGGCGCGCGCGCCGCCGGCCGAGGTGCCGACGCGCAGAATCTCCTCCAGTCCCTCGTGGCGCGCGCCCGGCGCGAACGACGCCCGCAGCTCATCGCGGTGCGTGAGCACTTCGGAGGCGAGCGCCACCAGCGCATCGACCTGGACCCTGGCCGAGCGGCGCAACGGGGGACCGACGGCCGGCGCGTACTCGAGAGCGCCCATGCCGCGCACGCCGATGTAGCAGAGCCGCTCGACGCTGGAGAAACTCTCGGGGCTGCGTCCCTGGGTCGCGAGCCACGCATCGATCAGTGCGTGGCCGAAACGGTCGGGCAGGGAATCCGCGAGCAGTCCCGGCAGCCCGTGGAAAGACGCGACGGGGAGCGAAGCGAACTGGTAGACGCGCTGCGACAGCGGCATCACCAGCGGCGAGATCTGGATGCCGCTCGCGACGAAGGCGGGGGCGTACTGGAAGGCGGCGGCCCGCGCGCCTTCCTCGAGCGACACGGCGCCGATCGCCCTGCCCCAGAGCCGCACCTCGGCGACCGTGGCCATCGGCTACTCGCCCCACTTCCACGGTGCCGAAGGTGCCGCGCCCGCGCCAGCTTCGCTGCGGCGTGGGTGACCCGCACGCTTGCGCTCGCGACCCTTGCCCCGCAGCAGGGCCAGGGGACTCTGCGGCGCCTCGGCGATGAGGCTCTCCAGGCCCTCCATCAGGCTGAGCGCGCGCAGCACGCGCACCAGCATACGCAGGTCCGTGCCGCGCCCGGCTTCGAGCCGCTCGATCGTGCGCTTCCCGACGCCGGCCTCCTCGGCGAGGTGCGCCTGCGTGAGATTGGCGTCGATGCGAGCACGCGCCAGGCGCGCGCCGAGCTCCTCGAGGACTGCGGAGTCGGTCAGCTCGCGAGTGAGTTTCATGAGTTTATTCCTGGGATATCGTCTCTACTGGCGAATTATATAATACATTAAAAATAGCTTAATTAGGCGAGTTATGGCAATAAAGTTAATTAATTCGCCTAATATAGGTAGTTATTAGAAAAACAATTAAAACTAAGCTGCCATCGGGTTGCGCCTCGCTGCGCATTGAGCGGGTGTCGCATCAGCTGTCATGCGGTCGTCATCGTCGCCGGGCATATGGAGTCAATGGAAGAGCGCAGCAAGGCTCCGGTGCCAGAAGGGTCCCTGTGGAAGGTCGGCCGGCGCGCTTCGGGTATGGGGATCGCTGTGGGTCTGCTTCTGCTGGCATTGAGCGGACCGCTGCCCGGGCGGGTGCAGCTTCTCTGCGCCAGTTGCGGCGTTGCCCTTGCGCTCCTGAGCGCATCGGTTCTCGTGTCTCTGACCGCTCACCCCTCGCTGCGCTGGCACGGAATCTCTCCGGCGTTGGGCATAGTGCTCGGCGTGATCGCAGGCGCGTTGCCTGGCCTTTTCGGGGGCACCTGGCTGCGCGCGGGAAATCACCCGCTGCCGCGATCCGTCGTCGTCCGAACTGATCCGCGGCCGAGAAATGATCTGCAGCCGCTCACAGCGGCGGCCGTCGGGCCACCGGAGCGCCTGGCCGTCACCGCTGCGTCGACGGGGAAGCTGCCCGATGCCGTGCTGAGCGAGCTGTCCTACCTCCTCGACCGCAAAGCGCGCCCGGCACTCGATGGCTTAAACCGACTGCTGACTTCCGTAGCGGACGCTCCCGACACAGCGGATCCCGTCACTCTGAAGGTGCAGCTCGAGCCCGGCGTGAACGAGCTGAGCGAGGTTGCTGCCGCTCTCGAGAAGATCGAAGCGGAAAATACGGATCTCCCGCCGGGATTGCGCCAGGCCATCGCGGGCGGCCGCCCGCTCAGCGCCCTCACTTCGAGTCTGCGTCAGCTCACGCTCGCCGAGGGAGACGCGCGCGGATACGGTGCGCCTCGATTAAGGCGACTGGCCAGCGCGGCCGACTCCGCCGGCAGGTGGCTCGACAGCGTGGATCAGCAGCTCGACGGCAGGCCGATCGTTACCCGTGATGTGAGCCAGTGATCCCGGCGATGACGTAGCCGCGGACCTCGTGACGGTGCTTCACGTCCTGCACCGTCTGCCACACGTCGTAGATCAGCACTGGCGTGAGTGCGACTGCGACGATCCACGTGAGCGGCCGGATTCTGCGGCGCTCGCGGCGTGCCGGATGAGTGAGACCCATGTGGCATCCTCCTGCGCTGCGCAATGCCTGCGATTTGAACGAGTAATATTTCACCCGTCGCAGGTTTTGGCTGGCACCGCAGGGCGCCCGCTATTCATAGTCCGGCCGGCTCAGCGCCCGCCCCGGCCGCTTCTTGTGCGGCTCCTGCTCGCGGCGGACCGCCGCTTATTCCACCGTCACGCTCTTGGCGAGGTTGCGCGGCTGGTCGACGTCTGTGCCGCGCAGGATCGCCGCGTGGTAGGCGAGCAGCTGCAGCGGAATCGTGTAGACGACGGGCGCCTGCACGTAACTGATGTGCTTCGGCATCTCGATGACCGTGACGCCGTCGCTCGCGCTGATGCCAGCCTCGGGGTCGGCGAACACGATCAGCTCGCCGCCGCGCGCGCGCACTTCCATGAGATTGGACTTGAGCTTCTCGAGCAGATCGTTGTTGGGTGCGACCGCGACCACCGGCATGTCGGCATCGACCAGCGCCAGCGGCCCGTGCTTGAGCTCGCCGGCCGCATAAGCCTCGGCGTGGATGTAGGAGATTTCCTTGAGCTTCAGCGCCCCCTCCATCGCGATCGGGTAGAGCGCACCGCGGCCGAGGAACAGCGCGTGCTGCTTGTGGGCGAAGCGCTCGGCCAGGCGGTGGATCACCGGGTCGAGCTCGAGTGTCTTTTCGACGAGGCCGGGGAGCTCGATGAGCCGCGTGACGAGGCCGCGCTCGCGCTCGGCGTCGGCGCCGTTGTGCTTGGCGAGCGCCACGACCAGCATGCCGAGGGCGGCGAGCTGCGTGGTGAAGGCCTTGGTGGAGGCGACTCCGATCTCCGGACCCGCGCGCGTCAGCATGACGAGCTCGGATTCGCGCACCAGTGAGCTCTCGGGCACGTTGCAGATGGCGAGCGTCGCGAGGTAGCC
>DASXKA010000050.1:0-17932 GCA_036497085.1 Steroidobacteraceae bacterium | reverse complement strand
AATCGGTGCGCGCCGGGTGGCTTTCGCGCGCGACTCCGGATCCCTGGTGTTTCTGCGCGGCGGGATCGACCGCAAGGACTTCTGGCAATTGAACCCGCGGACCGGTGCCGAGCGCCAGCTGACCGATCTGCCCGCGGGTTTTGCGATCGGCGACTTCGACGTCTCACCCGACGGCAGCGAGATCATCTTCGACCGCGTTCAGGAGAGCTCGAGCCTGGTGCTCATCGAGCGCGCCAGTGAGCGCGCTGGAAATTGAGGCCACGCCCAGGCGTTTCGATGGCAGAATCCGCCGCAGCGATGTCAGCTCGCGCGATCTGCCGTGCATTTCTCTTCGCCCTGCTTGCGGGCGCGGCGGGCGGCGCATGCGCGGCGGCGGACTCAGGCCTCGAGATCTACTTCATAGACGTCGAGGGCGGGCAGTCGACGCTCGTCGTTACGCCAGACCGGCATTCGATCCTGATCGACACGGGGTGGGCCGGCGATGGCACCGGGTTCCGGCCCGGCGACCCGCATCGCGCCCGGGATGCGAACCGGATCGTGGCCGCGGCCCGCGACGCCGGAGTTGGCCGGATCGATTACCTCCTCATCACGCATTTCCACACGGACCACGATGGCGGCGTCAGCGAGCTCGCGCAGCTTGTGCCGATCGGCGTCTTCATCGATCACGGGTCGCCGAGCGAGGAAGCCGAGAAAACCAGCGTCGAGACCCGCGACGGGTTTGTCGCCTACGCAAAGGTGCGCAGCCGAGCCGCCGGGCACATCGAGCCCAGGCCAGGCGACCGCCTGCCGCTCACCGACGTCGAGGCCACCGTGGTGAGCTCCGCCGCGGCGACGCTCGCGGAGCCTCTGCCCGGCGCCGGCGAGAGAACCCCCGGGTGCCGGGATCGGGCGATCGCGCCGCGCGACCCCTATGAGAATCCGCGCTCGACCGGCGTGGTGATCCGCTACGGCGCGTTCCGCTTTCTCGACCTGGGCGACCTGAGTGGCGAGCCCTTGTTTCGTCTTGCGTGCCCCAGGAGCCTGGTCGGCCCCGTGGATGTGTACCTGGTCGCCCACCACGGCGGCCCGGACGTGGCCGATCCTGCGATTTTCGCGGGGTTCAGGCCGCGCGTCGCGATCATGAACAACGGAGTGACCAAGGGCGGTGCCCTATCGACCTACCAGACACTGCATCAAGTGCAGGGACTGGACGTCTGGCAGCTGCACTTGTCGGCGGAGGCGGCCGACAACAATTTCGCCGCGGCCCGCGTGGCTAACCTCGACGAGAGCACCGCTCACTGGATCAAGCTCGTCGCCAGGCGCGATGGCTCCTTCCGCGTCCTGAATCAGCGGACCGGCGAGTGGCAGGAGTACGCGGCGCGACCACGATGATCCCCGCGGATTGACGGACTCTCGAGCGCGGGCACGATTGCCGCGGTGCGGGCTGGCGTAGCCGGCGTCTCGGCAGCAGCGCGCCGCCACCGTTACTTGCGGAACCCAAGCTCCGGGTTCTGCGGCTGGCTGAAGTCCTTCCTCAGGCACTTGCGGGCACGCTAGTATGAAGCTCGCATCGGACATGGCGCTGCGCGGATGAACAGAATAATCATGATCGGCGCGCTCGCGGCCACGTATTTCGTGTTCGCGATGCTGCTCAACAGCGTGGCACCGGTCATTCTGCAGTCGATGCTGACCTTCGGCGTCGACAAGGTGGCGACCTCGACGCTCGATGCCTGCAAGGACCTGCCGATCGCGATCACCTCGCTCGCGGCGGCTGCCTACATTCCACGGCTCGGTTACCGCCGCGCGATGATGCTGGGGCTCACCCTGGTGGCGCTCGCCTGCACGGCGATGCCGCTGCTGCCGGGATTCGTCACCACGCGGCTCATGTTCGTCGCGGTCGGGGTCGGCTTCGCGCTCGTCAAGGTCTCGGTGTACTCCTCGATCGGGCTGCTGTCGCCGCAACCGAAGCAGCACGCGAGCCTCACGAGCCTGCTCGAGGGCCTCTTCATGATCGGGGTGCTGTCGACTTCGTGGGTCTTCAGCCTGTTCATCGACCGCAATGCTCCGGGCGACCCGGTCTGGCTGCACGTCTACTGGCTGCTGGCCGCCATCGCCGCCGCAGCCGCGGTGCTGGTCGGCTTCGCGAGGCTCGACGAGTCGGCGGTCCACGTCGCCGATGCAACCGGGGAGTCGCCGATCCCCGGCATGCTGAACCTGTTGCGGCAGCGCGAGGTGCTGGTATTCCTCGCCGCGGCATTCCTCTACGTGCTGATCGAGCAGCAGGTACAGACCTGGCTGCCCACCTTCAACCGCGAGGTTCTGCAGCTGCCGGTCACCCTCAGCGTGCAGCTGGCGAGCCTCTACTCCGGAGCGCTCGCCTGCGGCCGCCTGAGCGCGAGCCTCGCCCTGCGCCACATCTACTGGCGTAACCTCCTGGTCGTGTGCCTGATCGCAGCGGCGGTCACGCTGCTTGCGTCGGTACGCACCAGCACTGCCGGCGCCACCGACTGGGCGAGCCTGCCGCTCGCTGCGTACCTGCCGGCGGTGCTCGGCCTGTTCCTCGCGCCCATTTACCCGACGATCTGTTCGACCATGCTGAGCTCACTCCCTCTGCAGAGGCAGGCGCCGATGACGGGGCTGATCGTGGTGTTCTCGGCGCTCGGCGGGACTTCCGGGTCCTTCATCACGGGCCGCGTCTTCGCCGCTACCGACGGCCGCACGGCATTTACCCTGGGGCTCGTGCCGATGGCACTGCTGGTCGGCGCGCTGCTGCTGTTCGATCGTACGCTGCGATCGCGCCCGGCGGTTGCGCAGCCCGCCTAGACGCGCACTCAGGCGCCGTCCTTCGGGGACTCGGGCGCGGGCCAGAGGCGCTCGGGCTTGCCGCTGAAGATCACATCCGGCTCGGCGCGCGAGAGCTTCCAGTCACCGCGCGCGATCTCGGACTCGAGCTGGCCCGGCGCCCAGCCCGAGTGACCCGCGAAGACGCGCAGGCCGTCGAGCGGCTTGTCGCGCGCGAGCAGCCGCAGCAGCAACTCGCGGCTCGCGCTCAGGTAGACCCCCTCGCAGACCCGGACGGCATGCTCGGGCTGCTTGGCCGCGCGAAACAGGAACCACACGGAGCCGAACTCCACGGGTCCACCGAAGTACACCCGATCGTGCAGCTGTGCGAGGTGCTTCAGGTCCGGAAAAAGGTGCGCGACGGTCAGCGTCGTCGGCCTGTTGATGGCGACCCCGACCGGGGCGGGGCCGAGATTGTTCAGCACGAGCACCACCGCGTCTCCGAAAAAAGGATCACGCACCTGGGCCTGGGCGGTGATCAGGATCGCGGTCAGGGGGTTGGGGTCGGGGGCGGGTGTGGCGGCGGGCAGTATGCCGGGAGCCAGGAGCACACAGAGGGCTCCCGCGACCCGACGCCGCGCAAGTAACCGTACCACCAGGCCGATCTTACCCGCGCTGCCGCGGGAAGCACGCCGGATCGCCGTAAGATAGGATCCGGCGGGTCAACGGGAGGAAGCCGACCATGCCCAACACAGTGCGCCTGCATCGGGTGCTGGCCACGAGGCCCGACAAGGTTTACCGCGCGTTCCTTGAGCCGGACGCACTCGCCAAGTGGATGCCGCCGAACGGCTTTACCTGCACCGTACACAGCCTCGAACCGCGGGTCGGCGGCTCGTTCAGAATGTCCTTCCGGAACTTCACCACCGGCAGCGGCCACTCCTTCGGTGGCAAGTACCTCGAGCTCGTCCCGGGCGAGCGGGTGAGCTACGCCGACCGCTTCGACGACCCGAACCTGCCGGGCGAGATCCGCGTGACCGTGACGCTGCGCAAGGTGTCGCTCGGCACGGATGTCACGATCGTGCAGGAAGGGCTGCCGGACGCGATTCCGCTCGAGGCCTGCTACCTCGGGTGGCAGGAGTCGCTGCGCAACCTGAGCAAGCTCGTCGAGCCCGAGATCAAGGACGGCTAGCGGGCGAGCGGGGCGAGGCTCGCGCGCTCGAGCAGCTGATCGAGCGCCGGCAGGTCGCGCTGCATGAGGTCCTTGAGATCCGAGTCGACGCTCGACATGTCCGCCTCGAGCGTCTTAAGAGTCTCGAGCTGGGCTTCGGTCGGCGCGAAGTCGGCGCCGCCGGCGACGTCGCCACCGCCCGTTCCAACCTCGGCGTTGAGCCAGATCAGATCGAGATAGGTACCGTCCGCCTCGACGAAGTACTTGTCGTCGCTGTCGCGCAGCGCGCGCGATACCAGCCGCGATTCGGCGGCCTGGAGCCTCTGGTCCAGGGCCTCGGCCGCTTTCAGCAGCTCGCCGCGCTGCTGCTGCTCGGCGGCGTGCAGCTCGCGTTCCGGGGCTGCCGCGGGTTCCTCATCCGGCTCATCTCCCTCCTCGGCGAGCACCGCCCCCGGCTTGCCGTGCCCCTTGGCGGGCCGCAGCATCGCCTCGATGACCTCGAGCTGCTTGCGCAGCCACTCAACCTGGTTCACCGAGTCGGAGACGTGGCTGATGTCGTCGCGGATCCTGACGAGTGTCCTGACCGATAGCTGGATGTCCGCATCCGAGCCCGGTGCGCGCGGATCCCTCACCACCGTCAGCGGTTCCGTCACGGACTGGCCGGCGACGCGCAGACGCACCGAGTAGCTGCCCGGGGCGACCACGGGCCCGACCTCCGCCGGCTTCGATCCCCAGTGCGTAATCGGCCGCGAGTCCTCGTCGCGGAAGCGCGGCTCCTGCCAGATGCGGGAATTGTCGGGTGCGAGCGTCCGCAGCGCGACCACCCGTGGTGACTCGTAACGCAGGTCCCAGCTCACGCGGTTGATGCCCGCGACGAGGTCCTTCGCCTCGAGCCGGCGCACCAGGTGGCCTTCGGAATCGAGGATCTCGAGGTGTGCGGCGTCCTTAGGCTGCGTGGCCAGCGAGAAATTGAGGAGCGCGGCGCCGCCTGCGACGAAGCGGTAGGTCTTGCGCGGCGCGAACAGCACCACGGCGGCTTCGGAACGCCGGCGCGCCAGCTGCTCGAGCGGCGTGACGTCGTCGAGGATGTAGAGACCGCGGCCATAGGTAGACACGACCAGGTCATGGAATTCCTTCTGCACCACCGCCCAGGTGACCGGCGCGGGAGGCAGGCCGTTTCTCAAGGCGGTCCAGTGCCCGCCGTCATCCAGCGAGTAGTAGAGGCCGTTTCCCGTGCCCGCAAACAGCAGGCCCTGGCAGTCCGGGTCGTCGGTGACCGTGCGCACGTACGACAGCTCGTGCTTCGGCAGATCGCTGTTGATGCGCTTCCAGCTCTTGCCGAAATCGCTGGTCTTGAAGATGAAGGGATCGCGGTTGTCCGCCAGATGGAAATCGATGCTGACGTAGGCCGTCGCGGCATCGAAGCTCGACGGCGCGATGCTCGTGATCGTGCCACCGGGAGGCAGACCCGCCACGTGACTCGTGACGTTCACCCAGTTGGCGGCGGCGTCCTTCGTATACCAGATCTGCCCGTCGTTGGTGCCGGCCCAGATGAGCCCCTGCTGCACCCTGGAGGGCGCGATCGCGAACACGACCTCGCCGTAGAACTGTCCGAGGTTGTCGCCGACGATGCCACCCGAGGGAGCGATGTGCGCGGGATTCTGCGTGGAGAGATCGGGGCTGACCACCGACCAGCTGTGGCCGGCGTCCGTGGTCCTGAAGATCACCTGGCAACCGTAATAGACGCTGTTGTGGTCGAAGGGATCGATCGCGAGCGGCGGCGTCCAGTGACAGCGGTACCTGGCGGCGTTGGGCGGGTAGTCGAGCGTGTGCTTCCACGGGCTCACCGAGTGCGCTTCGCGGTAGCGCGCATCCCAGCGCGTCACCGTGTCGCCGTAGCACGTCTCCCACACCACGTTCGGATCGCTCGGATCGGGTATGGTGAAACCGGATTCGCAGCCGCCCATGTGGCGGTCCCAGCCTTCCTCGCCCCCGAGCGGCACGCTCGGGCCGCGCATGTTTCCGTCGTCCTGCATGTTGCTGTAGAAGTAGTAGGGGATCTGCTCATCCACCGCCACGTGGTACATCTGGCCGATCGGAAGCTGCACGCGGTGGAAGCCGCGGCCGTGCACCGTCGTGATGATCATGCCGCCGTCGTCCGTGATGACGAAGCGGTCGGGGTTGCGCGGATCGACCCAGATGTCGTGCGTGTCCCCGCCCCAGCGCACTTCATGAAAGCTCTCCCCGGAATCGAGCGACTGATGGAAGGAGCTGTTGGCGACGTAGACCTCGCTGTCGGTTCCCGATGACACCGCCAGGCGGATGTAGTAGCCCGCGCGCCCGATGAGCGCCCGCTGGGAATTGACGCGCTTCCACTCCTTGCCCCGGTCGTCGGATCTCCATAGCGACCCCTGGTCGCTGGTCTGGATGAGGGCATAGATGCGTTGCGAGTTGGTGGGTGCGATGGCGACGTCGATCTTGCCGAGCGACCCCTCGGGCAGGCCGTCCTTCTCCAGCCGCTTCCAGGTGGTGCCGCCGTCGTGCGAGAGGTAGATGCCGCTGCCCGGCCCGCCGCTGTATTCGCCCCAGGTGTGCATCTCCACCTGCCACATTCCCGCGATCAGGGTGTGCGGATCGTGAGCATCGAGCGACAGGCCCGAGCAGCCGACGTTCTCGCCCGCGAACAGGACCCGCGTCCAATGCTGCCCGCCGTCGGTCGTGCGATACACGCCGCGCTCCTGCTGCGGCCCGGTGACGCGCCCGAGTACGCATGCGAATACGATGTCGGGATTAGCGGGATGCACGATGATGCGGCCGATGCGGCCGGATTCGCCGAGTCCCATGTGCGTCCAGCTCTCGCCGCCGTCTGTGGACTTGTAGATCCCGTTGCCCATCACGTCGCTGTCGCGAATGACCCAGGCCTCGCCCGTGCCGGCCCACACCGTGCCCGGCTCCGAGGGCGCCACTGCGAGCGCGCCTATTGCCGCGACGTTCTGCTTGTCGAAGATCGGTGCCCAGCGGTTGCCACCGTCGGTGGACTTCCACACACCGCCCGAGGCCGCGCCGGCGTAGTAGACGGACGTGTCGCCCGGCACTCCGGCTACCGCGGCGATGCGGTTGCCGACGTGCGGGCCGACGAAGCGGAACTTGAAGTCGCCCTCCTTGTCGGCATCGGCGGCCGCGGCGAGGGTGCCTGCCGTGCTGCCCAGGGCGGCGATCGCGATGA
Source organism: Steroidobacteraceae bacterium (assembly GCA_036497085.1). Taxonomy (GTDB): domain Bacteria; phylum Pseudomonadota; class Gammaproteobacteria; order Steroidobacterales; family Steroidobacteraceae; genus 13-2-20CM-66-19. The sequence continues at coordinate 10,778 of DASXKA010000050.1, read as the reverse complement.
CCCAGAAGCAAAGTGTTCTCGTGCGCATCGGCTGCTCCCGCTTCAGCGATGGATCAAAACGAGGATCGTTGGAGTGATTGTGCGGGCAAGTTTAGCGTGGGACGATCGCGGAATGAACGGACGAGTGGCGCTCGTTACCGGCGGCGGTCGTGGCATAGGGCGCGAGGCGGCGCTGCTGCTCGCGCGAGCGGGCGCGCGCGTGATGACCGTGGCACGCACCGCCACCGAGCTCGCAGCCGTCGGACTCGAGTACGTCGCCGCCGACCTCGGAACCCCAGCGGGCTGCGCCCAGGCGGTCGCCGAGACCGAGCGGCGGCTCGGACCGGTCGACGTGCTGGTGGTGAACCACGGCATCGGCTCGGCCCACGAGCGGCTCGTGTGGGAGCAGGACCCGGATGTCTGGCGCGAGACGATGCGCATCAACCTTGACGGTCCGTTCGAGCTCGCGCGGCTCACGGTGGGCGGCATGTGCAGGCGGGGCTTCGGCCGGCTGGTGTTCACCAGCTCCACCGCCGGCGAGAAAGCCGAGCGCTCAGGGAGTGCCTACACCGCCTCCAAGCACGGTCTGATCGGGCTCGCGCGCGCCATCGCCCAGGACGCTGGGCCGTTCGGAGTCACCTCCAACGCGGTGCTGCCGGGCTGGGTGCGTACCGCGATGGCGGAGCGCTCGGCGCAGACGGAAGCCGCGCGACGCGGCATCGGCGTCGAGCAGGTGTGGCGCGAGCGGGCGGCGATTTACCCGCAGAACCGCGTGCTCGAGCCGCGCGAGGTGGCCGAGGTGATCGCGTTTCTGTGCAGCGACGCCGCCGGCGGTGTCAACGGTGAGGCCGTCACCGTGGCGCTCGGAGGCATCTGGTAGGGGCGCCGGTCGTCAGGGAAGGGTGCCTTTGACGATCGCTCCGCCCTTCATGACGATCGCGACCGTCTCGAGGGCGTGGATGTCCTGGAGCGGATCCCCGTCCACCGCGATGAGGTCGGCGTAGCGCCCCGGAGCGAGCGCGCCGACGTTGGCGGTCTGATCGAGGGCCTCGGCGGCATTGCGAGTCGCGGCCTGGATCGCCTCCATCGGCGTCATGCCCCATTCGACCATCTTGGCGAACTGGTGCGCGTTCTGGCCGTGCGGATAGACGCCCGCGTCCGTTCCGAAGAGCATCTTGACCCCGGCGGCGTGGGCCGCGCGGAACGTCAGCCGCTGCTTCTGGCCGATCATCCGCTCTTTTTCCAGACTCTCGGGGTACACGCCGTTGTTGGCGCCCTCGGCGAGGATGTAGTCGTCGTTGTAGATATCCATGTCGAACCAGGCGCCGTGCTCCTTGGCGAGTCTGAAGCTCTCGGCATCCGCGAGGCTGGCATGCTCGATGGTGTCGACCCCGGCGCGCAGCGCGTCGTTGATGCCCTCGGTACCGTGCGCGTGGACGGCGACGCGCAGTCCCAGCCGGTGCGCCTCCTCGACGATGGCCTTGATTTCCTCCGGAGATACCTGCTGAGCGCCGACGCTGTCGCGCTTCGACAGCACGCCGCCGGTCATGCAGACCTTGATGACTTTGGCGCCGTACTTGTGCACCTTGCGCACCAGCGTGCGGTACTCGTCCGGCGAGTTCGCGATCTGGGTGCCGGGCGTCGTAATCGACGGCGGGAACTGCGTGGCATCGCAATGCCCGCCGGTCGAGCCGAGCGCGTAGGTCGCGGGCACGATGCGGGGACCTGCGATATAGCCGTGCTCGATGCCTTCCATGAGTCCGACGTCCTGATACTCGCCGGAACCGACGTTGCGTACGGTCGTGAAGCCCGCCTCGAGCGTCTTGCGGGCGTTGGCGACGCCTACGGTCATCCAGAAGCTGTCCGTGTACTCGAGCCGGCGATAGCCGCTGATCCGCGGGTCGGAGGTCAGGTGCACGTGCATGTCGATGAGACCGGGAAGGATCGTGCGGTTTCCCAGGTCGACCTTGCGGCCGTCCGCGGGGGCGGGATCGCCCTGGCGGCCGACGGCGCTGATGCGTCCGTCGGTGATGACGATCTGCGGCCGTTCGATCTCGCGGCCGGCCAGGACGTCCACCATTCTCGCTCCGGTGACGACGATCGGCTCGGCGGGCGTGCCGCGTGCGAGGCAGAGCGCAGTGAGAGCGGCGGCGAGCAGAGCAGAGTTACGCATGGCGCCTCCGGCGGGCTGCGCGGTCGGTTTCAATTCTCCTCCGCGGCGGGCATTTTCGCGTCGACCTGCGCCGCGATCGCGGCGGGATCGGCGCCCGTCACCGGATAGGACTCGGACCAGAGCACCGCGCCGTCCTTCACCGACAGGAGCCTCACCGTGAGGCTGTGCGATTGCGGGTCCACCGCGCCATAGAGAACGTGCTGCGCCTGGTGTGCGCGTCCCTGCGCCACTGCCGCCGCCGAGTCGAGCGAGGCGAGCGGCTCGTTCGTCAGGGCCACGTGCCCGTGACGGGAAATGGCGATGCGGCCGTATACCTGCGCGAAGGTGGAATCGGCGAGCTTGCGGGCTGCGGCGTCTGCGGCGGGTGCGCCGAAGGGGATCGCCAGCACGGGAGCCTGAGTCGCCGCGATCTCCTTGCCGGCCTCGTTGGCGAAGCTCTGCGCAATCTCCATGCCGAGCCTGGCAATGTCGCTCGAGCTGCCCTGGTAGCTGGCGGCGATACCCTGGAGCTTCTTCGCATCGGTCGGCGAGAGGGTGGCGGCGGCGGGTGGCTTTGCCGCGGCGGGCTGCTCGTTGTCGTCCCGGGACCAGGGCTCGAACGCCTTGGTCATTATCGCGAGCACCAGCCACGCCCAGACGATCGCCCTGACCCAGCCGGGCAGCCGGCCGAAGGATATCGCGACCGACTGCAGCACCCAGCCGATGACGTGCGCCCAGAAACGCAGCCGCTGACCGGGCTCCTCGCGCGGAAACTCCGGATAAGGGCGCGCGCGCCTGGCGGCCCGCGAGGCAGCCCGGGTGGGCCGGTCCGGCGCCTGCGGGGTTGAATTCGTTCCAGGGTCGGGGCCCGAGAGCAGCCGGCGGCAGAGGGCTTCGAGCGCTGCCGTGGCCTGTCCGCCCGGGACGCGGGTCCACTGTACGGTCAGGAACCTCTCGGGAACCCGCGCCCGCGCCTGGGTCGTCTCATCGATGACGATCGGCAGAACAAAGGCGTGATCGTCCGCCATGTCGTGGGTCCGCTCGACGGCCAGGCGCCACTCCCTGCGAAAGTAGCCCTCGGGGCGCGCGTCGGTTTGCGCGGATATGAGCGGCATGAAAAAATTGCATTCGCGTATCTGCCTGCGGATTTTCTGGTCCCACGCGTCTCCGCCGTCGAGTCCGCTCTCGTCGTACCAGACCTCGAGTCCGTACGTCTGCAGAGCGTCCCTGAGGGACTGCGCCGCCTTGCGATCCTCCGAGGCATAGCTCAGGAACACCGAAGGAGGCGGGCGCGGCGGGTTAGTAGGCTGGGCGGTGGACATGGGTGGCGGGGTTGGATGAGCAAGGTTAGGGCAAAAATGACCGGATTACACTCGGCGGCCGAACCGGCCGGCTCGTCCGCGGTCGTGACCGTGGCCGGCGTGCGCAAGACCTATGCCAACGGTCTCACCGCGCTGCATAACATCGAGCTGACGATCCGGCGCGGCGAGATCTTCGCGCTGCTCGGCCCGAACGGGGCCGGCAAGACCACCCTGATCAACATCATCTGCGGCATCGTCACAGCGAGCGCCGGCAGCGTGCTCGCCGACGGTCACGACATCGTGCGCGACTATCGCGCGGCGCGCAGCAAGATCGGGCTGGTGCCGCAGGAGCTGCACACCGACACCTTCGAGAGTGTCTGGTCAACGGTCAACTTCAGCCGCGGGCTGTTCGGCCGGAGCCCGGATCCCGCCCACTGCGAGCGCGTCCTGCGCGATCTGTCGCTGTGGGACCGCCGGGACGCAAAGATCATGACGCTGTCGGGGGGCATGAAGCGGCGCGTGCTGATCGCCAAGGCGCTCGCCCACGAGCCGACCATCCTGTTCCTGGACGAGCCCACGGCGGGAGTCGACGTGGAGCTGCGGCGCGACATGTGGCAGCTGGTGCGCCGGCTGCGCGACAGCGGCGTGACCATCATCCTCACCACCCATTACATCGAGGAGGCCGAGGAGATGGCCGACCGCATCGGCGTGATCCACAAGGGCGCGCTGATCGTGGTCGAGGACAAGACGCTGCTCATGGACAAGCTCGGCAAGCGGCAGCTCATCCTGCACCTGCAGCAGCCGCTCACGGCGCTGCCCGCGGGGCTCTCCGGCTATCCGCTCGAGCTGGCCGACGGCGGCGAGACGCTGATCCTCACCTTCGATGCCCACAGCCGCGAGACCGGCGTCGCGCCGTTCCTCAAGCGCCTCGGCGAGCTCGCCATCGACTTCAAGGACCTGCATTCCAGCGAGACCTCGCTCGAGGACATCTTCGTGGGCCTGGTGAGGGAGCGGGCATGAACGTCTTCGCGATCCGCGCGATCTATCGCTTCGAGATGGCGCGGACCTTCCGCACCCTGATGCAGAGCATCGCGGCCCCGGTGCTGTCGACGGCGCTCTACTTCGTGGTCTTCGGCGCTGCGATCGGCGCGCGCATGGGAACCGTCGACGGCGTCGGCTACGGCTCCTTCATAGTGCCGGGCCTCATCATGCTGTCGATCCTCACCGAGAGCGTCTCCAACGCCTCGTTCGGGATCTACCTCCCCAAGTGGTCGGGGACCATCTTCGAGCTGCTGTCGGCACCGGTCTCCTACGTCGAAGTGCTGATCGGCTACGTGGGAGCCGCGGCCACCAAGTCGGTGATGCTCGGCGTGCTGATCCTCGTAACCGCGCGCGTGTTCGTTCCGTACGGGATCGTGCATCCGGTGTGGATGGTCGTGTTCCTCATCCTGACGGCCGTCAGCTTCAGCCTGCTGGGCTTCATACTCGGCGTGTGGGCGGGCAGCTTCGAGCAGCTGCAGGTGGTGCCGCTCATGATCCTGACGCCGCTTACCTTCCTCGGCGGCGCCTTCTACTCGATCAGCATGCTGCCGCCACTGTGGCAGAAGATCACGCTCTTCAATCCGGTCGTGTATCTGATCAGCGGCTTCCGCTGGAGCTTCTACGGCACGGCGGACGTGAACGTGGTGGCGAGCGCGGCGGCGACGCTGTGCTTCCTGGCGCTGTGCGTCGCGGCGGTGGCCTGGATCTTCAGGACGGGTTACAAGCTCAAGAACTGATTGAATTGGCCGGAATCGCCTTTGGCGATTCCGGCGGACGTCCGCCCGGGTATCACTGGCGCGCGCCGAGGTCCTCGAAGCGCACGTTCTCGATCCGGTACGACTTCCAGTCGCGGAAATCGAAGTGCCACCATTCGAACTCGTAGACTTCGAACCCCTCGGCCTCCATGTGGCGCCGCAGCAGGTCGCGCATGCGGCGTTGGGTGGCGGTCCCGCCGCCGTAGGTGGGATAAGCCCGCTCGGTGGTCTCGTCGTAAAGGCTCGGCATCTCGACCTCACGGCCGCTCCTGCGGTCGTAGAGCGTGAGGTCGACTGCGCAACCGCGGTTGTGGCGCGAGCCCTGCGCGGGATCGGCGACGTACTTGTGCAGCTCGGGCGGCATCGCGTCCCAGAAAATCCGGGTCACGTACCACGGCCGGTAAGCGTCGTGCACCAGCAGGCCGTAGCCCTCGGCGGCGAGCGAGCGCTGTACGCGCACCAGCGCCTCCGCAGCCGGCCGCTGCAGGAAGGCGCGCGCCTCGCTGTAGAGCGGCGTGCCGAGAAAGTTGCGCGTGCTCGCGTAGCGGATGTCGAGCCGGATGGTCGGGTCGAGAGCGGTCAGCTCGACCAGATCGGCGGGGCGAAAGTCGCCCTTCTCCGCGGGCGGTGCCGCGGCGAGCGCCGCGGGCAGGAGCTCCGCTACCGGCCGGACCGGGGTGACGCGAAAGACGCCGTCGGAGCCGGCGGGCTGATCCGGCCACGCGGCTGGCGGCGCCCACGCGCCGAGTGCAAGCGCGGCGAGCAGCACGGCGTGCCGCGCGCAGGCGCTCGCGCCGCGGGATCGGGTCGGGTTCATTTGGGCGTCGCCGGGAGAGGCTGCTTCATCTCCTCGAGGATGGCCCGCACCAGGTCGCGAAGCTCCGCGTGCTCGAGGTTTGCGAGCACTGCCACGGCGAAATGGGTCTGCGGGACGATGAGGAGCTCGGTGCTCGTGCCTGACTGGCCGCCGGTATGCATCACGAACTTGCCGCCCTCCGGCAATGCGAATCCGAGGCCATAGGGGTTGGCGCCGCTGACCGGCGTGGCGGTCCACAGCTGCGTGAGACTCGCGGGCTTCACGAGCCTGCCGTCGAGCAGCGCCGCGGCGAAATGCACCAGATCCTCGGCGCTGGTCACGTAGCCGCCGCCGGGAATCTTGTAGCTCGAATCCATGAGGCCGGCGTTCTTCACCGCACCGTCGAGCTTCTGATAGCCGCGCGCCCGATGCGGCACGATCTCGAACACATTGTCGACGAAGGTATGGGTCATGCCCGCGGGCTTGAGCACGTGCTCCGCGACGTAGTCCTGAAAGCGCGCACCCGAGGCGCCCTCGATCGCGCAGCCGGCGACCGAATAGCCGTAGGTGCTGTAGGCATAGGCGCTGCCGGGGCGGAACAGCAGCGGATCGCCGGCGAACAGGGCGAAACCGTCCGCCAGCCACTGGTAGTGGCGCGTGTACTCCGGCTCGCCCGGAAGATAGTGGCGGATCCCTGCGGTGTGGGACAGAAGCTCACGCGTGGTGATCGGCCATTGCTTCGGGGGAAAGGGCGCACAGTAGCTCTGCACCGGAGCATCGAGATCCAGCTTTCCCGACTCGGCCAGCGTCATGGCTGCAACCGCCGTGATGGGCTTGGCGATGGAGGCGGTGCGGATCAGTGTCTCGGGGGTGGCGGGCACGGAATTCTCGAGATCGGCCGTGCCGAAGGCCCGTGAATAGACCAGCCGGTCCGCCGTCATCACCGCGACCGTGACGGCGGGAATCTGCTGGGCGCGCATCGCCGCGCTCACGATCGCATCGAGCCGTGCATCCGGCGCGGTCGGCGCTGCGCCGCACGCGGCCCCCGTTCGCAGCGCGGCGAGCAGCACCAGGATCAGACTCACAGAGCGCGCGCTCATGTGAGTTACTCTATATTCATGATCGCACTGCGCGCCAGCGACGTATTGAGTCTGCTCACCCCCGCCGAGACGGTCGCGCTGGTGGAATCCGCAGCGCGCGCGGCCGTCGAGTCGGCCGATTGGGTGGTGCCGCAGCGCCAGCACGTGAAGTGGGCGCAGGGGACGCTCCTCACGATGCCGGCATTTGGCGCCGGCGCCATGGCCGTCAAGCTGGTCTCGGTGGTTCCGGGCAACGCCGCCCGCAAGCTCCCGGTGACCAACGGACTGCTGGTCCTCGCCGACGCCGGCACCGGGCTGCCGCTTGCGATCATGGACGCCGCAGCAGTGACGGCGATGCGTACCGGCGCGGTCGGTGCCCTGGGGCTCAAGTACCTGTCCCCTGCCGGCACGGCCTCGGTCGGTATCGTCGGCACCGGGGTGCAGGGCGCGTGGCAGGCGATTACGGCGTGCGCGGTGAGGCCGATACGAACCGTGTTTGCAGTGCGCCGGTCGGCGGCTGCCTTCGAGCGCTTCCGCGCGACGCTGGCAGCGCACGCTCCGGGAGTGAGCGTCGTCGCATGCGCCAGCGCGGGCGAGCTGCTGTCGCGCACCGATGTGATCGTCACGGCGACGACCTCCGCCGAGCCGGTGCTGCCCGATGATCCGGCGCTGCTCGAGGGCAGGCACTTCATCGCCATCGGCTCCTACGAGCGCCACATGCGCGAGCTTCCCGATGCGGTCCTGCGGCTCGCCGGCCGGCTGGTGCTGGACTCGGAGTTTGCCCGCCACGAGGTGGGCGAGGCGGTCCGTGCGGTGGCGCAGGGAATTCTCACGGACGCCGATCTCTTTACGATCGGCGAGCTCGTCGTGGGTACGCGCACCATCGACGTCGCCGGGACCACCGCCTACAAATCGGCCGGCATGGCGCTCTACGATCTTTACGTCGCGCAGGCCCTGTACGAGGCGTCACGGCGGCGGAGTGTCGGAGAGGAGATCACTCTATGACTCGGGTACTCGTCACCGGTGCTTCCGGCGGGATCGGCACGGCGATCTGCGCCGCGCTCGCCGGGCGCGGCGCAAGCCTCATTCTCCACTACCAGTCCGGCCGCGCGGCCGCCGAGGCCGCGCGCCGCACGCTCGCGGGCGACGGCCACCTCATCGTGCAGGCGGATCTCACCGATGCCGCCGGGTGCGAACGGCTTTGGGCGCAAGCGAGCGCTCAGGAGCCGATCGATGCGCTGGTGAACAATGCCGGCATCTTCCCCGATCATCCGCCGCTCGCGACCGACTACGCCCGGTGGACCGCGGCCTGGCAACGCACCCTCGCGCTCAATCTTCTGGGTCCCGCATACCTCTCCTACTTCGCCGCGCGCGCGATGGCGGAGCGCGGCGGCGGCAGGATCGTCAGCGTTTCCTCGCGCGGCGCCTTCCGCGGCGAGCCCGCGGCCCCGGCCTATGCCGCGAGCAAGGCGGGCCTCAACGCGTTCAGTCAGTCGATGGCGAAGGCACTGGCGCCGAAGAGCGTCTACTTCTTCGTGGTCGCCCCTGGCTGGGTGGCGACGGCCCGCGTCGCCGCGACGATTCAGGATCGGGCGGTACTCGCCGACCAGCCCCTGGGGCGCGTCGCGACGCCCGAGGAGGTCGCGCAGGCCGTCACGTTCTGCGCGCTCGACGCGCCCGCGAGCATGACGGGTGCGATTCTCGATGTGAACGGCGCTTCGTACCTCAGGACCTAGTGGCTGGTGCGGTGGATGAAATCCGCCACGTTGTCGTGCAGCTGCTTCAGCGATGAGTCCTTGGCATACACCATGTGCCCCGAATCGTAGAAACGGAATTCGATGTTGGATTGCAGGCTCTGCGGTATCGGCAGGTGATGCATCTCGTAGACGCCCTGGTAGAACGGCGTCGCGAGGTCGAAGTAGCCGGCGTTCAGCTGTACCTTGAGGTTCGGGTTGAGCTTCATCGCATTGGCGAGGTCCGGCATCACGTTGACACCCTGGCGCGGCGAGAATGCCGGTCCCTGCTGTCCCGGCAGCTGGTGCGCGAAGTTCCAGGTGCGGAAGGTCTGGATGCTCGGCTTGAAGATCCTGCCCTCGCCGTAGTGCAGCTCCTTGCGCGCGTAGTCGTTGAACGCCGAGACATAAGCCGAGCTCAAGGCCGTGGACTGCGGATCGTACTCGGCGCGCTGACTCAGGGGATCGATGTCGGGACCGGAGAAGCGGCTGTCGAGGCGGCCGGTGGTGAGGCTGCCATCGCCCTGCAGGTTCTGGCGGAACTCACCGCCGTCGATACGCAGGTCGGCCTTCAGGATGTAGTCGACCGGGAGCCCGGTGTAGTCATGCAGTTTCTGGGCGATCGCGGCGCGATCGCCCGCGCTCAGCTCCGAGCCGGCCGCGAGTGCCCGCGCGTAATCGCCCATGGCGAACTGCTCCACCTCGGTGAGCAGCGCCTCGAGATTCGGGTGCTCGCCCGGGAGCTTCTTGTGGTACCAGGCGCTGGCGGCATAGGTCGGCAGCACTGTCTCGTAGGGAAGATCGACGCCGGGGTTGCCGGTTGGCCGGTCCGCGCTCAGGTCGAAGCTCAGGATCTGCGAGAGCAGAACGACTCCGTTGAAGTCTACCGAGCGCTCCGACTCCAGCTGGTTGACGACCACCGCCGAGCGCGGGGTGCCGTAGCTCTCGCCGAACAGATACTTCGGCGAGTTCCAGCGGCCGTACCTGGTGAGGAACTGGGTGATGAATTCGCTGAAGGCGTAGGCATCCGGGTCGAGGCCGAAGAACGCCTTCTCCTTGTCCTTACCGGCGATGCGGCTGAACCCGGTACCCGGGGCGTCGACGAAGACGAGATCCGTGGCATCGAGGAGGCTGTAGGCATTGTTGACGAGCGAATAGGGCGCCGCGGGGGTGTGGGCATCGGTCGAGGTGACGATGCGGTGCGGTCCGAAGGCGCCCATGTGCAGCCACATGGTCGAGGATCCGGGGCCGCCGTTGTAAAGAAATGTTACCGGCCGCGGGCCCTCACCGGCTCTCGAGTAGTAGACAAAGAACATGGACGCTTCGGCGGTCGGATCGGGCTCACCGCCTTCCTCGCCGGCCGCCGCCTTGGCGTTGGGGTCGCGCGGCACATCGTCCCAGCCCCGCGGGTGAACGATCAGCGTGCCTGCGATCGCCTGATAGCTCATCGCCCGTCCGCCGATGGTGACGCTGCCACCGGTGGTCACTGCCTCGGGCTTGAAGGGCTCGAACTTGTGGCCTTCGGTTTTCTCGGGCTCACCCTCCTTGCGCTCCTGCACCGGCTGCGGCGTGGCTGCCAGGGCAACACACGAGGCGATCCCGAGAGCGAGCAGCACACCGGACGTGAACTTCTGACGGCTCATGACTCATCCTTCCTGACTGGAGCGTTCGCAGTGACGGCGTAAACGCCGGTGAAGCTCATCACGAGCGGCTCGTTGCACCTGACGTCGACGGTCACCTCCGCCCGGCCACGGCCGCTGCGGGCCAGCATGCGCGCGAGCTTCTCGCGCTGCTTGTCAGTGAGGTCGTGGGCGATCGCGCGAAACTCCCCGCGCGCCGGCGCGAGGAAGCGGACCCTCGAGCTCTGCAGCGCCACCTCGGCGTCGACGGGCTCGGTCGCGCACCAGCGCGTGACGAGAGCCCAGCCGGCGAGCGCCGCCAC
>DASXKA010000049.1:0-18197 GCA_036497085.1 Steroidobacteraceae bacterium | reverse complement strand
AGTCCCGGCGCCGGCGCCGCCGCCGAGACGATCACCTTCACGTTGCGGTCGTAGAACTCGTCGATGAGCGCGATGAAGCGCCGCGCCTCATCGTCGCTCGTGGCATCGAGCACCGGCACCCCGGACACGATGACCGAGTGGTACTCGCGCGCGATCTCGATGTAGTCGTCCGCGCTGCGGGGACCGGCGCACAACGCGGTGAAATCGCACCACAGCACCCCCGAGCCCGCGCGGATGACGGGAATCGGACGCCCCTCGATGAGAATCGAGCCGCCAGCGCGCGCGCCGTGGTCGGCGAGTCGCGCGAACAGCTGCTCGAGCCGGACGTGTGTATCGGCCGCGGCGGCGGGCAGATAGACGCCGGCCTGGGTGAGCTCGGCTAAGCGATAATCGGTCGCACCGCCGACCCGCCACACCTCGAGATGACGCTCCAGAGACTCGATTGCCGGCACGAAGCGCGCGCGCTGCAGGCCATCCCTGTAGAGCTCGCGCGGCGCGGTGTTGGAAGTGGCGACCAGAGTCACGGCGCGCCGGAACAATGCCGCGAACAGGTTACCCAGGATCATGGCGTCGGCGATGTCGGCGACCTGCAGCTCATCGAGGCACAGCACCCGCGCCTCGCGCGCGATCAGCTCCGCGACCTGCTCGAGCGGGTCGCGCTCGTGCCTGAGCCCGGCGAGCCGCGCGTGCACGTCGTGCATGAAGCGGTGGAAGTGCTGACGCCGCCGCTCGGCGAACGGCAGGCTCTCGAAGAACAGGTCCATGAGCCAGGTCTTGCCGCGGCCCACGCCGCCCCAGAGATACAGTCCGCGCACCGGCGCGTCCGGCCGCCGCTGCAGCCGGGCGCCGAGCCAGCGCGGCAGCCAGGTGCGCGGCGGGCGCAGCAGGCGCCGGCGTACGGCGTTGAGCCGGGCGACGGCGGCGAGCTGGGCGGGATCGAAGCTGAAGCCGCGGAGGGCGAGCTCGCGCGCATACAGCTCCCGCAAGTCGTGGGCGTCGCTCACGCGCTCGAGGATCAGCTCGCGAGCTCGGCGAGGTTGCGGAAGTACTCGAGCGCCTGCGGGTTGGCGAGCGCGTCGACGTTCCTCACCGGCAGTCCGTGGATCACGTTGCGAACCGCGAGCTCGGTGAGCTTGCCCGAGAGGGTGCGCGGGATGTCGGGCACCGCAATGATGCGCGCCGGGACATGCCGCGCGGTGGTTTGCGTGCGGATGGCGGCGCGGATCCCGGTGCGCAGCTCCTCGGTCAGCTCGACGCCTGCCTTGAGGCGCACGAACAGCACGACGCGCACGTCGCCCTGCCAGTCCTGGCCGACCGCGATTGACTCGACGATCTGCGGCAGTCCCTCGACCGCGCCGTAGATCTCCGCGGTGCCGATGCGCACGCCACCGGGGTTCAGGACCGCGTCCGAGCGGCCATAGATCACGATGCCGTCGTGCTCGGTGATGGCGGCGAAGTCACCGTGGTGCCACACGCCGGGGAAGCGCTCGAAATAGGCGGCACGGTAGCGCGACCCATCGGGATCGTTCCAGAAGTGCAGCGGCATCGAGGGGAACGGCGCCGTGCATACCAGCTCGCCGCGCGTACCGCGCAGCGGGCGGCCGTCGTCGTCGAAGATGTCGACCGCCATCCCGAGCCCGCGGCTCTGAATCTCGCCGCGGTATACCGGGCGGATCGGGCAGCCGAGCGCGAAGCAGGACACGATGTCGGTGCCGCCCGAGATCGAGCCGAGCAGGAGGTCGGCCTTGACCCTCGAGTAGACGAAGTCGAAGCCCTCAGGCAGCAGCGGCGAGCCGGTCGAGAGCAGGGTGCGCAGGGCGGTGAGATCCACGGTTCGCGCGGGCTCGAACGCGCTCTTCTCGAGCGAGGCGAGGTACTTGGCGCTGGTGCCGAATACGGTGACGCGCTCCTCCGCGGCCATGCGCCACAGCACCCCGGGATCGGGGTGGAAGGGGCTGCCGTCGTAGAGCACGAGCGTGGCGCCGGTCGCGAGGCCACTCATGAGCCAGTTCCACATCATCCAGCCACAGGTGGTGAAGTAGAAGAGCCGGTCGTCGCGCCCGAGATCGGTGTGCAGCAGATGCTCTTTCTGATGCTGCAGCAGCGTCCCGCCGGCTCCGTGCACGATGCACTTCGGCACGCCGGTGGTGCCCGAGGAGTAGAGAATGTACAGAGGATGATTGAAGGGCTGCGGTGCGCAGCGCAACGGCGCGCCGCGCACTCCAAAGTCCAGCCAGTGGCTGGCACGGGCGGCGGCGCTTGCGAGCCGGGCGAGCTCTGGCTGTGCGGCGACGTACGGAATGACCACCACGCGCTCGATGTGCGGGAGCTTCTCGAGCACCTCGGCCATCGGCGCGAGGGAGTCGAGCGTCTTGCCGGCGTAGAAGTAGCCGTCGGCGGTGAACAGTACCTTGGGCTGGATCTGCCCGAAGCGGTCGAGCACGCCGTGCACGCCGAAGTCCGGCGAGCACGATGACCAGACGGCGCCGAGGCTCGCCGTCGCCAGCATGGCGATCGCCGCTTCCGGCACGTTCGGCAGGTAGCCGGCGACGCGATCGCCGGCGCCGACGCCCGCGGCGCTGAGCCCGGCCGCTACCCGCGCCACCTCCATGCGCAGCTCGCGCCCGGAGAGTGCGCGCCGCGCACCGCGCTCGTTGCGGAAGATGAGCGCGGGATTCTCGTCGGCGAATTTGAGGAGGTTCTCGGCGAAATTGAGGCGCGCGGCGGGAAAGAAGCGCGCGCCGGGCATCGCCGTCGGGTGCTCGATCACCGGGCCCTCGCCCCAGTCGGCGCGCACCGCGGCAAAGCGCGCGAGCTCGCTCCAGAACTGCGCCGGGGAGCTCACCGACCAGGCGTAGGTCGCGTCGTAGTCGGCGAGCGGCGTACCGGTACGGGCGGTCACGCAGCGCATGAAGCGCGTCAGATTCGCGTTGGCTATGCGTTGCGCGGACGGGCGCCAGAGCTCGGACATGGGGCTGCGGGCTTGCGTGGGCTAGAGCGACTGGTAGTTGGGACCCGAGCCTCCCTCGGGCGTGGTCCAGGTGATGATCTGGTACGGATCCTTGATGTCGCAGGCCTTGCAGTGTACGCAGTTGGCCGCGTTGATCTGCAGGCGCTTGCCGCCGCGGCCGTCGTCCACCATCTCGTAGACGTTCGCGGGGCAGAAGCGCTCACAGGGATTGCCGAATTCCCTGGCACAGCGTCCCGCACAGATGCTCGTGTCGGCCACCTTGAGGTGCACCGGCTGGCTCTCCTCGTGAGAGTTGCCGGCGAAGAACACGAACGACACCCGATCGCGCGGCGGCAGGGTGCGCGTTCCCCAATGCCGGTCCGGCGAGACGAAATCATCGAGCCGGGCGAGCCGTGACCAGTCGGCGGTGTTCTTCAGCGTCCAGGGCGAGTAACCGGCGGTGAGCATCTCCCACGCCGAATTGGCGAGCCCGAGCCACATGCCGCGCTTGAACGCGGGCTTGAAGTTGCGCACCTTCTGCAGCTCACGTCCGCCGTCCGAGGCGCGCCACCTGGCATCGAAGCCCGCGCCGCCGCCGGCGGCGATGTGCTCGCCCGCCAGCCTTCCTGAGCGGATTGCCTGGTGCACTCCCTTGATCTTGGCAAAGTTGAGCGTTCCGCCCGCGTCGCCCACGAGGATCGCGCCGGGCATCTCCAGCGTCGGCGTCGACTGCCAGCCGCCGGCGGCGATGGTACGGGCGCCGGCCGAGAGGATCTCGCCGCCTTCGAGCAACGGCTTCACGCTGGGATGATTCTTGTACTGCTGAAAGGCCTCGAACGGGGCGAGGCGCGGATCGCGGTAGTCGAGGCCGACGATGTAGCCGACATAAACGCGGTCGTTGTCCAGGTGATAGAGGAAGCTGCCGGCATAGGTGCGGGAATCCGCGGGCCACCCGAGCCCATGCTCGATGCGCCCGGGACGCACGCGCCCCGCGGGCAGCTGCCAGAGCTCCTTGTAGCCGAGCGCGAAGGTTTGCGGGCAGTGGCCGCTGGCGAGATTGAACTTCGCGATCAGCTGCTTCGCGATCGAGCCGCGCGCGCCCTCGGCGAGCACCGTGAGCGGCGCGAGGATCTCGACCCCGGGCGTGAAATTGGGGCCGGGCTTGCCGTCACGGTCGAGTCCCATGTCGCCGATCTGTACGCCCGCCACGCCTCCCTGCGAGTCGAACAGTGGCGCGGCGGCGGCGAAGCCCGGAAAGATCTCTACGCCGAGAGCTTCCGCCTTGGTGGCGAGCCAGGCGGTCAGCTCGCCGAGCGAGACGATGTAGTTGCCGTGGTTGTTGAACGGGGTACTGTAGGTGAGCGAGCGCGGCAGCAGCCTCACCAGGAAGTCCGGCACCGGCTTGAACGAGCCGCGGCGCGTGAGGACGCGAAAGTCGTCCTCGGTGGCCGGCACTCTCATGCCGGGGTACTCACTCTTCCACTCCGGCAGCAGCGCCTCGAGCGGGCCGGGCTCGAGCACTGCGCCCGAGAGCGAGTGCGCGCCGACTGCGGAAGCCTTTTCCAGCAGGCAGACGCTCGCCGCGGGTTTCAACTGCTTCAGGCGGATCGCGCACGCGAGCCCCGCGGGGCCGGCGCCGACGATCAGCACGTCGTACTCCATACGCTCGCGCTGGATTGCGCCGGCTGCTGTGTTGGCTTCGCTCAAGACATTCCCCGGGCGCCGCCGCGTGCGACGGCACGATTCAAGGCTGCTCTTACTTCGGCTGCATGCGGATGGCGCCGTCCAGGCGCAGCGTGGTGCCGTTCAGCATCGGAATCTCGAACACCGAGGCGACGAGCTGGGCAAACTCCTCCGGTTTCCCCAGCCGCGACGGGAACGGCACCTGCGCGGCGAGCGAGTCCTGCACCTCCTGCGGCATGCCGTCCATCATCGGGGTGTGGAAGATCCCGGGCGCTATCGACACGCAGCGGATGCCAAAGCGCGCCAGCTCGCGCGCGATCGGCAGCGTCATGCCGGCGACCGCCGCCTTGGTGGCGGAATACGCCGCCTGCCCGATCTGCCCTTCGAAGGCGGCGACCGAGGAGGTATGGATGAGAACCCCGCGCTCGCCGTCCGCCCCCGGCGGGTTCTTCTGCATGAGGGCCGCCGCGGCCTTGTCGCACAGGAAGGTGCCGATCAGGTTGATGTGAATCACCTTGGTGAAGAACTCGCCCGCCATCGGCCCGTTCTTGCCGAGCACGCGCCCCGCGCCCACCACGCCGGCGCAGTTGACCAGCAGGTTGAGCTGGCCGAGGTGTGCGGCGGCGGCGTCCATCGCGGCGTTGACCTCGATCTCGGAGGTGACGTCACAGCGCAGGAAGTGCGCCTGAGCGCCGAGCGCCGCGGCGGCCGAGCGCCCGGGACCCTCCTGGACATCGAGGATCGCCACCCTGCCGCCGTGGGCGCAGACGTGCTTTGCGACCGCGTAACCTAACCCCGATGCGCCGCCGGTGACGACGGCGCGAGCGTCCTGGATCTTCATGCGACCCCCGATGAGCCGTCCGCGGGCCTACTTGATGACCTCGACCGCGAGCGCCACTGCCTCGCCTCCGCCGATGCACAGCGAGGCGACGCCGCGCTTGCCGCCGCGGCGGCGCAGCGTGTGCACCAACGTGGTGAGAATCCGCGCGCCGGTAGCACCGATCGGATGGCCGAGCGCGCAGGCGCCGCCGTTGACGTTGACGCGCGCGTGATCGATATCGATGTCGCGCATCGCGGCCATGGTCACCACCGCGAACGCCTCGTTGATCTCGTAAAGGTCCGCGTCGTGCGGCTTCCACCCGAGCTGCTTCAGAACCTTGGCGATGGCGCCGACCGGAGCGGTGGTGAACCACTCGGGCTCCTGCGCGTGGCTCGCCCAGGCGAGCACCCGGGCGATGGGCTTGAGGCCACGCGCCGCGGCGGCCTCGGCCTTCATGAGCACGAGCGCCGCGGCGCCGTCCGAGATCGAAGAGGAGCTGGCGGCCGTTACGGTCCCGTCCTTGTTGAAGGCGGGTTTCATCGTGCCGATCTTGCTCACGTCACAGGTGCCGGGAGTCTCATCGCGCGCGATCACGGTCTCGCCCTTGCGGCCCTTGACGGTCAGCGGCGTCACCTCGGTGTCGAACTCGCCCTTCTCGAGAGCGGCCATGGCGCGCCGCACAGATTCGGTGGCAAACGCATCCTGCTGCGCACGCGTGAAGTTGTACCTGGCCGCGGTCGCATCGGCGAAACAACCCATCGATTTACCGTCGAAGGGACTCTGCAGGCCGTCGCGCATCATGTGGTCGATCACCTCGCCCGGGCCCATGCGGTAACCGCTGCGCGCCTTGGCCAGCAGGTACGGGGCATTGCTCATCGACTCGAGTCCACCGGCGAGAATGACCTCGGCCGTCCCGGCACGGATCTGCTCGGCCGCCATCATCACGGCCTTGAGGCCCGAGCCGCACATCTTGTTGATCGTAGTGGCCGGCACCGCCTGCGGGATCCCGGCTCCGAGCGCCGCCTGACGTGCCGGCGCCTGTCCGAGGTTGGCCGCCAGGACGCAGCCCATGATGACTTCCTGGATGTCGCCGGGCGCAACACCGGCGGCCTGCACCGCGCCCCGGGCGGCCGCGCTGCCGAGCTGTACGGCGGTGAGGGGGGAGAGCGCCCCCAGGAAGGCCCCGATGGGCGTGCGCTGGGCGGATACGATGACGACGTCTGGAGCGGACATGGTGGCAGCCTCGTGTAGTTCAGCGGGTGATACGCACCCGGCGCCGCAGCGGCGCGCGGATTGCGACCTCGGCGGCGCTGCGCGGACGCAGGCCGCCCTCGAATACGGTGACGAACGCCGCGGCGATCTCGGCGGGAGTCAGCGACTGGTCCTCACGATACCAGTGAGCGATCCAGTTGAGAGCGCCGGCGAGCGCGAACGCGGTCATCTTCGGGTCGCAGGGCCCGATCGAGCCGTCCTGCATGCCTTCGCGGATCAGCCGGCGGATCCCCTGGTCGATCTCGGACTTGAGCGCCTTGATGTGGCGGCTCATCGCGGGGGAGAGGTCCTGGTCCTCGGCGCGCACCATGCACCAGCCGAACTCCGAGGCCACCGCCTCCCCGTAATGACGCAGCACCGCGTTCAAGCGCGCGCGCGCCGGCAGCTCGAGATCCCTCACTTCACGGAAGGCGGCGCGGATCGGCTCGACGCCGGCGAGGAAGCACTGGAACAGCAGGTGTTCCTTGTTGGTGACGTAGTAGTAGACCGTGGGCTTCGTGACCTCGAGCGCCGCGGCGATGTCGTCGAGCGAGGTGTTGTGGTAGCCCTTGCGGTTGAAGGCGCGGGCGGCGGTGCGGATCACGGCCTCGCGCTTCACCTCCCGGTCCCGCCGGCGCCCCCGCCATGGCGAGGGGCTCGCGGCGGGAGACTTGCCGGCTGGGGGCGGGCTGGCGCGGCGACTGTTCATGGGTGTGCGGAGTATTATAGCGGCGCTGCAGGGGTGGGCTTGACCGCGGGCGGCGCAGCAAAAGGCCGGGACCGGCACGCGCGTTGACCCATCGCTCCTGCCTCGA
This sequence comes from Steroidobacteraceae bacterium, assembly GCA_036497085.1. Taxonomy (GTDB): domain Bacteria; phylum Pseudomonadota; class Gammaproteobacteria; order Steroidobacterales; family Steroidobacteraceae; genus 13-2-20CM-66-19. The sequence goes on along the minus strand of DASXKA010000049.1, from coordinate 10,678 downwards.
TCATACTCATGAGTAGATATTCTACCCGAGAGTAAATAAACCGTGAACGCCCCCCTGAAGGGCGGCCCCGCGGCCGCGCCCGGCATCGAGCAGGCGGTCCACCCGCCACTGCGTTTCGTGTCTGCCGCCTCGCTGTTCGACGGCCACGACGCCGCTATCAACATGATCCGGCGGCTGCTGCAGGCGCGCGGCGCGGAAGTCGTGCACCTCGGCCACAACCGCAGCGTCGCCGACATCGTGCGGGCGGCGATCGATGAGGACGCCGATGCCATCGCGGTGAGCTCCTACCAGGGCGGCCACAACGAGTACTTCGCCTATATGGTCGACATGCTGCGCGAGCGCGGCTACAGCCACATCCGCGTAGTGGTGGGCGGCGGCGGCACCATCGCGCCGCACGAGATCGAGGCGCTCGAGCGGCACGGGGTGGAGAAGATCTATACGCCCGAGGACGGCCGGCGGCTCGGGCTGGCCGGCATGATCGACGATGTGTTCCGGCGCATCGGCGCGGTACAGAAGCCGCCGTACGAGTTCCGTCCCCTGAACGCCCGCGACCACGGCCTGGTCGCGCGCACCATCTCGGTACTCGAGGGCGCCGCCGGGGTCGAGGAGCCCCAGGCCGAGCAGATCCGGCGGGCGCTCGGGCGCTCGCGCCACCGGGCCCCCGTGATCGGGGTCACCGGCACCGGAGGTGCGGGCAAGTCGAGCCTCACCGACGAGCTGCTCGCGCGCCTCACACGCGCCTTCCCGCAGCTGCAGATCGCCGTGATTGCGATGGACCCCACGCGGCGGCGCAGCGGCGGCGCGCTGCTCGGCGATCGCATCCGCATGAACAGCCTCGCGTCCGACACTATCTACATGCGCTCGCTCGCCACGCGGCGCGCGCACCTCGCGACATCGGCGGTGTTGCGTGAGGTGATCCGGCTGTACCAGGCGAGCGGCTTCGATCTGGTGCTGGTCGAGACCGCGGGCATCGGCCAGTCGGACACCGAGATCGTCGACATGGTCGACCTGTCGCTGTACGTGATGACGAGCGAGTACGGCGCCGCCAGCCAGCTCGAGAAGATCGACATGCTCGACTATGCCGACTTCATCGTGCTCAACAAGGCCGAGAAGCGCGGCGCCGAGGACAGCCTGCGCGACGTGCGCAAGCAGTGGCGGCGCAACCACCCCGAGCGCAGCCGGCTCGCCGATGCGGAGCTGCCCGTGTACCCGACGATCGCGAGCCGTTTCAACGACCCGGGTGTCAACCGGCTGTTCGCCGCGCTGTGCGCGGCGCTCGCGGCCAAGCACGTCGGCGCCGGCTCATGGCAGCTCGCCGATGCCGGTCCCACCGAGTCGATCGTACGGGCGCCGCTCATTCCCGGGGCCCGCACACGCTATCTGGCCGAGATCGCCCAGGCGGGGCGCGCGGCGCGCGCGCGCGCCGAGGAGCAGTGTCAGGCCGCCCGGCGCGCCTACGGACTGTACGAGTCGCTGAAGGCGCTGCACGATGCGCGCCTGCCGGGGCCGCTCGAGGCTTACCCGCAGGAAGCGCTCGAGGAACGCTCGGGCGATGCGACGCGGCGTGAGCTGCGCGCGGCCTACAACCGCGCGCTCGAGCAGATCGGCGCCGAGGGTGTCGCCGAGCTTCGGGCCTGGCCCGAGCGGGTGCGCTCGGCGACCGACGCCACCTATTCCTACAAGGTGCGCGAACGGCTCGTGAAGGGTGAGAACTACAGCGAGAGCCTGTCGCACTCGAGGATTCCGAAGCTCGCCGTGCCGCAGCTGCGCGACTGGGGCGAGCTGCTGCATTTCATCCTGTTGGAGAACCTCCCCGGAGCTTATCCTTACACCGGCGGTGTCTATCCCTACCGGCGCGAGGAGGAGGATCCGACCCGCATGTTCGCCGGCGAAGGGGGCCCGGAGCGCACCAATCGCCGCTTCCATTACCTGGCACATGGCCACGGCGCGGCGCGCCTCTCGACCGCGTTCGACTCGACCACCCTCTACGGGGAGGACCCGGACACCCGTCCCGATGTCTACGGTCGTACCGGTAACTCCGGCGTCTCGATCGCCACCCTCGACGACATGAAGAAGCTCTATTCGGGCTTCGACCTGTGCTCACCCTCGACCTCGGTTTCCATGACCATCAACGGGCCGGCGCCGATGCTGCTCGCCATGTTCATGAACACCGCCACCGACCAGCAGGTGGAGCGTTACCTCAGGGCGGAGGGGCGCTGGAGTGCAGCCGAGCAGAAGATCGCCGCGCTGCACGCCGCTGCCACCGGGCACGGCGTGGCGCCCCCCGCCTACCGGGGTGCCCTGCCGGCGCACCACGACGGCTCGGGGCTCGCGCTCCTCGGGGTGACGGGAGATGAGCTCATCGAGCGCGAGGTCTACGAGCGCATCCGCGCCGCGACCCTCGAAGCGCTGCGCGGCACCGTGCAGGCCGACATCCTCAAGGAGGACCAGGCACAGAACACCTGCATCTTCTCCACGGAATTCGCGTTGCGGATGATGGGGGACGTGCAGCAGTACTTCACCGAGCGGCGCGTGCGCAACTTCTACTCGGTGTCGATCTCCGGCTACCACATCGCCGAGGCCGGCGCCAATCCCATCTCGCAGCTCGCCTTCACGCTCGCCAACGGCTTCACCATCGCGGAGTACTACCTGGCGCGCGGCATGAAGATCGACGACTTCGCGCCGAACCTCTCATTCTTCTTCTCCAACGGCATGGATCCGGAGTATGTGGTCATCGGGCGCGTGGCGCGCCGCATCTGGGCGCGTGCCATGCGCGAGCGCTATCACGCGGGTCCCCGCAGCCAGATGCTCAAGTACCACGTGCAGACCTCGGGACGCAGCCTGCACGCGCGCGAGATCTCCTTCAACGACATCCGCACCACCCTGCAGGCGCTCTATGCGCTGTTCGACAACTGCAACAGCCTGCACACCAACGCCTACGACGAGGCTCTCACCACGCCGACCGAGGAGAGCGTGCGGCGCGCGGTCGCCATCCAGCTCATCATCAATCGCGAGCTCGGGCTCAATAAGATCCAGAATCCGTGGCAGGGGTCGTTCGCCATCGATTACCTGACCGACCTGGTGGAAGAGGCGGTGTACAAGGAGTTCGAGGCACTGTCGGAACGCGGCGGAGTGCTCGGCGCCATGGAGACCATGTACCAGCGCGGCAAGATCCAGGAGGAGTCGCTCTACTACGAGACGCGCAAGCACGACGGCTCCTTGCCGATCGTAGGCGTCAACACCTATCTCTCGGCAGCGGATGCGGCCGAGGAGCACAAGGGCACCGAGCTGATCCGCTCGACGGAGGAGGAGAAGCAGGATCAGGTCGCGGCCGTGCGAGCGTTCCAGGCACGCAACGCGGCGCGCTCGCCCGCGGCTCTTGCCGCGCTGCAGCGGGCCGCCGCGGGCGGCGGCAACGTGTTCGCCGAGCTCATGGAGTGCGTCAAGGTCTGCTCGCTCGGGCAGATCTCACAGGCGCTGTATCAGGTGGGCGGACAGTATCGTCGGAACATGTGAGGTCGGGTTCCCCGAGCGCGGCGAGGATGGCGGCCCGCGCCGCATCGCGCAGCCCGGACACCGCCTCGCTCGCAGCGCCTGGCGCCGGCGTGATCGGCGGGAGGATCTCGAGCTCGATCGGCCCCGGCAGGGGCAGCGCGCCGCCCGGCCAGAGCGCACGCCGCGTGCCCCGCAGTACCGCCGGCACGAGCGGACAGCCGGCGCGCACGGCGCTCGCGAACGCCCCGGCGTGAAACTTATGTAAGCCCGCCCTGGGGTCGAACGTGCCCTCGGGGAAGAACACCAGCGAAGTGCCGCGCGAGGCGTCACGCAGCAACCGCCGGGCGTCGGCCGAGACCTGGGTGCGGTTGCGCTCGACGAATACCGAGCCCAGGCGCCGCAGAACTACCGCGGCGAGCGGCACGGCCGACATCTCGCGCTTGATGACGAAGGCGAAACGCGGTGGCAGCGCCGCCGTCAGCACCGGTCCGTCGAGGTAGCTGGCGTGGTTGCACACCACGACGCATTGGCCCTCGGGGAGTCGCTCCTCATGCTTCACCGTGAGCGGCATGGCGGCGAGCCAAAGGAAGGTGCGCGCGGCGCGCCGCCCTGCCGCGCGCCGCCGCGTGATCCCGGGGACTGCCAGCATCAACGCCAGCGCGGACAGGCCGATGGCGAGGAAGGCCACGGCCACCCACAGCCCATACACGAGCCTGAGCGGGGCAAGGAGCAGCGTGCGCAGCCGGATCGGCTGCCGCGGGGGCTGTGCGGTCATGGGAGGGGAACGCTGCGCCGACTGGGGATGTGAACTGGTTCTCTTTATGTTAATGCCGGAAGGCGGATGTGAAGGTCATCACGTCGGTGTATCTGTCGCGCTCACCATACTGTGTCCACCACATTACCCGGAAGTCGGGGACCTTACACGGCGTGCGGCGCCGGCGGACCCGATGACCAGCGAGACAAGACTTGTCAAACCAGGCTGCGGCTCTCTCCATGACGACCAACGCCGATTCCGCGGATCCGGCGGTTTCCCGCTTCCTGGACGCGGTCTGGATGGAGCGGGGCCTGTCGCCGAACACGCTGGCCGCCTACCGCGCGGATCTGACGGCGCTGGCTCGCTGGCTCGCCGAGCGCAACGTGACCATCATGCGCACGTCGCGCCTCGACCTGCAGGAGTTCATCGCCTCCAGGGTCCGCGGCGGGTCGCGGCCGCGCTCGACCGCACGGCAATTGTCGAGCTTCCGGCGCTTCTTCCGCTACTACATGCGCGAGAGCGTGATCCGCGAGGACCCCACCGCGCAGATCGCCATGCCCAAGATCGGGCGCTCGCTGCCGCGCTCGCTCACCGAGGAGGAGGTCGAGTCGCTGCTCGGCGCGCCGCTGGTGAGCGACCCGCTCGGCAACCGCGACCGCACCATGCTCGAGGTGCTGTACGCCACGGGGCTGCGGGTATCGGAGCTGGTGAACCTGCGTCAGGGGCAGATCAACCTCAACCAGGGCGTCATCCGCATCCTCGGTAAGGGCGACCGCGAGCGGCTCATTCCGCTCGGTGAGGAGGCGATGCGCGCGCTGAAGGAATTCGCGCGCGGCCCGCGCGGCGAGATCCTGCTCGAGCGTCAGACGGACTACCTGTTTCCGACGCGCCGTGGCGATCGCATGACGCGCCAGGCCTTCTGGCACATCATCAAGCGCTACGCGCGCAAGGCGGGCATCAGCAAGGGGCTCTCGCCCCATACGCTGCGCCATGCGTTCGCGACCCATCTGCTGAACCACGGCGCGGATCTGCGCGTCGTGCAGCTGCTGCTCGGGCACAGCGACCTGTCGACCACGCAGATTTACACGCACGTCGCGCGTGAGCGCATGAAGGAGCTGCATTCGCAGCACCACCCGCGGGGCTGATGACCGCGGCGGCCCGAGCCGACCGGCTCCGCCGGGGCTCTGTTAGACTTCGGGCGAACGATCAGCGCCCGCGAGAGTCCAAATCCAGATGAAAATCCCGCTGCCTTCGACGACGCCGTTGCTGTTGCTGGCGCTGGCGGCACTGGCGCCCGGCAGCTCGGTATACGCCGACCAGCCCGCTGCCCCCCCGGCTGCCACCCCCGACCCGCGCGTGGAGATCGCGCGCCACATCACGGGGGCCAGCGCCGACCAGCTGCGCGAGTCGGCGGTCCCCGGCCTGTGGGAGTACACCCGCGGCGGTGACGTCGGCTACGTGACCGCCGACGGACGCTACGCGATCATGGGCGATCTCTATGACCTCAAGTCCAACGCCAATCTCACGGAAGCGCGTCGCCGCGAGGTGCGGCTGAAGCTGCTCGCCCAGGTGCCCGAGAGTGAGATGTTGGTTTTCGGGCCCAAGGATCCGAAGTACACCGTCACGGTGTTCACCGACGTCGACTGTCCTTATTGCCGCAAGCTCCACAGCGAGATGGCCGTCTACAACCGCCTCGGGATCCGCGTGCGTTATCTGCTGTATCCGCGCAACGGCCCGGACACCCCCTCATGGACCAAGGCGCAGCAGGTGTGGTGTGCGGCGGATCGCAACGACGCGCTCACCCGCGCCAAGCTTGGGCAGGCCCTGCCCGACAAGCCCTGTGCGCGCAATGAGGTGGCCATGAGCTACGCCCTGGGACGCGAGTTCGCCCTCGACGGAACGCCGGCCATCGTGATGACCAATGGCGAGCTGCTGCCCGGCTACCTGCCGCCCGACGTGCTGCTGAAGCACCTGCAGGACGAGCTGCATTAAGGTCGGACTTACCGCTCCAGCAGCTTCAGCTTGTCGGGCTTTCCCTCCCACTCCTTGGCGTCGGCGGGTGCGGCCTTCTTCTCGGTAATCACCGGCCACTGCTTGGCGAGCTCCGCGTTCAGCTGCTTGAACTGCTCCTGACCCTTCGGAAGCTCCTCCTCGGAGAAAATCGCCTCGACCGGGCATTCCGGCTCGCACAGGGTGCAGTCGATGCATTCCTCCGGATCGATGGTGAGGAAGTTCGGTCCCTCGTGGAAGCAGTCGACCGGACAGACCTCGACGCAGTCCATGTACTTGCACTTGATGCAGTTCTCGGTGACGACAAAAGTCATTCAGTTTCCTTGGGCGCCAGTCGCCGCCCCGGACGGCGGGCGCGCGCAATCGACTATTCTGCCATGAGCCACCCGCGGGGTGAGGCTCGCCTGGTTTGCAGCCGCGGCGCTGCGGTTATGAGGCGCTCGCGCCGGGATGCTTCAGCCGCCGGTCGATGGTCGTGAAGTGGTGCGGCTCGCGCCCGCTGGCGCGGTCCTCGAGATAGCGCCGCAGCGCGAACTCGGTGCTGGGGAATGCCAGCTCGCTCCAGGGGATGTCCGCCGGCGCCACCAGTGTGACCTCGAGGCTCTCGGCGCCCGCCCCATACTCGGCGGTGCGCAGCGCGGCGCGGAAGAACACGTGCACCTGCCGGGCGTGCAGCACGTGCACCACCGCGAGCAGCGAGCCGATGTCGACGTGCGCCAGCGCCTCTTCGTGCGACTCGCGCGCCGCGCCCTGCTGCAGCGTCTCGCCGTTCTCCATGAAGCCGGCCGGCACCGTCCAGTAGCCGCGCCGCGGCTCGATCGCCCGGCGGCACAGCAGGATCCGGCCCTCGTGCTCGGGGACGCAGCCGACGACCAGACGCGGGTTCTGGTAGTGGATCGTGCCGCAGGCGTCGCATACGTGGCGCGGCAGATTATCGCCCGGGGGGACGCGCAGCGCGACCGGCGCGCCGCACTCGCTGCAGTAGTTCATGGTGTGCTTCGAGGATACGGGCGCGCACCGGCGCTTGTCGACCTCCACGCCGATCTAGCGCAGCCCGAATACCGCCACGCCGTCGGTGGCGGCGACGAACACCCTGCCGTCGGCGATCGTCGGCGTGATGAACTTGTTGGCAGTGCCGATCGAGTCGCGCGCGCCCGCCGCCTGCGTGCTGTTGTAGAGCTCGGTTGCGAGATTGCCCGCATCGTAGGCGTGCAGCACCGCCGGCCCCGCGCTTACATTCTCGTAAGCCCATACGATACCGTCGGCGGTGCCGTGGGCGGAGATCGCGGGCGCCGTGCCCGGATACGCGAAGGCCAGCGCGGACTGCGACGACGGTGCACCCACCAGCATCGCGTTCGTCACACGGAAGGCGCGCAGCGCCCCCCCGACCGGACCGTAGTAGACAGTGCCGTTGAAGTAGGCCGGGGTCGCAAACACGCCGCCGGCGAGCGCTCCGGTGAGCTCCTGCCAGATCTGACTGTTGTTGCTCGGGTTGAACTTGCCCATCGAGTCGCGGTTCACGACGTACAGGTTGCCGTCCTTGCCGGCGCCTACCGCGAGATGACGCGTGGTGCCGCCCGAATCCGTGAGGTCCGGGAGCAGCATGATGCCGCCGGAGCCGAGGTCGACGTCGCCGTTCGACTCAGCGACCTCGTTGTACATGGTGAAGTAGTCGGCCACGGTCAGCGCGCCAGCGCCGGCGGCGATCTTGACGAACGAATTGCCGTAGTCGCCCTGGCTCGGGAAGCCGTTGGCATCGAGCGTGGCATCGAACAGGCCGTTGGCGGTCAGCACGTAGACGTTCCCGGCGGAGTCCGCCGCCGGCCCGCCGCCCGCCATCCAGATGGACGGGCCATCCCCGGCGCTGTTGGCGGCAACATTGAGCACGCCGGTCTGCGCGAGCGTGCGCGAGTTGTAGGCGATCACCCAGCCGGTGTAGGGCGAGCTGTCGCAGTGCGAGGTCCAGCTCGTGTAGAGGACGCCGCTCAGCAGCAGCAGCGCGGCACGCTCCTCGTAGGAGCCGGCGTCAAAGGTGTTCGAGCCGCCGGCGGCGGCGGGATAGACCGCGGCGATCTCCACCGGTCCGTTGAACTGCTCCGCGCCGGTGGTCACATCGAGTGCGTGCAGCCGCTGATGATAGGTCTTCGAGGCATCGATCGACATCGCGACCAGGTAGATGACGCCGTGCGCGCCGGCGCTCCGGTCGATCACGGGGGTGGATGTCACGCCGATCGTCGGCGTCACCTGGCTGCAGCCGCGGTCGTCGCTCGGCAATTCGCCGGGCGTGAGGAGCGACTTCTGCCAGAGCACCGTGCCGCTATCGCTGTCGAAGGCGTAGACCGTGTCATTCTCGCTCGCCACGAACACCGTGTTGTGGGCGGCGCCCGCGATCATGAGTCCCGAGAGATACAGCGGCTGCGCGTCGACCTTGCCGTCGGTGGCGAGGAAGCGCAGCTTGCCGAAGCTCGTGCTGTTGACGTTCGCGAGCGTCAGGACCGACTCGGTGAGGTTCTGACCGGTGCGCGCCAGGTCGTTCTTGTAGGTCACCACATCGGTTCCCGAGCCAACCGGCGGCGGGGGCGGTGGCGGTACCGGCGGTGGCGAGGAAGAAGAGCCGCCGCCGCCACCGCAGGCGGTGAGTGCCAGAGCGAGCGATAACACGAGCGCGCGCGCGGCCCGGGCACGGGCGCCAGGTGGCACGCAACGGGAGAGGTCAGTCATCGGCGTGACTCGCTCACTGGCCTTGAGTCACCATGACGCCGGCGAGCAGCTTAGGCAAACCGTCGGCGGGGGGAGACGATCTGCGGTGGATGGTGCCCGAGGTCGGCACCAGAGTCGCGCGTAAGTGGCTGAGGGCTGGGTGGCTATTCGGCGCTGGGACGCCGCGTACCCAAGTCATACCCCCACGCTGCTTGCGCTGCGGTCCGCCAGGCGCGCGGCATTGCCGAGCGGGTACGCACGTCACCGGAGATCGCGGCGCCCGGTCAGGAGCAGCTCGCGCCCATGCCAGGGACCCTGGTCATGACCATGACCATGGCCATCGCCAGAATCATCACCATGGCGGTGGTCGCCACCTCCACCACCATCGACAGCGCGGTATAGGCGGTCATCGTCGTCGCGAACCACGGCACGGTACAGATACAACGCTAGTTGGCCCGAATCGACATGACGGATAGCCATGGCCGCGGGGTTGGCCGGTGCGCTCGATTAGCTACAGGCTATATCCTGTTTTTTCTTGTTGCTTCACAGGCTATAACCTGTATTTATATTTGATTTAACAGCTTATACCCTGTAGTATCAGGCTCTTCGTACGAGCTGGAAGCACCGAATGCCTCTCTCCCGCAATCTGATCAGTGCCTCGCAGTTTGACCGGAAACTGCCGCAATTGCGCGCTGCCGCGAATACGCTCGCGAGTGCGGCACCTTCGACCGGCTGGATCAAGGCTCTCCGGCAGTCCCTCGGGCTCACCACCGCCGCCTTAGGGCGTCGCCTGAAGGTCAAACAGCAGAGCGCGGAAGACCTCGAACACAGTGAGAGGGCCGCGAGCATCACACTCGCCTCCCTGCGTCGGGCCGCTGAGGCGCTCGATGCCGATCTCGTCTATGCACTCGTACCGCGCCGGAAGTTGCGCGACACGATCTCGGCGCGCGCGCGCGACGTTGCGAAACTCCGAATCGCGTCCGTTGCCCATTCCATGCGCCTTGAGGACCAGGGATTGACGGACAAGGAACTTGCGGAACAGATCGAGGAACTCGCGCATGACCTCGAACGCCGCCCGCGCGATCTATGGCGTTGACGGGAGCCCATGCGCCAGGCGCCACCCCGCTCACCGAGGACGACCTGGAGGGCCTCCGAATCCCTTCAGTAAAGACTCAAGGCGAGCTGAATGAGGCCGAAGCGGCGAACATTATCCGCGGTCAGCAGTGGGCGTTGAGTACTCGGTTTGCTCGCCTTCCTGAGATGCTCTCGGATGACTTCGTGCGGCGGCTGCACTCGGAGATGTTTGGAGAGGTCTGGAAATGGGCTGGAGACTATCGACTAACCGACCCAAATATCGGCGTCCCGCACCAGTTGATTCGAGAGCGGCTGCGGAACGTGTACGACGACGCCCGGGCATGGCTTGAGCACCAGACATATCCGTCAGAGGAGTTCGCGGTGCGCCTCCACTACCGCCTCGTCGCTGTCCATCCGTTTAGAAATGGCAACGGCAGGCATGCGCGAATGGTGGCGCATGTGGTCTTGGTGCGGCACTTCAAGCAAGAGCCACTACCTTGGGGTGAAAGCGCGCTACACGCACACGATGCGACCCGGAAGGCGTACATCGATGCCCTCATTGCGGCGGATCTTCACGACTTTGGTCCGCTGATGACGCTCGCGCGCTCGCGCTCACGGTGAACCCGCCTCCATAGTCTCGACGAC
>DASXKA010000048.1:0-9598 GCA_036497085.1 Steroidobacteraceae bacterium | reverse complement strand
CTCCACCGGCGTGGAGAACTTCTCGCTGTCGGCCACGCACAGTGCGAGGTTTGCGGCGCGGAGGCGCGCGAACACCTCGCCGTCCATCCACGAGGCGTGCCGGAACTCGAATGCGGCGCAGGTACCGGACGGCAGGAGCTTCAGAAAATCATCGAGCACGGCGAGGTCCTTGCGGAAGTAGGGCGGCAGCTGAAACAGGATCGCGCCGAGCTTCGGGCCGAGCGTCGCGGCCGTCTTGAGAAAGTACTGCAGCAGGTCCGCGCAGTCCCGCAGCCTGGCGATATGGGTGATGCGCTTCGGGGCCTTGAGCGTCAGGCGGAAGCCGGGCGGGGTCTCGCGGTCCCAGCCGCTGAGGATCTTCGTATTCGGAACGCGATAGAAGGTGTAGTTGATCTCTACCGTGGTGAGGCGCTCGGCGTAGTAGGGCAGCATCTTCGCGGCCGGAAATTTCTCCGGATAGAAGCTGCCTTTCCACTCGGGGTAGTTGTACCCGGAGGTGCCGACCCAGTACCTCATGGAACCACGCCCCGCTTTGGCGTCAGTGGCGGTCGCTCACCAGGCGCCGGTATTCGCCCAGATGCCGGATCGCGTGCTGCTGTCTGCCGAGCGACTCGTAGAGCCGCGCGAGATTGTAGTGGCAGTCGGCGAGGTCGGGATCGCCGGCCAGCGCTGCCTGGTAGGCATCCAGCGCCGCCTCGGTCTTGCCGACATCCTCGAGCAGCACCGCCTGGTTGAAGAGCAGCAGGGGATCGAGCGCGGCGTGGCCGAGGGCGCGCCGATACACCTCTTCGGCCTCGACCGTCCTGCCGAGCACGTGCAGGAGGCGCCCGAGGTTGATCCACGCCGCGGCGTTGCGCGGATTCTCATCGGCGGCCTGGCGATAGGCGGCCACGGCGCCCTCCGGGTCGGCATTCTCCAGCGTCAGGCCTTGAGCGAACCAGTCGTGCGCCGGTGGCGCTGCGGGTGGCACGGGCGCCTTGTGCTCGACCACCTGCAGCACGCCGTCTTCGAGCGTGACGTCGAGCCCGAGCAGGTACTGGCCGCTGTCCGCCTGCCAGCGCGTCTCGCCGTCTCGCACCACCACGTGATCGCCTACCGCGCTGATGGCGAGTCCCGAGAGCGGGAGCGACGCCGGCAGATCGCGCCGCAGGCGCTCGAGCGAGCGGTGGATGCGCTTGGCGGGAATGCGGGCGTCGATCAGCGCGCGCGCGGCGCGCAGCACGATCAGATCCTGGAACGACAGGCGGTAGGCACGGCGGGGTCCGCGCGCCGCCTTGACGAATCCCGCGCGGATCAGGCCGCGCGTGACCGCAGGAGACAGTCGCAGGACCCGTTGCACGTCCCGCACACTGTACGAACGCATCCTTGGCTCTTGAGGAAAGGTAGTTCCCCCGGAAGTCAGCGCTTGCCCGCCTTGCGCGCTACTTTAGCCGGTTCCTCGACGCGCTTGGGAGCTTTGCGCGGGCCGAGCGCGCTCGCGGGGTCGCGCGACTTGCCACTCTTCTCGAGGCTGGCGCGCAGCGCCTCCATGAGATCGATCACCTTGCCATCGCCTGCGGGAGCCGGCTCGATCATCGTGATCTCCTGGCCCTCGTCGACCTTCTTCTTGATCGCAGCCTCGATCCGCCCGCGCACTTCGTCCCTATAGGCGTCCGGATCGAATTTCTCGGCCGTCTGCGCGTCGATGAGCTGCTGGGCGAGCTTGAGCTCCGCGGGTTTCACCTCGGGCTTCGGGATCTCGACTTCGGTCGCCCGGCGCACGTCGGCGGCGTAATGCAGCTGCTGCATCGCGAGCACGTCGCCGATCGGCCGCAGGATCACCAGATAGCCCTTGCCGCGCGCGGCCCAGCGGCCGACGCCGCAGCGGCCGGCGACCTTCAGGGCCTCGGTGAGGAGAGCGTAGGGCTTGGCGGCGCCCTTGTCCGGAGCCAGGTAGTAGGTCTTGTCGTAGTACACCGGATCGATCGACTCGATCGGCACGAACTCGGAGATCTCGACCGCGTAGCTGCCGACTTCCTCCAGCGCCTTGATCTCCTCGGGCGCGAAGCGCACGTACTGGTCCTTGGCGAACTCGTAGCCCTTGACCATGTCGTCGCGCTCGACGATCGCCCCGTCCTTCTGGCAGATGTACTGCTGCTTCAGCCGCGAGCCGTCCTCTTTGTGCAGCAGATTGAAGGAGATGGCGTTCGAGGACTGGTTCGCGGTGAAGAGTTTCACCGGAATCGCAACCAGTCCGAAGGACACCGTGAGAGACCCTATCGAGCGAGCAGCGGCCATACCATCACCCTCTATTTCTCACCCTTGATACCGAAAGCCTTCGTAAGGCTCTGTTTTAGCTCGAGTACATCATGCCACCGGTCGCCCCTCTTTTCCAATCGGGCCGGCACATTGCTGAGAGCAAAGTCCATCGGCTCGGCCGCTTCCAGCTCCTCCCAGGTGAGGGGCATCGAGATGGGTGTCCCGAGGACCCCCCTCGGGGAGTAAGCGACGTTCAGGGTTTTGCCGCGGACGTTCATGTTGTAGTCGATGAAGATCTTGCCGGTCCGCTTCTCGACCGCCCAATCCATGGTGATGTCCTTCGGGTGCGCGCGCATGACGTGCCGGCCGACGGTCTCGCAAATGTGGCGCGCTTCATCGAAGGTCACGGTGCGCTCGATCGGGACGAACATGTGGAGCCCGGTCTTGCCCGAAGTCTTGATGACGGCCTCGAGCCCCATTTCCCGAAGCAGCGCGCGCAGCCAGAACGCGACGCGCTTGCCGACGGCGAAGCCCTTCTTGTTGAGCTCGGGCTCCGCCCCCTTCGCCTCCTTGCCCGAATAGATGTAGGGGTCGATATCGAAGACCAGGTAGTCGGGGTAGTTGAGCACCGAGGCCTCGAGCGCGGCGAGCGAGCTCGCGTAGTCGGTGCTGGCCTCCGGCGTGTCGGGGCCGGGACGGGCGCGGGAATGCCAGATGTGGAACTCGAGCGTGCCTATCTGGCCGAGCCACAGCAGCGTCGGCAGGTTATTGGCGAGCAGGTAGCGGTGCTGGTCGTCCTTGGTCTCCGAGAACACGGTGACGGTCTCGACGAACTCCGGGAGCGGCTGCTCCCAGTGCTTCTGGAAAAAGCGCTCGCCATCGATTCCCTCGGGCATCCGGATCATGGTGAGCGGCCGGTCCTGAAGGTGCGGCAGCATGAAGCGTCCGACACGCGCGAGGTAGCGCAGCAGGTCGCGCTTGGTCACCGCGGGGCTGCCCTTGTCCGCGGCAGGCCAGTAGATCCGGTCGAGGTTGGTGAGACGCATGCGCGCGCCGGCGACGTCGAGATCCAGGCGGTTCGCGCGGTTGTCGAGTTGCTCGAGGACGTGCGCGACCTCGGCGGCCGGATCGGGGTCATCGCCCGCGCCGGGCGCGCTGGCCTTGGACGCCCGCACCGAGCTGCCGTGGCCTGCGGCTGCGGGATCGGTGGCGACGGCGGGCTTGCCATGCGGGTCGGGCTTCGTCACCCGGGCGGGCTCGATGTCATCGCGGAGTCGCACGAACACCGGCGCCCGCAGCGCCCCGGCCGGCGTCCATTCGCTGAACGTCACCTCGGCGACGAGCTCGGGTGAGAGCCAGGTCGTCGGCCGATGCAGCGGCACCTCGTCGGCGAACGGGGAGTCCTCGCGCTTGAGGGTCGCGGTGCGTTCGATCAGCTTCGCGATCACCTCGTCGTCGAGCCCCGAGCCGACGTGCCCGGCGTAGCGCAGTGCCTTGCCCTCGAAATAGCCGAGCAGCAGCGCGCCGAGCGGGTCGCGCGCACCCTTACCGCGAGTGAAGCCGCCGATCACGAACTCCGCCGACTGCTCCGCCTTGATCTTGAGCCACGCGCGCGAGCGTTTGCCGGGCTGATAGGTCGAGTCACCGCGCTTGGCGACCACGCCCTCGAAGCCGTGACCGACGGCCACTTGATAGAGCTCCGGCCCGTTGTCCGAGCAATGCACCAGCTGCAGGTGCGCGGACGGCAGCAGGCACTGCGTGAGATAGCGCCGGCGCGCGACGTAGGGCGCGCCGCGCAGGTTCAAGCCGGCGAAGTGCAGCAGGTCGAAGCACACGAGCACCACCGGGCTGTCACGCCGCGCCGCGGCGATCTCCGCCGGCGTCTTGAGCTGCGCGCGGTTCTGCAGGGCGTTGAACGACGGGCGGCCGTTGGCATCGAGTGCCACGATCTCGCCGTCGAGAACCATCTGCTCGACCGCCTGGGCGGCGAGCTCCTCCGCCAGCTCGGGGAAGAACGGTGTCAGGTCGAGCCCGCGGCGTGACTTGAGCGCGACCTCGCCGCCGCGAAGGTAGGCGATGACGCGGTAGCCGTCGAGCTTGGGCTCATAGCGCCATTGCGGATCCGATTCGAGCGCCGCGGCGGTCTCGGCCAGCATCGGCGCGAGTTCGCGCGGCATCGCCTCCGGCGGACCGGCGGGCGCGAGCAAGCCGGCGTCGAGCCGCGGCGGCGTGCTCGCGGGCGTCAGCTGATCGAGGTTGAGGCCCGAGAGCACGGAGCCCGGTTGCGCGAGCGCCTCGTTCAGCTGCGCGAACCGGTCGCGGTGCTTGATGAGCAGCCACTGGTTGCCGCTGCGGGTCTTCACCAGCGTGAAGGAGCCCTTGAGCTTCGCGCCGCGCAGCAGGAAGCTCGCCTTGCCCGCGGCGAGCTCGGCGCGCATGCGCCGCTCGGCCTCCGCGCGATCGGTGAACGAGTAGCGGCCGCCCTCATCCGGTGAGTACACGCCGCAGTCCCACACGATCACGTTACCGGCGCCGTACTGCTTCTCGGGGATCACGCCCTCGAAGGAGGCGTAGTCGAAGGGATGGTCCTCGACCTCGACCGCCATGCGCTTGTCGTTGGCATCGAGCGAGGGTCCCTTGGGAACCGCCCAGGACTTGAGCACGCCGTCGAGCTCGAGCCGGAAGTCATAGTGCAGCTGGCGCGCGGCGTGCTTCTGTACGACGAACAGCAGCGGTCCGCGGCGCTGCCCGGCAACCTTCGCGGGCGGCTCGGGCGTGCGGGCGAAAGAGCGCTTGGCGGCGTAGCGTTCGAGGGCGCGCTTGGGCACGGTCAGGGCATGTTACATGAGCGCATCGATCCAGGCGGCGAGTCGCCCCAACACGTCGTCGAGCACCTGGGCGTCGGTGCGCCCGCTGCCCGCGGGGACGTGAAAGGAATGGTCCGCGCCCTCCACGAGGCTCAAGGTGGCGCGCGCCCCGAGGCGCGCGACGACCGCCCCGAGGAGCGAGCGCTCGGCCAGGGCATCGCGCGTGCCCTGGAGAAACAACATCGGAACGGACACCTCCGACAGGTGTTGCGCGCGGCTGTCGGCGGGCTCGCCGGCCGGGTGCAGCGGGAAGCCGAGGAAGGCGAGGCCGCGCACTCCGGCGAGCGGCTCGAGCGCCTGCGCCTGGGAGGTCATGCGGCCGCCGAACGAGCGTCCGCCGGCGACGAGCGGCAGCGCCGGAAGAAGGCGCGCCGCCGCCGCGACTGCCGCCCGTACCGTCGCGTGGCAGAGCGGCGGCGGATCCGGGCGTCGCGAGCCGCGCTCCATGTAGGGAAACTGATAACGGAGCGTCGCGATGCCGAGGTCCGCGAGCCCGGCGGCCACTGCGCGCATCGAGCGGTGCTCCATGCCGGCGCCGGCGCTGTGCGCCAAGAGGTAACAGGCGCGCGCCGCGGCCGGCGCGAGCAGCAGTCCCGAGACCGACAGCGCCTCCTTCACCAGCAAGGTGACCGGGCTGGAATCCGGCGATGTCACGGGCTCGCGCACGAAGCACAAAATACGCGTGTCTCGCCGCGGCACCGGGACCGGCAGCGTCCCTTTACTCTCAGTTCACCGCCGCGATCCAGGCCGCGAACGGCTTGAGTGTCACGGGGCGATCCGCTGCGGTTGCGGCGATGGGCTCGGGGCTCGCGAGCAGCGTCTTGAGACGCGTCCCGTGCACGCCGGCCGCTGCGAGCCCGAGCGAGATGGTCTGCGGCTGCCCTGACATATTGAGCGACACGAGCAGCGTCTCGCCGCCGGGGGCCACACGCGCGTATGTCAGGACATTCGGATTGGAGCGGTCCAGCATCACGGTGCGGCCGTCGCGCAGAGCCGCGCTGCTGCGGCGCAGCGCGATGAGCCGTCGGTGCCAGTTGAGAAGTGACTCCTGATCGGCGGACTCGGTCTGCGCGTTGACGGTGCGGTAGTTCGTGGTCACGGGCAGCCAGGTATGCGGGTTGGTGCTGAATCCCGCCTGCGGGTTGGAGGTGTCCCATTGCATCGGCGTGCGTTCGCCGTCGCGGCCCTTTTCCTTCGGCCACCCGGTGATCCCGATTGGATCGCGCACGTCCTCGACCCGGGTGGGAGTCGCGGTGACCTGGCCGATCTCCTCACCCTGATAGAGGAGGGCCGCGTCGCGCGAGGTGAGCAGCAGCGCCGCGACGATGCGCGCGATCTCGGCGTTGTGAACGCCGTCGCCGTAGCGGTCCCAGCTGCGGATGTTGTCGTGGTTGTCGAATACCAGCAGCGGCTGCGAACCGTGCAACTCGGTCTGCGCCTCGCTGAGCAGGCGGCGGAAGCGGTCGGCATCGAGCCGCCTGTCGAGCCCGATCAGCGTATCCATCGGCAGCTGCAGCTCATCGTGCCGCGCGCCGCCGTACCACGGATAGAGTTGCGCCGTGCGGGCCACGTAGGTCTCGCCGACCAGCAGTCGCTCCCCGGGATAGCTGTCGATCATGGCGCGCAGTCGGCGGATGACCTCATGATTCCCGGGGAGGTTGTCGACATAGATCTCTTTCAGGTTCGGATCGCCCTGCGCGTTGGTACCGCCGAGCACCGGTTCATCGCGCAACTGCTCGTCCTCGAGCAGCGCGGTGATGGCATCGAGGCGGAAGCCCGCTACGCCGCGGTCGAGCCAGAAGCGCATGGCGGCGAACATCCCCTGCTCGACCTGTGGATTGCGCCAGTTGAGGTCCGGCTGCTGGCGGTAGAATCTGTGGTAGTAGAACTGGCCCACCGCCGGCACCAACTGCCAGGCCGAGCCACCGAACAGGCTTATCCAGTCGTTGGGCGGCAGCCGATGGCCGGCTGCATCGGTGCGGCCGTCGTTCCAGACGTAGAAGTCATGCCTGGGCGCCGAGCGCGAGCTCGCCGCCTCGACAAACCAGGGGTGCCGGTCAGAGGTGTGGTTGAGCACCATGTCGAGGAGGATGCGGATGTGATGGCGGCCGGCCTCGGCCAGCAGGCGATCGAAGTCGGCGAGCGTCCCGTACGCCGGATCGATCGCCTGGTAGTCGGAGATGTCGTAGCCGAAGTCCACCTGCGGCGAGGGATAACAGGGCGCGATCCAGATGGCATCGACACCGAGCGACTCGAGGTAGTCGAGCCGCTGCGTGATGCCGTTCAGGTCGCCGATGCCGTCGCCGTTGGAATCCTGGAAGCTGCGCGGGTAGATCTCGTAGATGACCGCGTTGCGCCACCACGGCACGGCCTGCGCCGCCGCCGCGGGCGCGGCCTGCTGCGCGGGCGCCGCGCCCCACGCCGCCGGCAGACACGCCGCGAGGTACACCAGTGCGCGCGCTGCCGCGCGCGCCAAGGCCGTTGACCGACTCGAGTGTGTGTGCATAAATCGCCGCGCTCCGGTTCGGGCTGTCAGCTGACCGCATAGTACCTGCAAATGTCGCACGCGAAACCACTGCTGTCGTTCTGGCAGATATGGAACATGTGCTTCGGCTTCCTCGGCCTGCAGTTCGGCTTTGCGCTGCAGAACGCCAACGTGAGCCGCATCTTTCAGACGCTCGGCGCCGGACTCGACCAGATCCCGCTGCTGTGGATCGCGGCTCCGTTCACGGGACTCGTGGTGCAGCCGCTGATCGGCTACTTCTCCGACCGAACGTGGACTCGCCTGGGTCGGCGGCGCCCCTACTTCCTGGGGGGAGCAGTGTTGGCTGCAAGCGCTCTGCTGGTGATGCCGCGTGCGCCGAGCTTGTGGATCGCGGCGGGGCTCCTGTGGGTGCTCGATGCCGCCATCAATGTGTCGATGGAGCCGTTTCGCGCTTTCGTCGGAGATCAGCTGAATCCGGAGCAGCGGCCCGCCGGCTACGCGATGCAGAGTTTCTTCATCGGGGTGGGCGCGGTGACGGGGGGACTGCTGCCATGGCTGCTCGAGCAGGCCGGCGTCAGCAACCGTGCCGGCGGATCACTGGCCAACGGCGTGCCGGATACGGTGCGTTATTCGTTCGAGATCGGCGCCGTCGTGGTCCTGGCCGCGGTTTTCTGGACCATCGCGCGCTCACGGGAGTATCCGCCGGAGACGCTCGTGTCCTTCAGCGATGCGGTTCCCGCCGCCGCCACCGGGCCGCTCGAACGGACAAGCGATCGGAGCCGGGGACTCTGGTGGATCGGCGCGGCGGTCGCGGGACTCGCGGCGGTGGCCTGGTGGCGCCTGGACCGGCAGCTGTACCTGCTGTGCGTTGGCGCGCTGCTGTGGGGCGCGGCGCAACTGCTGCACGCCCGCGGACTGACCGGTGGTTGGTTCGCCGCCATCATGGATGACCTGGCCAATATGCCGACGGCGATGCGGCGCCTCGCTCCGGTGCAGTTCTGCTCGTGGCTCGCGTTATTCTCGATGTGGATCTATACGACCCCGGCGGTAGCTCAAGTGCACTTCGGCGCGAGCGACCCGCGCTCCGATGCCTACAATCAGGGCGCGAGCTGGGTTAGCGTGCTGTTCGGCGCCTACAACGGCTTTGCCGCGCTGGCGGCCGTCGTCATTCCACTGATGGTGAGCCGGTTGGGTTTGCGGTTGAGCCACCTCGTCAACCTGTGGCTCGGGGCCGTGGGGCTGGTCTCATTCCTGGTGATCCGCGACCCCCACTGGCTGCTGCTGGCGATGGTGGGCGTAGGGCTCGCCTGGGCATCGATTCTGTCGGTGCCGTACGCGCTGCTCTCCGACAGTCTGCCGGCGCAGAAGATGGGCCTCTACATGGGCATCTTTAACTTCTTCATCGTGATTCCGCAGCTGGTCGCGGCCACCGTGCTTGGATTCCTGCTGCGTGCGGTGTTCGGCGGGGCGCCGATCTATGCGCTGGTGCTCGGGGGCGTGAGCTTTATCGCGGCAGGCTTGCTGGTCCTGCGTGTTCCGCAACCCGATCCGCGATGAACTTTCGGCAGGCCGTGCTGCCGTATGAATAAGGAGTCGATCATGTCGAATCCCTCGCGCTCCATCGGGATGATCCTGGCCGTCGCATTGCCGCTGGCTTCCGCCTCGCAAGCCGCGGCGCCGCTGACCACCGTCACGTTTGCGCCGGCGGTGGCAGCCAGCATGCCGGCCTTCGGAGAGGCTGAGCGCACGACGCTCGAGTCGGCGGTCGACAGTGCCGTGACGCGCGCGACCCGCCCGGTGTCTTTGTCCGCGGGGGTCACGATCCGGGTGACGTTCGTGGAGCTCGCGCCATCGCATCCGACCCGGGCGCAACTGATGGCGAATCCGGCCCTGGACCCGACACGCACCCACTTCCTGGGCGGCGCCGAGCTCACCGGGGAAGTGCGAGACGCGAGCGGGCACGTGCTGACCACGGTCAGCCATCGCAACTTTCCTCCGACACTCGGGC
>DASXKA010000047.1:0-18130 GCA_036497085.1 Steroidobacteraceae bacterium | reverse complement strand
AGCACGCCAACCGTGATGCCGGAGCCATTGAGGCCCTCCAGGGCGCGCACTGAGGCCGTGTCCTGTGCGAAATCCCCCTGCGTTGCGACCGGCGCGCGTGCGCGCGACAGCGCCGCGCGCAGCGAGGCGACCTCGGCGTGTTGGGCCACGGCGGCGATCGCGCGCACGGGCAGCCAGCCGCCCACGTCGTTGCGGAATACGGCGGGATGCTCGAGCCCGAGGTGGACGAGCGCGTCCTTGAGAAGCCGCGGGTCACCGCGCGTCACGGCATCGACCGCCACCAGGGGCTCCCCTCCCGGGCCGTGCTGGAGGAACCGCGCCGCGGGGCTCATGGAATGCAGGTCCGCGAGCGCATGACCGGGGCGCACGCGGTTCGCGTGCTCTGCGAGATCCGCGAGCGCGGCGTCGAGCTTGCCGCCGATGCCGCTCGCGACCTGCGCGGCGCTGCGGCCACCGAAGGCCATGAGCCGCTCCGCACCACCCGCCGGCGCCGCCGGATGTCTCAGGACCTGCGGGGGATAGGTCGAGGAGGCAGCCATCAGTCCGCCCAACGCGACCGCGGCGACAGCTAGACGATTGGATGACATCGGGCGGCTCCTCCCCGGAATGAGGCATGTTACTTATAGCCGATCGCCATGCACAAAGGTGCAATGTGTCGCCAGTTGGCGGCACCGGGCCGACCGCTGCCCAGCCGCGAGGCGGCGCGTTGCGGCTAATGAACCGGCGCGCCGCTCTTCAGTCGCGGCGGCCGCCGTTGCAGCAGCGCGTAGCCGCCGATGCCGATCCACACGACGTTGAGAGCCGCCGAGGGGTAGGCACCGTTCCAGCCGCTGTTCACCACGAAGCCGACCGCTCCGCAGATGTTCATCCAGTGGTAGGTGCGGGAGTCTCCCTGGAGCTTCCCGGCCGAAAGCAGCGCGTAGGCCGAGACGATGAGGGTGGCGCCAATCCAGCCGATGACTTCGATTGCAAGTTTCATGGAGCCCTGGCGGTGTGCAGCGGGTGACGTCGCGGCTGCCACTCTAGCGGTTCTGCAGCCGACCGGCGCGCCGTCCTCAGAACGTGCCCTGACCCACAACCTGCACCACGGCAACGTTAAATTCCGGTGACACCAACCGTGCGAGACGCAGGGAAACCCGCTCAACTGTGTGCTTTGCACTCTCCCTAAAGACGGACTGCGCCGAAGGCCGTCCTCCACTACACTCCGCGCCGCTGACAGACTCGAGGAGATGAGGAATGGAAGTCATATTGGGTATCGAGATTGCTGTGACGTTCGCGCTCGTAATCGGACATCTCGTGGCGGTGGTTAGTGGCCGTCTGGAGCGTCTGAGCGACTGAGGGCGTTAGCGCCCGCGAATGTTGAGATGCGCCGCCTGAGGGCGGCGCTGTTTTTTCCAGGGCAGCTCAGGTCGTGCCGCCGGCCTCGCGGTGACGGCTCACGGCGCTGCCGTCGCCGGGCTCGAGGGTGCGGAACACGACGGCAGAGACGATGGTCGCGACGCCGAGCACGACCAGCCCCTCGTGGATCCCGTGCAGCAGCTCGCCCGGGGCCGTGTGGAAGCGGTCGGGGACGAACAGGGCCGTCACCAGCGAAGCCACCGCGACCGCGAAACTGATGGAAAGCTGCTGGCCGGTGCTGGCGATGGTGCTGGCGTCGCTCGCTGCGGCGCGGCTCACGTCGGCGTACACGAGCGTATTCATGCTGGTGTACTGGATGGAGGAGAACAGGCCGAAGGCGCTCACCTGCAGCACTATCAGCCACACCGGGGTCGAGGGGCCGATGGTGGCGAACAGCAGGATCAGGACCCCGAGCATCACCGTGTTGGAAACGAGCACCGCGCGATAGCCGAAGCGCGCCAGTATCCCCGGCATGATCGCCTTCAGGCCCATGGCCGCGAAGGCCTGCGACATCATCAGCAGGCCCGCCTGGATGGGCGTGTAATCGAGACCCACCTGGAACAGCAGCGGCAGGAGAAACGGAATGCCGCTGATGCTGATGCGCGTGAAGAACCCGCCGCTCACCGCGGCGCGGAAGGTACGTATCCGGAACAGCGCCAGGTTGAGCAGCGGGCTCAGGGCGCGCGCCGCGTGCAGGCCGTAGGCTGCGAGCAGCGCGAGCGACAGCGCGAGCAGTGCTGCGATCGCGGCGCCCGGCAGGCGGTGCTCGCCGAACACCTCGAGGACGTACGACAGCAGGGCGATCCCGGAGCCGAACAGCACGAAGCCCGTGAAGTCGAGCGGCGGGGTGTGCGCCTCGCGGTAATCAGGCAGATAGCGCTCGACGAGATACAGCCCGGCGAGACCGATCGGGACGTTGATGAAGAAGATGACGCTCCAGTGCACGAAGCCGGTGATCAGGCCCCCGGCGAGCGGTCCAAACAGCGGACCGAGCAGGCCCGGGACCGCGACGAAGCTCATGGCGCGTACCAGCTCGGATTTGCCGAAGCTGCGCACCAGGGTGAGCCGGCCCACCGGCACCATCATGGCGCCGCCGCAGCCCTGCAGCACGCGGAACGCGACCAGCAGATGGATGTTGCGCGCGAGCCCGCACAGCAGCGAGCCGGCGGTGAACAGCCCGATTGCGAACGCAAACACCCGCCGCGTTCCGAAGCGGTTCGCCATCCAGCCGCTCACCGGAATGAACACCGCAAGACTCAGCGTGTAGGTCGCGAGCACCGCCTTCATGCTGAGCGGCGCGACGCCGAGAGCGCGGGCGATCCCGGGTACCGCAGTGTTGAGAATGGTGGTGTCGAGCGACTGCATGAAGAAGGCCACGGCGACCAGCCATGGCAGCAACACGCGCGAGACTCCCTGCGGGAGCGCTTCCTCGGCTACCGACATGGGCGGGTGTCAGGCGCGCGATATACTGCGCGCCCGTGCTGCGTGCGGAGAGCATCCATGTGCGACAACGACTCGATGGACGACATGATTGCGTATCAGCTGAAGTCGCCACAACTGTCGCGGCGGCGCTTCGGAGCCGTCACGCTCGGCGTCGGTGTGGCGTCGTTACTCTCGGCGCGGGCGGGCGCGGCCTGGATCGAGGAGGCCGAGGTGGACATCAGGACTCCCGACGGCACGGCAGACGCGTACTTCGTGCACCCGGGGGAGGGTAAGCATCCCGGCGTGCTGATGTGGCCGGACATTTACGGACTGCGGCCGGCCTTCCGGCAGATGGCGAGGCGGCTGGCTGAGGCCGGTTATGCCGTGCTGGTTCCCAACCCGTTCTACCGTACCAAGCGGGCGCCCACGGCGCCCGAGAACCCCGACTTCAATGACCCGGCGACGCGCAACGCCATGATGGCGCTCTACAACTCAGTGACCCCCACGATGGTCGTTGCGGACGGAAAGGCGTATGTCGAGTGGCTCGACGCTCAGGCCCCGGTCGATCGCAAGCGCAGGATGGGCACCATGGGCTACTGCATGACCGGTCCGGCCACTCTGCGGCTCGCGGCGGCACTGCCCGAGCGCATCGGGGCGGGAGCTTCCTTTCACGGTGGGGGCCTCGTGACCGACAAGGAGGACAGCCCGCACCTCCTCATCCCGAAGATCAAGGCGCAGTACCTGATCGCGATCGCCGAAAGCGACGACAAGCGCCAGCCCGAAGCCAAAACGGTGCTGCGCGAGGCCTTTGCGAAGGCGAATGTGCCTGCAGAGGTCGAGGTCTACGCCGGGACGATACACGGCTGGTGCCCGATCGACGCGCGGGTCTACAACGATGAGCAGGCTGAGAAGGCCTGGAGCCGTCTGCTCGCGTTGTTCAAGACGGCGCTGGCCGAGCGCGCCGCCAAGGCGGCCTAGCGGGCGAAGCGGCTCAGGCCGGCGCTGATGGGTGGCGTTATGTCGTCTGCAACATGCTCGAGGAATTGGTCCTCGGCGGGGGGTTGCGGCGGGCGGGCTGCGCCTCTGAGGCAAGAGTAGCTCAGCCAGCAGAAGAGGCAGATTGCCAGACCGGAGAGAAAGAGGAACAGGTATCCCAGGGCTGTAATTATCACTGGTGACCCCCCATGCGAGCCGTTTGCATGTCGAGCAGTGTGTGGCTTAGCGGTCGCCGGGTTCCACGTAAGAGATCACGAATTGTTACCGCACCCCCTGCGGCTGATACATAGTGTCACACTGCGTTGTCGCGCAAAAGCGTAACGGCTTCACTTAATGCGCTTGTGGTTGCGCAATCGGTTGCGGTAGGCGCCAGTTGACACTGCCGCGCTACCACGCCGGGAAACACGGCTTGCCTTGACCACCATTCTGGTGCGGCGCCGCACGCCATAAGGCCGGCAGGGGGCCCGCCCCGTTCAGAATCGGTACGTGAGGTCCGCTCCGTAGGTGCGCGGCTCGCCCACCAGTGCGTAGTCGAAACCCAGCGCGCCTGTGTCCGCGTCCTTCTGATTGAGCGCGTAGGCGAGATACTGGCGGTTGCTGATGTTCTTGATCCACGCGCCGATCGAGTAGCTGTGCTTCCCGGTGCTCTCGAACGACAGGCGGGCGTTGGCGACGCCATAGGCGCCCTGTGCGTCGCGTTCGGTATTGAAGGCGTCGAAATACTGCTTGCCGTAGAAGTTGCCGTCGGCGTAGACACGCAGGTCGCCCGCCGCGAGGTGCAGGAAGCGCCAGTCGGCGCCGATCATCGCGGTGTAGTCCGGTGCCTGGATCAGCTGGTTACCGGTGCAGCAGATGCGCGGAACGCCACCGCCGGTGCAGTTCGGCCCCGTTCCGGCGACGACGCACTCGCCCTGGTGCAATGTCAGATCGACGTATTTGCTGTGCATCAGGCCGAGGTTCGCCATGATCTGCAGGTCGCTCGTCGCCTTGACCTGGAACTCGAACTCCGCACCGTCGACCCGTGACTTCGGCGCATTGGTGGTACGAAAGCCGCTGCCGAGACCGCCGGGCAGAGTGAACGCGTCGAGAAACTGCTGGTTCTTGTAGTCGTAGTGGAAGGCCGCAACGTTGAAGATAGCGCGGCGATTCCAGAATTCGGTCTTGGCCCCGAGCTCGTAAGAGGTCAGTTTCTCGGGGGCGGCGAAGGTAAGCTCGCTGTTGTCGTTGTAGGCCTGGCCGTTGAAGGCGACGCCGCGGTAGCCCTGGCTGATACTGAGGTAAGTCAGCACCTGCTCGTTCACGCGCCAGTCGGCTCCGACTTTTCCGCTGACGTTGTCCGTATCGTCTCCAAAGGTCGGAACGACCGCGAACCCCTGCGGCGAGAGTCCCTGCTGGAATGAGCTGCGGGGTGCCGTGGGTGGGTTGCCGGGAGGGTACAGAGCGGAATTGCCGATGGTCTGCGTCCACCACGTCGCGGTGTCGATGTAAGGACTCAGGCCGAGGGAACCGGGACTCGACAGTCCACCCTCGAGCGCATAGAAGTTCTCGATCGTGACCTTGTCCTTGGTATAGCGCAGGCCGCCTCGCAGCGTGACCTGCGGGGTCACGGCATAGCTCAGATTGACGAATGCCGCGCGACTATCCTTGATCTGATCGAAACTGTTGTACTCATCGAATCCGTACAGCGGACTCACGAGGCCCGGTGGCGGCGGGGCCGGGCTCCAGAAGCCCGGGTAGCCGTCGAAGAAGTGAAACTGCACGGTCGCGTGCGTGCTCTCGCGTCCGTAGTAGAGCCCGCCGAGCCAGCCCAATGGACCGCTGTCGCTCGAGGCGAGGCGCAGCTCCTGCGAGAAGGCGTTGACGCTGGAGAAATAGGTATTGGGGTCGTCGAGCCTGGCGGTGATCGGCAACCCGCCGTCGTCGCTCTTCTCGTACCAGCGTCCGTAGTCGAATCCGGTGACTGACGTGAGCGTCGCGTGCGGCAGTCGCCAGTCGATCTTGAGCGAGGCGCCGTCGTCGCGGATCTCCTTGTGCACGGCGTACTTGGCGCCGTTGTCGAACCAGCCGATCGTGCCGTTGAAGCCGGTGTAGACCGGATCGACGTTCAGGGCGTGCGCGCCGTAGGGCGTGCCTCCCGACTTGCTCACGAAGACCTTGAACAGCACGGTCAGATCATCGCTGGGCTTCCCGAGGAAACTCAGGCGGCCGGCCGCCGCATCGACGCCGTTGAGCGGCTCGACCCCGGGGACGATGCTGTTGACCCAGCCATCACGCTTCTCGTACAGGTAAGCCGCGCGCCAGCCGAGCTGGTTATCGACGATCGGGCCGCCGATCGCCCCCTCGGTCGTGAACAGGCTGTAGTTACCAGTTCCCGCGCTCAGGTAGCCGTCGTACTCAGTGAGGCTCGGGTTGCGGGTGTAGAAGCTGACCGCACCGCCAGTGGCGTTTTTCCCGTAGAGAGTGCCCTGCGGGCCGCGCAGCACCTCGACGCGCTCCAGGTCGTAAGTCTGCAGCGCCTGGACCGCGCCGACCGGCTTGTAGACCTCGTCGACGTACATCGCGATAGGACTGCTCTGGTTCTCGCTGAAGTCCTGGGTCGTCACGCCGCGGAGCGTGAAGGTCGGCTGCGCCTCGGGGCCGTAGGGAAGGTTGAGGAGCATGTTCGGCACGACCGCCGTGATATCGCCCGCCTGCCGCACCCCCTGCTCGATGAGATCGTTCGCGGAGATGGCCGTGACTGCGATCGGTACATCCTGGACCTTCTCGGACTTGCGTTGCGCGACCACGACGATTTCCTGGAGCTCAACCGCCGTCGCGGTGTCCGCTGCGTAGAGGCGGGAGTCCACCGGAAGGAAGCCGCAAAAGACGACGGTCGCCGCCGCGAGGCGGCGTGTGCTGCTGCTGCGCATGGCCGATTCCCCCTGCAACCCAGATTGTATCGAGGTATGATTCTTATCTATCGCTTAGTGAGTGTTGCATATTGCAATTTGGGATGGAAGACCCGGCACAGTGAGACCCTCAGCGCTGCCTCTCAATCAATCCGTCGAGAAGGCCCTGGGCGTGCTGCATGCCTTCGGCGGCGCACGCCGGGCCTTGAACCTGGCGGAGATCGCTGCGGCCGCCGGTATCACCAAGAGCTCGGCGCAGCGCTTCACGAATACATTGGAGCAGCTGGGCTACCTGCAGCGTGACCTGCATTCCAGGCGCTGGGTATTGAGTCCGCGAGTGCTCACGATCGGCCACGCGTACCTCGCCGGACACACCCTCATCGAGGCGGCGACCAGTCACCTGGTCCAGCTCAACGTCGCAACTGGCGAATCGGTGAGCCTTTCCGAGCCGGATGACACCGCGATGGTGTACATCGCGCGCTTTCCAGGTCATCAGCCATTCTTTATCCACATGCCGATCGGGCGTTCCTTGCCGATGTTCTGCACCGCGGCCGGGCGCGCTTACCTCTCTCGCTTACCCGTCGAGGAGGTAGCCGACGTCCTGGACCGCTCGAACCTGCGGTCACTGACCTCGACGACCGTGACGGACCGGGCGCGGATCCTGGATCTGGTGCGTGAGGCGCGCGAGCTCGGCTACGCGCGAGCCAACCAGGAGTGCTACCGGGGAGACCTCACCGTCGGCGCCGCCGTGATGGGACAGCATGGCCGTCCGGTGGCGGCAATCAACATCTCCGGCCCCACCAGCCGCTGGACCATGGAGGCTCTCACTCAGCGCTGGGCGCCGCTTCTGATGGAGACCGCCCGCGCCGCCTCGAGCGGCATCGCGGACCGGGTCGCGGCGCTGCCCATTCGGGCACATGGGTGACAGTTCATTCCGGTCACATAGGTAACACTTTCCGGCATTTGCGGGGAGACCGCATATGCCGTGGCGGGAGTGTTACAAGATGGACGAACGGCTGCGTTTCGTAGCTCGGTTGGCCGATGGGGAAAAGATGGCGGTGCTGTGTCGGGAGTTCGGGATCTCCCGCAAGACCGGCTACAAGATCGCCACTCGATACAGGGACTGCGGCCTGCAAGGGCTTACCGATCGCAGCCGCCGTCCCTACCGCCAGGCAGCCCGCCTTCCCACGCAGGTCGAGAGCCTGATCGTGCAGCTGCGCAAGGAGCATCCCAGCTGGGGTGCTCCCAAGATCCGGGAGAAGATCCGCCGTCGCTACACTCAGATCACCCTGCCGGCGATCAGCACCGTGCATGCTGTACTCGATCGACATGGACTGGTCTCACGAGGCCGCCAGCGTCATAGCTACCACGCTGAGGGGACCCAACTCTCCGCTCCTACTCAGCCGAACGATCTGTGGTGCGCCGATTACAAGGGCGAGTTCATGCTCGCTGACCGCCGCTACTGCTATCCGCTCACCATCACCGACTTCTCCAGCCGTTATCTGCTGTGCTGCGATGCTCTGGGTAGCACTAAGGAGCGTTACGCGTTTACCGTCTTTGAGCGGGCTTTTAAGGACTTTGGGCTGCCTCGAGCGATCCGCACCGACAACGGCGTCCCCTTCGCCAGTCACAGTGCCTTCTTCGGTTTATCTAAGCTCTCGGTATGGTGGTTGCGCTTGGGGATCGGGCTCGAGCGCATCAAGCCAGGTAACCCTCAGCAGAACGGCCGTCATGAGCGCATGCATTTAACCCTCAAGAAGGAAGCTACCAAGCCTGCCGCCAAGAACCTGCTGCAGCAGCAGGCCAAGTTCGACCGTTTCCTCGAGTGCTTCAACCAGGAGCGCCCACATCAGGCTCTGAACATGAACTACCCGGCCGAGCTCTATCGCACCTCGACACGCCCTTACCAGGGTCTGTGCGATCTGGAGTATCCCTTCCACGACCGGGCCATCACGGTCACCTGCTGCGGCCGCATCTGCTTCGATGGCAGGAAGGTCAACCTCAGCCAGGTCTTTGCCGGCCAAACCGTCGGTATCCGTGAGGTCGCCGAGAAGATCTGGCTCGTGAGTTTTATGCAGTACGACCTGGGGTTCTTCGACAGTGAGACCGGCAGGGTGGAGTGCGCTCCGAACCCCTTCGACGTTAAAGTGTTACCTATGTGTCCGGTATAAAACGTTACCTATGTGACCGGAACACACCCGCGTGGATTGGTCGGGGTGACAGGATTTGAACCTGCGACTCCTACGTCCCGAACGTAGTGCTCTACCAGGCTGAGCTACACCCCGAGCATCGGCTTTCGCCCCTGCCCGCAGCGCGTCGGCAGGGGCCGCGCAGTCTACTGAACCGGCTCCGTAGCTTCAAATACCGCCGCGCGGGCCTTGCCACCCGCGCGCGGCTTTACCGTCTAGCTTCCCGGCTTCTGCACCACGATCCTGCCGAGGTGCATGACGAGCAGCGGATGCTCGGTGGCGCGGATATCGGTGAGCACGTTGCCCGGGACCGCTACGACGTCGGCGACCTTGCCGGCTTCGAGGGTTCCGACCTCGGCCTCTATGCCCAGGAGCCTCGCGTCATCGCGGGTACCGGAGAGCAGCGCCTGCGCCGGGCTCATTCCCAGATTCACGTAGAGACCGAACTCCTGGGCATTCATCCCGTGGGGGTATACGGCCGCATCGGTCCCGAGTGCGATCGGCACGCCGACCTTGAGCGCCGTCTTGAACATATTGCCGTGAGCCGCGCCCGCGGCGCGCGCCTTGGCGGCGATCACCGGCGGAAAGTTGTCCGCTTCCTTCATCACCCACTCGACGGTGAGTCGTGTCGGCACCAGGTAGACGCCCTTGGCCTTCATGACCCTGAGCGTGTCTTCGGTGAGGAAGCTGCCGTGCTCGATGGAATCGACGCCCGCCTCGATGGCAAGCCGCGCGGCCGCATCGCCGTGGCAGTGTGCGGCGACCTTGCGTCTCCAGGCGTGCGCTTCCGAGACGATCGCCTTCATTTCCTCGAGCGTCAGCTGCGGCACATCGACCGGATCGGACTCCGACAGGACGCCGCCACTCGCGGCGATCTTGATGACGTCGGCACCCCATTTCAGCTGGTACCGAACCGCCTGGCGGCACTCCTCGGGGCCACTGCAGATGCCCTGGACGGGCCCCTCGGGGTGGATGCGGTCGGGAGGGAACGGCGCCTCATCGAAATGTCCGCCAGGGGATCCGACGCCGTGTGCCGCCGTCAGCATGCGCGGCCCCTCGGTCACGCCCGCGTTGATGGCATTGCGCTGGCCGATGTCGACGAAGTCTGCGGCGCCGACGTTGCGCACCGTCGTGAAGCCGGCTTCCAGCGTGCGCCTGGCGTACAGCGCCGCATAGAGGGCCTGCTCGGCGGGGAAGCGCATGAGGTCGTGGTACCTCATGAGGTAGTAATTCTTCTCGATTTGCATGGTGAGATGCGTGTGCGCATCGATGAAGCCGGGAAGCAGCGTGGCGTTGCCGAGATCGATGACCCGGGCGCCCGCCGGCGCGCTGCCCCCGACCGATACGATGTGATCGCCCTGCACCACGACCACCCCGCCGTCCTTCAATGCCGTGCCGGTGGCGTCAAAGATGTGGGCCGCCTTGAGCACAACGGTCTCGGCCGGAGGCGTCTGCGCCACGGTCAGCGCAGACAAGCCCCACGCGAGAGCCGCCGCAACGGCGAGCTGACTGCAGGCAATTCCCGGTACTCTCATTGTTGTCTCCCTTGGATCGTTCAGGTGGTGTGCTCGACCGCGAACTGCGCGAGCGCGACGAGACCGTTCTTATAAGAGGAGTCGGGTAGCTGGGCGAGCGTGCGCAACGCCGCGTCCGACTCGGCGCGCGCGAGGCGCGCGGCATAGCCGAGCCCGCCGGTCGATTCGATGGCGTCGACGACCGCCCCGAGCTGTCCGCGGCCGCCGTTCTTGATGGCCTCGCGGATCGCGGCGCGCTGCGCTTCGCTGCCGTGTCGCAGGGCGTGAATCAGGGGCAAGGTCGGCTTGCCCTCGGCGAGATCGTCGCCGAGGTTCTTGCCGCGCTCGGCTGGGTTGGAGCGGTAGTCGAGCACGTCGTCGACCAGCTGGTAAGCGGTGCCGAGATGGCGGCCGTAGGCGGCGAGCGCCGCGCGCCGCTCGGCGGATGAGTCCGCGAGCACCGCGGCCACCTCGGCGCCGGCCTGGAAGAGCCGCGCGGTCTTGCGGTAGATGACCTCGAGATAGCGCTGCTCGGTTGTGTCGGGATCGTGCGCGTTCATCAGCTGAAGCACTTCGCCTTCGGCGATCACGTTGGTCGCCTCGGCCATGATCTCCATCACCGGTTGCGAGGCGAGCGCCGCCATCATCTGGAAGGCGCGCGAGTAGACGAAGTCCCCGACCAGGACGCTCGCCTGGTTGCCGAATACCTCGTTGGCGGTGTAGCGCCCGCGGCGGAGCGAGGATCCGTCGACGACGTCATCGTGGAGCAGCGTCGCCGTGTGGATGAACTCGATGAAGGCGGCCGCCTCGGTGTGCGCCCTGCCACCCTGGCCGCAGGCACGGCCCGCGAGGACCACGAGCAGCGGGCGCAGCCGCTTACCCCCGCCCGCTATGATGTGTTCGGCGACGCGGTCGACGAGCGGCACGGCACTCTTGAGGCGTGCGCGAATGACCTGGTCCACGGAATCGAGGTCCGCCTGAACCAGGGCGCGAATCTCAGCGAGAGTCACCGGGCGCATCCTACGCGACCCGGGCTACCCTCGATAAGTCCCCGCCGGGCTTGAGGAAATGGTGGTTTGACCGGGAGAGGGTCCGCCAGTAGAATGCGCGGCCCTTCTTTGAGCCCACTCCAAAATTCTTGAGCACTATGTACGCAGTCATCGCCACGGGCGGCAAGCAGTATCGGGTCACTAAGGACGGGGTGCTGCGGGTCGAGAAGCTCGACGCGGAGCCGGGCGCCACCGTCGAGTTCGGCGAGGTGCTCCTGGTCGGGGAGGGTGCGGACGTCAAGGTGGGTAAGCCGACGCTCAAGGGCGGCAAGGTGCTTGCCACCGTCGTGCGCCACGGCAAGGGCGCCAAGGTGTCGGTCGTGAAGTTCAAGCGCCGCGCGCACTATCTGCGGCAGAAGAGCCACCGGCAGCTCTATACCGAAGTGAAGGTCACGGACATCCGGGCGGGTTGAGCCATGGCACACAAGAAGGCAGGCGGCAGTACCAAGAACGGGCGCGACTCCCATTCCAAACGATTGGGAGTAAAGCGCTTCGGCGGTGAGCACGTGCTGGCGGGCAACATCATCGTGCGCCAGCGCGGCACCCCGGTGCGCCCGGGCTCGAACGTCGGGATCGGCACCGACCACACCCTGTTCGCGAAGGTGACCGGCACGGTGCGGTTTGCGAAGAAGGGCGCCGAGCAACGCCTGTACGTGAGCGTGCTGCCCGAGCCGGAGAAGGCCTGACGCAGCGCTCAGGGCCCGAGGGCCTCGCCTGCGAGCAAAGCCCCGGCCTTCGCGCCGGGGTTTTTGTTTGGAGTCACAGCCATGAAGTTCGTCGACGAGGCCCGGGCACGGGTGCAGGCCGGCAACGGCGGACGCGGCAGCACCAGCTTTCGCCGCGAGAAATTCGTGCCATTCGGCGGACCGGACGGCGGTGATGGCGGGCACGGGGGCAGCGTCTACCTGCGCGCGGCCACCGGTATCAATACCCTCGCCGACTTTCGTATCGAGCGCACCTTCAAGGCGGCGCACGGCGAGCCGGGCAGCTCCAACGACTGTACGGGACGCGGCGGCACCGACCTGTACGTGCCGGTGCCGGTCGGAACGGTGGTGCGCGATGTCGACACGCACGAGCAGCTCGGCGATCTGACGCGCGACGGCGAGCAGCTCCTCGTGGCGCGCGGCGGCAAGGGGGGCTGGGGAAACCAACGCTTCAAGTCGAGCACCAACCGCTCACCGCGGCAGTTCGGCCCCGGACTCCCGGGCGAGAAGCGCGTGCTCGAGCTCGAGCTGAAAGTAATCGCGGACGTCGGCCTCCTCGGGCTTCCCAATGCCGGCAAGTCCACGCTCATCCGCGCCGTCTCCGCCGCACGTCCCAAGGTGGCCGACTATCCGTTCACGACGCTGCACCCGAACCTCGGAGTCGTGGCGGTGGGCGAGCATCGCAGCTTCGTCATGGCCGACATTCCCGGCCTTATCGAGGGTGCCGCGGAAGGAGCCGGACTCGGGCACCGGTTCCTGAAGCACCTGCAGCGCACGCGGCTGCTGCTGCATCTGGTGGACATCGCGCCCCTCGACCCGCAGGCCGATCCGGTGCGCGACGCCCGCGCGATCGTGGCAGAGCTCAGGAACTTCAGCCGCGAGCTGGCGGCGAAGCCCCGCTGGCTGGTGCTCAACAAGCGCGACCTGTTGCCGGAGAAGGAAGCGGAGCAGCGTGCGCGCACCATCGTGCGCGCGCTGCGCTATCGCGGCCCCCACTTCCTGATTTCAGGAGCGACCGGGGCCGGAACGAAAGAGCTATGCGAGGCGGTTATGACGCTTTTGGAGGCGGACGCTCGCGCGGCACGCGCGCGCGCATCATCTCCAGCAGGAACTGCCGACGAGCCGCAGGCCGCAACTTGAGCGGCGTCGGCACGACGGGAGTCGGAATCCGGGTCTTGTCGTTCGCGTTCATCGCAGCCTCATTGCATTGCGCGGATACGGGCCGACAGGCGACTCTTGTGCCGGGCGGCCTTGTTGCGGTGAATGATTTGCTTACCGACGAGCGTATCGATGACTGGGACGGCTTCCTTATAAGTGTTCTGGGCGGCCGCTTTGTCCCCCGTGACGATGGCCGTGGTCACCTTGCGAACCGCCGTGCGCATGCGGGAGCGCAGGGCAACGTTGCGGGCGCGGTGCTTCTCAGCCTGGCGGGCAGCCTTCTCGGCGGACTTGGTATTGGCCACTCAGTCTCCGTTATCGGTACGTCCCCCCTGGGGGCGGGGGGCCGTAGTCTGCTGAGCGGGCATGGGCTTGTCAACGCATAGCGCCCTCACGGGCGCGGGCGCTTCACATAAACTAGGCTCCGGTCTGCCAGGGCTGCGCCCCGGCTGACTTAGTCCTTAGACATCAGTGGCTTAAGAGGTTCATGGAGCTCATTCGCGGACGGGCACATCTGCCGCGCCGACATGGCGGATGCGTCGTGACGATCGGCACCTACGACGGCCTGCACCTCGGGCATCAGGCGCTCGTCGTTCGGCTGCGCAGTCACGCCCAACGCCTCGCGCAGCCGGCGGTCATGCTGACCTTCGAGCCCATGCCGCGCGAGTTTCTCTCGCCCGCCGATCCCCCTGCGCGGCTCACGACCTTCCGCGAGCGCTGGCGGATTCTCTGCGGGATGGGTCTCGATTATCTCTGGCTGCTGCGCTTCGACGAGGCTTTGCGTAACCTCTCGGGCGAGGACTTCGCGCGGCTGCTCGTGCATCGGCTGCGGCCGAGCGTGGTGGTGGTGGGGCACGATTTCCGCTTCGCCCGCAAAGGCGAGGCGACCGCGGCGGCACTCACCGCCGCCGGCGAGCGCCTGGGCTTCGCCGTGGACGTGGTGCCCGCCGTGTCGCTCGCCGGGGAGCGCGTCTCGAGCAGTGGAGTGCGCGCGGCGCTTGCCGGGGCCGATTTTGCGCGCGCGCAGCGCTGGCTCGGCCGGCCGTACTCGATGCGCGGGCGGGTGATCGGCGGCCGGCGTCTGGGGCGGGATCTCGGATTTCCGACCGCGAACCTGGCGCTCGGGCGGCGCCGCGCCCCGGTCGCCGGCATCTTCGCGGTGCAGGTGCACGGTGTGGCGAGTGGCGCACTGCCCGGGGTCGCGAGCCTCGGCACCCGTCCGACGATCGGCGGCGGTGAGGCGCTGCTCGAGGCGCACGTGTTCGATTTCAGCGGCGACCTCTACGGGCGCGAGATCGAGGTGGAGTTCGCCGCGAAGCTGCGCGAGGAGCAACGGTTTGCGAGCCTCGAGGCGCTTACGGTGCAGATGGAGCGCGATGCCGCGGACGCGCGCCGGATCCTGAGCGGCGCGGGCTGATGCCTGAACGGGTGACCATGGCGGATTACAAGCAGACGATCAACCTGCCGCGGACCGAGTTCCCCATGAAGGCGGACCTCGCCCAGCGCGAGCCTGCCATGGCGCGCGCCTGGGAGGAGCGCGGCACCTACGCGAAGCTGCGCGAGATCGCGCGCGGCCGGCCGCGCTTCGTGCTGCACGACGGGCCGCCTTACGCCAACGGCGCGATCCACATCGGCCACGCCGTCAACAAGATTCTCAAGGACATCGTGGTCAAGTCGCGCTCCCTCGACGGCTTCGACTCGCCCTACATCCCCGGCTGGGACTGTCACGGGTTGCCGATCGAGCACCAGGTGGAGAAAAAGCACGGACGCCCGGGCGTAAAGCTGGACGCGCAGGCCTTCCGCGCCGCCTGCCGTGCCTACGCCGCCGAGCAGCTCGACCTGCAGCGCGCCGACTTCAAGCGCCTCGGGGTTCTCGGCGACTGGGACCATCCCTACATGACCATGGCGCCGCGCTACGAGGCACAGCAGCTGCGGGCCTTCGGCCGCATCATCGAGCACGGCCACCTCTACAAGGGGGTGAAGCCGGTGCACTGGTGCATCGATTGCCGCTCGGCCCTCGCCGAGGCGGAGGTCGAGTACGAGGAGAGGACCTCGCCCGCCATCGACGTCGCTTTCCGGGTGGGCGACAACGCCGACCTGGCGCGGCGCGTCTCGCTCGGGCTCGCGCAGCTCGGCGGCGCCCCCGTCGACCTCGTCATCTGGACCACCACGCCCTGGACGCTCCCGGCCAACCAGGCGGTGGCGCTCAACGGCGAGTTCCGCTACGTGCTGATAGAGGCCGACAAGGACGGCAAGAGGCAGCGGCTGATCCTCGCCGCCGAGCTTCTGGAGGCATGCCTCGAGCGCTTTCACCTGCGTGCCGGCGCCGTGCTCGCCGAGGTCGCGGGCCGCCAGCTCGAGGGGCTCGAGCTCGAGCACCCGTTCCAGGACCGGCGGGTGCCGGTGGTGCTCGGGGAGCACGTGACCCTCGATGCCGGCACCGGCGCGGTACACACGGCGCCCGGACACGGCCAGGAGGACTTCGTCGTGGGCCAGCGCTACGGGCTGCCGGTGACGAATCCGGTGGGAAACGACGGGCGGTTTCTTGCGGGCACGCCGCTGGTGGCGGGACTGCGGGTGGACGAGGCCAACCCGGTGATCATCGCCGCGCTCGCCGAGCGCGGCCGGCTGCTGCGCGAGGAGAAGGTGCTGCACAGCTACCCGATCTGCTGGCGCCACAAGACCCCGGTCATCTTCCGCGCAACCCCGCAGTGGTTCATCAGCATGGAAAAGGCGCAGCTGCGCGCGCACACGCTGCGCGATATCCCCGGCGTCGAGTGGACGCCGGCGTGGGGCGAGCCGCGCATCACCGGCATGATCGAGAGCCGTCCGGACTGGTGCATCTCGCGCCAGCGCACCTGGGGAGTGCCGATTCCGCTGTTCGTCCACCGCGAGTCGGGAGAGCTGCATCCCCGCACGCAGGAGCTCATCGAAGCCGCCGCGCTGCGCGTCGAGCGCGCCGGCATCGATGCCTGGTTCGCGCTCGATCCGCGCGAGCTCCTCGGGGCCGAGGCCGGGCACTACGACAAGGTCACGGACGTAATGGACGTCTGGGCCGATTCGGGGCTCTCGTTCGAGTGCGTCGGCGCCGAGCGGCCCGAGATCGCGGCTCCCGTCGACCTGTATCTCGAGGGCTCGGATCAGCACCGCGGCTGGTTCCACAGCTCGCTGCTCATGTCGGAGGCGCTGTACGGGCGTCCGCCGTACCGCGGCGTCCTGACTCACGGCTTCACGGTGGACGAGAAGGGGCGCAAGCAGTCCAAGTCGCTCGGCAACGTGATCGCCCCGCAGCGCGTCATGAACAGCCTCGGCGCCGACGTGCTGCGGCTGTGGGTCTCCGCGACCGATTACGCCAACGAGATGAGCGTGTCGGACGAGATTCTGAAGCGTATGGCGGACTCCTACCGCCGCATGCGGAACACGTTGCGCTTCCTGCTCGGCAATCTCCACGGCTTCGATCCCGTGCGCGACGCGCTGCCCATCGATGAGCTCGTGGCGCTCGACGCCTGGGTGCTCTCGCGCACGCGCTCGCTGCAGGTGGAGATTCTCGAGGCCTACCGGCGCTACGCTTTCCATCTCATCTACCAGAAGGTCCACAATTTCTGCAGCGTGGATCTCGGCGGCTTCTATCTCGACGTGCTCAAGGACCGCCTGTACACCACGCCCGCGCGCGGACGCGCGCGCCGCTCGGCGCAGACTGCGATGATCCACATCGCCGAGTGCATGGTGCGCTGGCTGGCGCCGATCCTGTCGTTCACGGCGGAGGAAGTCTGGCGTTATCTGCCGGACGAGCGCGCCGAGTCGGTGTTCCACGTCACCTGGCACGCGCCGCCCGCGGTGCCGGCGGGCGCCATCGACTGGGACGCCTTCATCGAGCTGCGCACGGACGTGACGCGCGAGCTCGAGAGGCTGCGCGATACCGGTGCCATCGGCGCGCCGCTGGATGCGCGCATCGAGGTCTACTGTCTGCCGGAGCAGCACCGGCGCTTCGCAGCGCTCGGCTCCGAGCTGCGCTTCCTCCTCATCACGTCCGAGGCGCGCGTGCACGAGGTTGCGGCGGCGCCCGCCGGCGCGGTGCCGGCGGCGAATCTGCCGGGCGTGTGGCTTGCCGTGGCGGCGAACGGCGATCCCAAGTGCGTGCGCTGCTGGAACCGGCGGCCCGATGTCGGGACGCACGCGCACCATCCGGAGCTCTGCGGGCGCTGCATCGTGAACCTCGGGATGCCGGGCGAGGAGCGGCGCTACATATGAGCACCAGCTCGCTCCCCGCCGCCGCGAGCGGCTGGCGCTGGCTGCCGCTGTCGCTGGCGGTGATCATTGCCGACCAGGCGTCCAAGGCCTGGATCCTGCACCACTTCTTCCTGTTCGAGCGCGTGCACCTGCTGCCGGTGCTCGACCTGATTCTGACTTACAACACCGGCGCGGCCTTCAGCATGCTGGCGGATGCCGCCGGCTGGCAGCGCTGGGTGTTCGTGACCCTGGCGATCGGGGTGAGCGTGACGCTGGTCCTGTGGCTGCGGCGCCTCGCGGCCGCGAGCCACGCGCTCATCGCCTGCGGGCTCGCGCTCATCGTCGGCGGGGCGCTCGGCAACATGCTGGACCGGCTGCGACTCGGCCATGTGATCGATTTCATACATGCCCACTGGGGGCCGCATTACTTTCCGGCGTTCAACGTCGCCGACTCCGCGATCACGATCGGCGCGGGCCTGCTGCTGCTCGATGCCTGGCGCGAGGCGCGCCGCGGCCACGGCGGGAGGGGCTGATGCAAGTGCTGCTCGCCAATCCGCGCGGCTTCTGCGCCGGCGTCGACCG
>DASXKA010000046.1:0-6840 GCA_036497085.1 Steroidobacteraceae bacterium | reverse complement strand
GGGGCTGACGACGACGTTGGCCTCGTGGGCGATCGCGGTGATAGTGCCGTCTCGATTTGCCCCGAGTCGCAGACGCTGTCTTGTAGCCGCGCGGTTCCCGACGAGCTGAAAGGTCTGCTGGCGAGTCATCGCCACTTTGACCGGTCGCTTCAACTGTCGAGTCGCGAGCGCGGCGAGGATGATCTCGGCGTGGGCGCCGACCTTCGCTCCGAAGGCGCCGCCGACGAACGGTGAGCGCACGTGCACGTGCTGCGGATCCAGGGCAAGGGTCGCCGCGACGCGCGCTCGACCCCACGCGACGGCCTGCGTGGCGACGTACAGCGTCAGCCGCTCGCCGTTCCAATCCGCGACGCACGCATGCGGCTCGAGCGGCTGGGCGGCCAGGTGCGGTGTCGTGTATTCCTCGTCCACCGTGACCTCGGCCGCGGCGAACCCTGAGTCAAAATCGCCGCTCGCAGTGTCGGTGGGCCAGATCTTGATCATCTCTGGCGCGTAGGCGTGATCGAGGGCTGCGGCGAAGTCGAAGGATCCGGTGTCGCTGGTGTATTCGACGGCGACGCGTCCCGCCGCCGCGCGCGCCTGCTCGAAGGTCTCCGCGACGATCAGTGCCACCGGCTCGCCGAAGCGGCGAATCTCCGCGCTGGTAAACATCGGCAGCGCACGCTCGAACGGAAGGAAGGTCGACGGGTCGGGCGTCCCCTGCTCTGGCGCGTTGAGGTAAGTCATCACCAGGCGCACGCCCGGAGACGTCTCGGCAGCGGTCGCATCGATCCGGGTGATACGGCCACGGCCGATCGCCGCCCCTACGATGAACCCGTACAGGGGCTCGCTGTTCTCCCCGTGCTCGTAGGCGTAAGTCGCGCCGCCGGTCACCTTGAGCGGCCCATCAACACGGCTCACCGCTTGTCCGATTGCCGCCATTACGAGCGCTCCTCTTGCTCGGTGGCATCGGTGAGGGTCCGCACGAGCGAGCGCTTGGCCAGGTCGATCTTGAAGTCGTTGTGCCCGCGTCCGACCGCCCCGGCGAGCGTCGCCTCAGCGGCGGCTCGGAACCGCTCCGTGGTCGCCGGCCGTCCGAGGAGCACCGCTTCCGCCTCGGCGGCCCGCCACGGCTTCGGCGCGACGCCACCGAGCGCGATGCGCACGCTGGTGATCGTGCCATCCTGCGTCTCGATCACCAGCGCGACCGAGACGAGCGCGAACTCGTACGACGCACGGTCGCGCACCTTGCGATAGACGTGGCGTCCCGGCGGCGACGGCCCCAGAATCACGCCGGTGATCATCTCGCCGGCCCGCAAGGTCGTCTCGATGTGCGGCGTGTCACCGGGTAACACGTGGAAGTCCGCAATCGAAAGGCGCCGCACGCGGTCTCCCTCGCCGACGACCTCGATCTCCGCATCGAGCGCCGCTAACGCCACGGCCATGTCGGACGGATGGGCCGAGATGCACGCGTCGCTTGTGCCGAGGACCGCGTGCGAGCGGTTAAACCCGCCGATCGCCGCGCATCCGGAGCCGACGTCGCGCTTGTTGCACGCGACGGCCGCGTCGTAGAAGTACGGGCAGCGCGTGCGCTGCAGCAGATTACCCGCGACCGAAGCCTTGTTACGCAGCTGGCCCGACGCGCCGGCCAGCAGCGCCCGCGCGAGCACCGCATACCGCGTCCGCACTCGCATATCGGAGGCGACAGCGGTGTTCGTCGCTTGCGCGCCGATGCGCAGCCCGTCGTCGGGAAGATCCTCGATCGCCGCGAGCGGCAGCCGACTGATGTCGATCAGATGCGTCGGGCGCTCGATATCGAGTTTCATCAGATCGAGCAGATTCGTGCCGCCGCTGATGAACTTCGCGCCGGGCCGCGACCCAGCGGCGACGGCGCCCGCCAAATCGCTCGCCCGCTCGTACGTGAACGATCTCACGGGCGCTCCTCATGATCGCCTTCGGTGTATTGACGGATGGCCGCGAGGATGTTCGGATAAGCCGCGCAGCGGCAGATGTTGCCGCTCATCCGCTCGCGAATTTCTGCGTCGCTGAGATCGATCTCCGGTGATGCAAGGCCCGCCGTGACGTGGCTCGGCTCGCCCGCTCGCGCCTCGCCGAGCATGCCGATCGTCGAGAGAATCTGGCCCGGGGTGCAGTAGCCGCACTGAAAACCATCAGATTCGATCAGCGCGTCCTGCAACGGATGCAGCGCGCCGACAGCCCCCAAACCCTCGATCGTCCTGATCTCGTCGCCTTCGTGCATGACGGCCAGCGTCAGGCACGCGTTTATCCGGCGTCCGTTGACGAGCACGGTGCAGGCTCCGCACTGACCGTGGTCGCAGCCCTTCTTCGTGCCGGTAAGGCGAAGACGCTCACGCAGTACGTCAAGCAGCGTGACCCGCGGCTCGATCTCGAGCTGATGCACCGACCCGTTGACGCGCAGCGACAGCGAGACCGCCTCGGAGCGCTCGGCATATGTTGGTTCACTCACTACCTGTTCAAGGGCCATGCTCCACCTCGTCGAGCCATTACTGCGTCAGGAGCGCATCGTGGCCGCAGCGACCGCGCTGAAAAAGGAGCAGAACCCTTCCTAGGAAAGATCCTTCCCATGCGAGCCGCGCGAACCTGGGAGTAGATTGCTCCTGGCGATGGCCACCAACACAACGCAGGCCGCGGACCGAGGCAAAGAGCTCGGAGCGTTTCTCCGCGCCCGCCGAGCCGGCATCGAGCCCGAGACCGTCGGCCTTGATGCGACCGGGGACCGTCGCGTGCGCGGTCTCCGCCGCGAGGAGGTCGCGCAGCTGGCGATGATCAGCAGCGACTACTACACACGGCTTGAGCAAGGCCGCCTGGCCAGCGCCTCAGAGGAAGTCCTCGACGCGCTGGCAGCCGCCTTGCGGCTCAGCACAGACGAACGCAGCTACCTCTTCAAACTCGCGCACAAAAGCGACCACGGACATCAACGCCCGCGAGACGCCGAAGGCGTCCGGCCACAGACACGCCAACTCCTCGAGAACCTGCGCGACACGCCGGCCATGGTCTTCGGCCGCTACCTCGACCTCCTCGCCTGGAACCAGCTCGCCACAGCTGTCTTCAAGGACTTCGACACCATCCCGCGACACGAACGCAACTTCCTACGGATGCTGTTCCTCGACACGGACGTCCGCGGCCGGTTCGTCGACTGGGAACCCGTCGCACGAACGTCCGTTGCCTTCTTCCGCGCCGCCGCCCCGACCGAACCGCGCCTCGCGCACCTGGTCGGCGAGCTCTCCTTGGCGGACCCCGACTTTCGCACCTGGTGGGCAGAACGCCACGTCAACTACACGACGTTCGGCGCAAGGACCTACACCCATCCTCTGACCGGGCCCTACACCCTCGAGCGGCAGCTCCTGCTCCTTCCAGGAGATAACCACCTCCTCATGGTCCTGACCGCCGCGGACCCCGCCAGCCTCAAAGCCCTACGTAGCCTCGGCGCGAGCGTCCCGACCTGAGCATGGCTTGCCCGTGCGCGCAACGCCCGAGCCAACACCGAAGCAGGGCCGGTCGCGCCCCGCGCCCGAGACCTCCTATTCGCGCCAGACGCGAGACCGCGGCCGGCGCCGGACGCCGTGGCCGCCTCGCCTCCCTGCTGGCCGCGCAAGGCAGGGCAGACTCCGGCGGGGCCGAGACGCCCGAGTTGCGGTAAAGGAAGTCTCCGCGCTGTCGACGAGCGGTGCATTGGAGTCGGCCCAAGCAGGCTCGGAGCAACAGCCACCCGAGGGTCAGCCGCTACGCGGGAGGGTCGGGGCTCCCCGCCGCACGTGTGGTATGTACGCTTGGCTGGAGCACGTGCTGTTTGAGTTCGTGGCGGGACTTCACTCCGAGCTTCCGGAAAGCCTTGCGTAGGTGGTAGTCGACGGTGCTGGGGCTGATGAATAGCTGCGCGGCGATCTCTTGGTTCGTGGCTCCCTCGGCCGCGAGGCGGGAGATCTGCGCTTCTTGCGCCGTCAGGTCGTCGCTCGTCTCCACGGTCCGTTTGCGGGCGTGCTCGCCGGTCGCCTCGAGCTCGACCCGGGCGCGTTCGGCGAAGGCCTCCGTGCCGAAGGCGCTGAAATGCTCGTGCGCCGTACGCAGCTGCTCCCGCGCGTCGAGCCGGCGGCGCTCCCGGCGCAACCACTCGCCATAGAGCAGGTGAGCGCGGCCGAGCGCGAAGCGGACGCGAGTGCGGGCGAGCCGTTCGATCGCCTCCCGGTAGAGTCGTTCGGCGCCGTCGCCGTCGCTCAACAGCGCTCGCGAGCGAGCCTCGAGCCCGAGCCCCCAGTCGCTGCCAGTGGCCTGTGTCGTTTCCGACAGCCGTTGGAGCGCGTCGGCAGCCGCCTGAGGTTGCCCGGTCCGGGTCGCCGCCTCAACGAGCTCGAGCAGCCCCCAGGTCGACATGCCCAGCTCCTGAGGATATGCGCTCGCCTGCTGGGCGGCGGCCAGCGCGTCCTCATAGCGTCCAAGGCCGTTGTAGAGCACCGAGCGCGCGTAATAAATGAGGGTCAACCCCGCTCCCTCACCCCGGTCCGCCACCTCCTGCGTGGTGGCCTCGATTAGCTCGGAGGTCTCGGCTTCCCGGCCCCGCCATGCGTCGAAGAACACGGCACCGTAGGGCGCGAGGTGACTGCCGGTCGCCTCAGTGAGGGCCTCCGCCTCCTCGAGCATGGAAGCGGCCGCGGCCAGCTCGCCTGCGTGCAGGTGCATGACCATGAGATTGTTGAGGGCGACCGGGAGCACGGTGAGCGCGCCAGCATTCCGGGCGAGCTGGACGAAGCGAGTGGAGAGCGTGCGCCATGTGTCGTAGTCCCATAAATCGTGGGCGATGTGGCAGGCGATCCAGAGCCAGCGAATGTCCTCCTCTCTCGAGGTCTCTGGATTGCCGAAGGCGGTCAGGGCCCGCTTCAAGATCGGCGTCCCGGCCGGGTACCCCATCGTCACCAAGAGTGCGAGGCCGTCGAGGAGCAGGTCGGCCGGCCGCGGCCGGTCCGGCGACCGGGGCGCGGCGCGGGCGGCCCAAGCGACCTCCAGCAGACCATCGGCGTTGGCGAGCCGGCCGGCGAAGATCGCCGCGGAGAGCGCTTCGAGGTAGGTTTCGCGAGCTAGTGTGACGTCAAGCGGCTCGAGTCCTTTGGCGGCCTTGAGCAGCAGCGGGGGAGCGTCGTTGCCGCGGTTCACAGCGAACGCGATTTGGGCATGAAGCAGGTCTACACGCGCGCGCTGGAGCTCGTCGAGCGGTCCCGATTCTGCGATCGCGACGAGCCGGAGGGCCACGTCGATCGCACCGGCGTGGTATTTGGCCTGTGCCGCGGCCAGCGCCCGTCCAGCGCGTCGCGACGGCTCGGGCGTCAGCGCGGCGGCACGCTCCAG
The DNA here is from genome assembly GCA_036497085.1 of Steroidobacteraceae bacterium. Lineage (GTDB taxonomy): Bacteria > Pseudomonadota > Gammaproteobacteria > Steroidobacterales > Steroidobacteraceae > 13-2-20CM-66-19. The sequence continues at coordinate 1,479 of DASXKA010000046.1, read as the reverse complement.
GAACGCGGCCGCCGCCGCCAACCCACCGCGCGCCTGAGCGCGGCTCGCCGAGCGCTCAAGCTCGCAGGCGACGTCCTCGTCGAACCCTGGCGTCGCTTGGGCAAGATGCCAGGCGCGTCGATCGGGATCGATGTCAGGATCGGTCGCGAGCGCCAGCGCACGATGCACGGCCCGCCTGTCATCCGGCGACGCCGCGCGATACACGGATGAGCGGACCAGCGGATGACGGAAGGTCACCCGCGCGCCGATCGCGAGCAAACCGTCGGTGTCGGCCGCCGCCTGGACGCCGATCCCGAGCCGCCCCGCTGCGCGCCACACCAGCACCGGGTCGCCGACCGGCTCCGCCGCCGCCACCAGCAACAGCCGCCGGGTCTCGACCGGAAGGCCTTCTAGGCGCCTGCGAAAGCTCTCCTCGATCCGCCCCGACAGCCCCGGCGCGTCGAGCAACCCGAACCCGCCAGCCAGCTCAGCTGGCGTCAACCCCCGCGGCAACTCCAACAACGCGAGCGGGTTACCCCGAGTCTCGGCCACCAGCCGCTCCCGCACGCGCTCATCCAACGGCATGCGCAACGCCGAGCCCAACAGCGCACGCGCATCACGATCACGAAGTCCCTCGAGCGCCAGCTTCGGCAATCCCTCCAGCGCATCGCTCGGGTCACGCGTCACCAACACCAGCGCGACCGACTCCGCCAACAACCGCCGCGCCACGAACACCAGCGCCTGCGCCGAAGCCCGATCAAGCCACTGCGCGTCATCAACCACGCACACAAGCGGCCGCTCCTCGGCCACCTCGGCCAACAGGCTCAGCACCGCCAACCCCACCAAAAACCGATCCGGCGCCTCCCCCGCACGCAGCCCGAACGCCACGGCGAGCGCGTCCTGCTGAGGGGCAGCGAGCCGGTCCAGCCGATCCAACACCGGCGCGCACAATTGCTGCAGCGCCGCGAACGCCAGCTCCATCTCTGACTCCACACCGACCGCCCGCACCACCCGGAACCCCGACGCGGAGCCGATCGCGGACTCCACCAGTGCCGTCTTGCCAACCCCCGGCTCGCCGCACAACACCAGCACCCGGCTCTGGCCACCACGCACCGCCGCAAGCAGCCGGCCCAGTACCTCGCGCTCGCTGCGCCGGTCGTGCAACACCTCCGCCGGCTCCTCGGTGACCATGCAACGCCGACGATACCGCGCTCCCGGTCCACTCGACACCCCCGCGACTCCCAGCTGGCCCGGTGGCGGACCCTGGCGAGCCAGAACATCCGACGCCGGCGCTCGGACGACGAGCGCACCTCCCGCGAGCGCCGCCGCCGGATGAATCAGAAATCACGGTCGATTTCGGTGAGCCAACTGGAATGGACCACGACCGGAGTTCTCGCGTCCCTCCTCCTTCATCGAGGAGCAGCAGCGTGCCGGCCTCCGAGTGACCCCTGATCTGACGGAGATCGACGCCTTCCCCTCCGGCAAGTCGAACAGGAGCCG
>DASXKA010000045.1:0-4745 GCA_036497085.1 Steroidobacteraceae bacterium | reverse complement strand
CGACGAATACTCCGGCGCCAACATCGCGTTTCACCAGGCGATCATCCGCCTGGGCGGCTCACAGCTGATCGAGGATGCGACGCACAACCTGTTCCTGCACGTGCGCGCCATCCGCCGCGCGACGATCTCGCAGAACAATCGTGCGGCGCGCTCGATCATCGAGCACCTGAAGATCATCGAGGCGCTCGAGCGGCGCGATACCGAGCTTGCCGAGCGGCTCACCCGCCAGCACACCCTGGATCTCGCCGCGCACGTCGATCGCTACTGCGACTTCCTAGATTGACTCGGCCGTCCCGGACGCGCGCCGCGCTCGCCGCCGGACGACTCCAGGTTCACCAGCTGCCCGATGAGCGCGGCCCCGTCGCGCAGCAGGAACTCCTTGAAGGCGGCGGCCACCGGCGGCAGCCGCTTGGCGCGGTTATGCACCAGATACCAGTGCAGTACCGCCGGAAATCCCTGCACATCGAGCACCACGAGGTTGCCGGCGCGCAGGTCGAGCGTCAGCGTATGAGCGGACAGGAAGGCGATTCCGAAGCCCGCGACCACCGCCTGCTTGATCGTCTCGGTGCTCTGGATCTGCATCGCGATGGTGAGGCGGGGAAATTGGCGTCCGAACACCTCGCGCATCGAGTTCCAGGTGTCCGAGCCGTGCTCGCGCTGCACGAAGCGTTCGCGGTTCAGCGCCGTGCGCGGGATCTGCCGCACGCCGGCGAGGGGATGGTCGGGCCGCGCGACGACCACGTAGGGATGCGGCGCGAAGGGTATCGCCACGGTATCCATGTCGCGCGGCGGCCGCACCATGACGGCGAGGTCGGCGAGGTTCTCCGCCAGCTGCCGCAGGAGTCCCTCGCGGTTGTGCACGGTGAGATTGAAGGTAATGCCGGGATGGCGCGCGCCGAAGGCCGCGAGGAGACGCGGAAAGAAGTAATCGCCGGCACTGATCACCGCGACATTGAGCCGCCCGCCGGTGACCCCCTTGAGCTGCGCGAGCGACTCATCCGTCTCGCGCAGGCGTTGGGTGATCGCACGGGCGCACTGCAACAGCTCTTCGCCCGCGGCCGTGAGATAGGTACGGCGGCCGATCCGCTCGAACAGGGGCAGCCCGACGCCCGCGGCCAGCTCCTTGATCTGCGTCGAGACGGCCGGTTGCGTGAGATGCAGCTCCTCCGCGGCGCGCGAGAAGTTCATGTGGCGCGCCGCGGCGAGGAACACCCGCAGCTGCCGCAGGGTTATGTGCTTCACGGGCGAGGAGCATACCGCCGGCGGCCCGGCGATGTATATAGAGAACAATATGACCGAGATAGAAAGCTTTAACTTTTGATATGGTCGTAGCGGTCGTAGTCTCATCTACCAGTCGCCATGGTGGCTTTGGTTAGCGGGGATTCCCCGCCGAGGATGAGACCGTGACCGCAACCGTACCCGCGAACGATCCTCTGGCTGCCGAGCTCGCCGCCTATAACCACGCGTTCTGCGAGCTCGAGCTCCCTTGGAGCTGGGATGCCACGACCCTGAGCCAGCTGAAGAGCATCGCGACCGACAGTGACGTGGTGGGCGCCTACGTCGAGCGCAGCCAGGCGCACCTGCTGCGGGCCTACGAGAAGGAATTCCTGCGCGACCTGGTGCTCGCGGCGCGCGAGCGCTACCGGCAGGAAGCATTCGGCAACGCCGCCTGAGCGAGGGCGGCCGTCCCGCGTCGTTCCAGTCACTGCGCGGCGCCGCCGGGGCGGGCTGCCCGCGCGGGTGGATCGGGTAAGCTAGCGGCATGACTCCCGGCGGCAGGATCGATGCGGCGCGCGCCTTCACCCCGCTCGCCATTGCAGTACTCACCATCTCCGATTCGCGCGACGCCGGGAGCGACACCTCGGGAGACCTGCTCGCCGAGCGCATCGGCGCCGCCGGCCATCGCGTGGGTGCGCGCGCCCTGGTGCGCGACGACAAGCGCGGCATCCAGCAGCAGCTGCGCCGCTGGATCGATGATCCCGGCATCGATGTGATCATCACGACCGGCGGTACCGGCCTCACCGGACGCGACGTGACTCCCGAAGCGGTGCGCGAGCTCTTCGACAAGGAGCTCGAGGGTTTCAACGTGCTCTGGCACCTCGTCTCCTACGAGACGGTCGGCGTGTCGACGCTGCAGTCGCGCGCGTGTGCCGGCCTCGCCCGCGGTACGGTGATCTATGCGCTGCCCGGATCGAACGGCGCGTGCCGCGACGGCTGGGACCGGCTCATTCAGCCGCAGCTGGACAGCCGCCATCGCCCGTGCTCGATCGTCGAGGTCATGCCTCGCTTCCAGGAGCGCTGAGTCGCTCATGGCCCCGGCCGAGCACACGGTCGCGGCGGCACGCGCAGAGATTCTCGTCGACATCGGCCCGCTGCCCGCCGAGCCGGTCGCCCTCGAAGCGGCCGCGGGGCGGACCCTCGCCGAGGCGGTAACTGCCGCCCGGGCGCAGCCGCCGTTTCGCTCGTCCGCGATGGACGGATACGGCGTGCGTGGCGCCGACCTCGGCTGCGAGTCCTTCACATTGCTCGGCGAAGCGGCAGCCGGCCGCGCCTATACCGGTTCGCCGGTGCGCGCCGGAGGTGCGGTCCGTATCTTTACCGGCGCCCCGGTTCCTGCGGGCGTGGATCTCGTCGTGCCGCAGGAGCGCGCCCGGCGCGAGGGCGACAGGGTGTGGCTCGAGACGCCCACCCATCCGCGCGCCCACATCCGCGAAGCCGGCGTCGACTTCGGCGCCGGCCAGGTACTGTTGCGACGGGGCGTGCAGCTCAACGCGCGTCACATCGCTCTGCTCGCGGCGGCCGGTATCGGCAGCCTGCGAGCGGCGCGGCGGCCGCGCGTCGCCGTGCTCGCCACCGGCGATGAGCTGGTGCAACCCGGCGCCACCGCCGGCGCCCATCAGGTCTTCGACTCGGTGAGCTTCGGCATCGGGGCCTCGGTCGGGGAGTGGGGCGGGGAAGCGCTGCGCCTCGAGACCCGTCCCGACTCGGAGGCGGCTGTCGCGAGCGCCGCCGCCGAGGCGCTTGGGCGCGCGGACCTCCTGGTCGTGATCGGCGGAGCCTCGGTCGGCGACTACGATCTGGTCAAGCAGTCTCTCGCCGGACTCGGCGTGAGGATTGCGGTCGAGCGCGTCGCGGTCCGTCCGGGTCGGCCGACCTGGTTTGGTCGGAGCAGCGGCGGGGCGGTATTGGGACTCCCGGGCAATCCGGCGGCGGCGCTCGTGTGCGCGCACCTGTTCCTGCGGCCGCTGGTTCACGCCATGCTCGGCCGCGAGGCGGACGGAGCGTGTGCGACCGCGCTTCTCGAGGGCGAAGTGGCGGCGAGCGGCGCCTACGAGCTCTACCTGCGCGCCGTCGCTACGCGGGGCGGGGACACCCGCCTGCACGTGCGGCCCTGCGACAACCAGGACACCTCGCTCCTGTCGGTGTTCGCCGCGGCGAACGCGCTCATCCGGCGGCCCGCGCTCGCTCCCGCGGCCACGAGCGGCGCGCCGGTCGAGGTGCTGCCGCTCGCGGCGTTGATTTAGAGTGACATGGTGAGTCTCGGTCCTTCAGCAGACGCTCGCATTCCGCTCGGCAACAGTGGCCTGAGCGTGGCGCCGCTCGGCTGGGGGATGTGGCGTCTCGGGGAACCCGGAGAGGCGAGTCCACGGGAGCGGGTGGAAGCTGCGCTCGAGGCGGGGTGTACGCTCTTCGATACCGCGGACGTCTATGGCTACCGGCGCGGCAGCGGCTTCGGGACGGCGGAATCGCTCCTCGGCGCGGTGCTGCGCGAGGCACCGCAGTTGCGCGCCCGCATGGTGCTCGCCACTAAGGCGGGCATCGTCCCGCCGCTGCCGTACGACTCCTCGGCCGAGCACCTGCTCGCGGCCTGCGACGCATCACTGCAGCGCCTCGGCGTCGAGTACATCGATCTCTATCAGATCCACCGGCCGGATCTGCTCGCGCACCCGAGCGAGGTCGCGCAGGCCCTGGACCGTCTGCGGCGCGCCGGCAAGATCCGTGCGGCGGGCGTGTCCAACTACAGTGCCGCGCAGTTCGAGGCGCTGGCCGCCCATCTGCCGTTTGCGCTCGCGAGCGTGCAGAACGAGCTCTCGGCGCTCGCCGTCGAAGCGCTCGACGATGGCACGCTCGATGCCGCCATGCGACGCGGCACCGGGGTTGTTGCGTGGTCGCCGCTTGCACAAGGCCGCCTCGCGACAGGCCCGGGCGAGCTCTCGGACAGCCCGCGCACCGACCGGGTGATCGCGGCGCTCGAGGCGATTGCGCGGCGCGACGGAACCTCGCGCACGGCGGTGGCGTATGCCTGGGTGATGGCGCACCCGGCGCGGCCGGTTCCCCTCATCGGCAGCCAGAATACCGCGCGCATCCGCGAGGCGCGCACCGCCTACGCCGTGCACCTGACGCGCGAGGACTGGTACCGGATACTGGTGGCCGCGCGCGGCGAGCATATGCCCTGAAGCAGGTGCAACAGTCATTCGGCGTTAGTCGGGGGGAGGGCAACCATGAACGAGCAAGTCGCGACCATCAGCCACGCGAAGGACACCATGCTCGAGATGGCGATCCGCTTCGGTCCGCGGCTGCTGACGGCGATCCTGATCCTGGTGGCCGGATTCATCGTCGGCAAGTGGGTGAGCGGGTGGTTCGCCGGAGTGCTCGAGCGGCGCCACCTCGAGCCGCCGATCCGAGCGCTGTTCACCCGCTTCGTCTGGGCGCTGTGCGTGCTGCTGTTCGCGATCATGGCGCTG
>DASXKA010000044.1:0-6187 GCA_036497085.1 Steroidobacteraceae bacterium | reverse complement strand
GGGCGCCCGAAGCCGAAGGTTCTGATCGTGTTCGTGCTCGGTGTCGTGGTGATGCGGGCCGCGGGCTGCGTGATCAACGACTTCGCCGACCGCGACATCGACCCGTATGTGCGCCGCACGCGCGACCGGCCGCTCGCCGCGAGGCTCGTGACCCCGAGGGAGGCGCTCGCGCTGTTCGTGCTGCTCATCGGAGCGGCGCTCTTCCTGGTGACGAGGCTCGATGAGCTCACGGTGCAGCTCGCCGCCGTCGGCGCGTTGCTCACCGTCTCCTACCCGTTCGTCAAGCGCGTCTTCCCCATGCCGCAGCTCTATCTCGGCATCTCTTTCGGCGGCTGGGGCGTGCCGATGGCCTTCGCGGCGCAGCTCGGCGCGCTGCCGCGGGTGTGCTGGGTGCTGTACATCGCTGCGGTGATCTGGGCGGCCATGTACGACACGCTCTACGCCATGATCGACCGCGAGGACGACATCAGGATCGGCGTGAAGTCGAGCGCCGTCCTGTTCGCCGACATGGACCGGCTCCTGATCGGCGTGATGCAGCTGATGATTCTGTACGCGCTCTATCTCGCGGGTGAGGACATGCACTACGGCCGCTGGTTCCAGGGCGGCGTCGTCGCCGCCGGCGTGCTGTTCGTGTGGCAGCAGTGGCTCATCCGCAGGCGCGACCCGGCCGGGTGCCTGCGGGCCTTCCTCAACAACCAGTACGTAGGGCTCGCGGTGTTCGTCGGCATCCTGCTGCAGTACGTCTACAAGAGCTGAGCGGCCGCCGTGGCCTGGAAGAATCACTCCTTCTCCGCGCGCCTGCGCTACGCCCTCAACGGCATCGCCCATGCGCTGCGCGCCGAGCACAGCCTGCAGCTTCAGACCGGCGCGCTGGCGGCGGCGATCGTCGGGCTCATGGTGCTGCGCCCGCGCCCGGTGTGGTGGGCGCTGGTACTGCTCGCGAGCGCGCTGGTGCTCGCGGCCGAGCTCATGAACACCGCGCTCGAGGAGCTCGCCGATCACCTGAACCCCGAGGAGCACCCGCGCATCCGTCGCGTCAAGGACTGCGCCGCCGGCGCGGTGCTGGTGGCGGTGCTCGGCGCGCTCGGCGTGGCGCTCGCGCTGCTGGTGCAGCTGCTGCGACCTTAGTCCAGCGGCCGAGGTCGCGGCCGCCAGCGCCTCGCAGCCTGCGGCGGATTGTCGACTTCAGGGCCCTCGTTGCGTTGACATGACACGGCGGCCTCGGGCATGGTCGGCCCATGAAGGACGCACGCGAGCCGCTCCGCCACGACTGGACGCTCGAGGAAGTCGAGGCGCTGTTCGCGCTGCCGTTCATGGACCTCATGTTCTGCGCGCAGCGCGTGCACCGCGCCTGGCATGATCCGAACGCGGTGCAGCTCTCGACGCTGCTCTCCATCAAGACCGGCGCCTGCCCCGAGGACTGCGCCTACTGTCCGCAGAGCGTGCGCTACGACACGGGCCTCGCGCGCACCGCGCTGCTCGAGGTCGCGGCGGTGCGCGACTGCGCCGCGCGCGCGCGCGCGGCCGGCGCGACCCGTTTCTGCATGGGAGCCGGCTGGCGCTCGCCCAAAGCGCGCGACCTCGAGGTGGTCGCCGCGATGATCCGCGAGGTGCGCGCGCTCGGGCTCGAGAGCTGCGCGACGCTCGGCATGCTCACGCCGGCGCAGGCGGCGGAGCTGAAGGAGGCGGGGCTCGACTACTACAACCACAACCTCGACACCTCGGCGGAGTTCTACGGCGAGATCATCACGACGCGCACCTACCAGGACCGGCTCGACACGCTCGCGGCCGTGCGCGCGGCCGGTATCAGCGTGTGCTGCGGCGGCATCGTCGGTATGGGCGAGTCGGTCACCGATCGGGCGCGGCTGCTGCGGACGCTCGCGAACCTGCCGCAGCATCCGGAAAGCGTCCCGATCAACCGCCTGGTGAAGGTGGCGGGCACGCCGCTCGCCGCGGCAGCGGAGGTCGATCCGTTCGATTTCGTGCGCGCGATCGCGGTCGCGCGCGTGCTCATGCCGCGCGCCCACGTGCGGCTCTCCGCCGGGCGGGAAGCAATGTCCGACGAGCTGCAGGCGCTGTGTCTGCTGGCCGGAGCGAACTCCATCTTCTACGGCGAGAAGCTGCTCACCACCGGCAATCCGGACGTCGAGCGCGACCGGCAGCTGTTCGCACGGCTCAAGGTGAGCGCCGAGCAGGCCCCCGCAGCGGCGGCCAGCGCCGCGCCTGCCGCGGCAGCCACGGCGTCCGCCGGCCATGAAGCGAGTCGCGCGCGCGCTTCCTGAGGCGCTGGCGCGGCTCGACGCCGCGCAGCTCAGGCGCCGCCGCACCACCGTCGAGGGCTTCGCGGAAGCCGACAGCCGCGCGCGCCTCACCATCGGCGGCCGAACGCTCGTCGACTTCAGCAGCAACGATTACCTCGGGCTCGCGCGCCACCCGGAGCTCGCCGCCGCCATGGGCGCGTCCGCCAGGACCGCCGGAGCCGGCAGCGCCGCCTCGCACCTCGTCAGCGGACACGGCCGCGAGCACGAGCGCCTCGAGGAGGAGCTCGCGGCCTTCACGCGTCGCGAGCGCGCGCTGCTGTTCTCCACCGGCTACATGGCCAACCTCGCCGTCATAAGCGCCCTCGCCGGGCGCGGCGAGCGCATCCTGCTCGATCGGCTGAGCCACGCCTCGCTCATCGACGGCGCGCGGCTCGCGGGCGCGCAGCTCGAGCGCTACGCGCACGCGGACGCCGCGGCGGCGGCGGCGGCGCTCGAGAAAGATCCGGCGCGTACCGCGGTGATCGGCACCGACGGCCTCTTCAGCATGGACGGCGATCTCGCGCCCCTCGCAGCGCTCGCGCGCCTGGCGCGCCGTGCGGACGCCTGGCTCGTGGTCGACGACGCGCACGGCCTCGGGGTCCTCGGCGCGAGCGGGCGCGGCTCGCTCGAGGAGTGCGGGGTGAGCGGGGCGGACGTGCCGGTGCTGATGGGCACGCTCGGCAAGGCCTTCGGCTCCTTCGGCGCCTTCGTCGCCGGCGAGGCCGACCTCATCGACTACCTCGTGCAGAAGGCGCGCTCCTATATCTACACGACCGCGCTGCCGCAACCGGTCGCGGCCGCGAGCCGCAGGGCCCTCGCGCTCGCCCAGGCCGAAGACTGGCGGCGTGCGCGCCTCGTGGCCCTCATCGAGCGCTTCCGCCGGCGCGCTGCGCAGGCGGGGGTGCCGCTCGGCCGCGGCCCCGAGCGCACGCCCATTCAGCCGGTCGTGCTCGGCAGCGAAGCGGCGGTGCTCGCCGCGCAGCGCGCGCTCGAGGCAGAGGGCCTGCTGGTCGTGGCCATCCGCCCGCCGACGGTGCCGAAGGGAGCGGCGCGGCTGCGCGTCACGCTGACGGCGGTGCATACCGAGGCGCAGATCGATCAGCTCGCCGAGGCGCTCGGGCGCTGCTGCGAGCGGCTGCACGCGACCGGCACCGCATGAGTGCGCTGCACGCCGAGGTGAGCGGGCGCGGCCGGCGCGACCTCGTGCTGCTCCACGGCTGGGGGATGAACCTCAGGGTGTGGGACGAGCTCGCGCACGCGCTGTCGCGCCGCTTCCGGACGATCGCCATCGATCTGCCCGGGCATGGCCGCAGCGACTGGGACGGCACGTCCCATGCGGCGGCGCAGACCTTCCGCGTGCACGAGACGCTGGCGCCGCTCACGACCCGCTACCATCTCCTCGGCTGGTCACTCGGCGGTCAGATCGCGCTCGATCTCGCTGCGGCACTGCCGGCCGGCATCGAGCGCCTCATTCTGGTCGCGACCACGCCGCGGTTTCTCGCCGGCCCCGGCTGGCGCTGCGGGCTCAGGGAGGCCTCGCTCGAGCGGCTCGCCGGGGAGGTGCAAGTGCATCCCGCGAAGGCCGTGAGCGGGTTTCTCAAGTCACAGGTGCGCGGTCTCGCACCCCGCACCGCGGGCCGGGTGCTCGGTCGGCTGCGCGCCGCGCTCGAGAGGGGTGGCGCCGCGCAGTCCGACGCGCTCGCCTGGGGTCTCGAGCGGCTGCGGCGGGGGGACCTGAGGCCCCAGCTCTCGCAGGTGCGCGCGCCCACCCTGGTGATCGCGGGGGAGAGCGATCGCATCACGCCCGCGGCAGCATCGAGGGCGCTCGCGGCGGCGCTCCCGAACGGACGCTTCAGCGAGCTGCGCGGCGCGGGTCACGTGCCCTTCCTCTCGAATCGCGCGCAGTTTCTCGCCGCGCTCGACGGATTCCTGCGTGGCTGAGCGCGAGGACGCCTCGCGCCTCGACCGCGGGCGGCTGCGCGCCGCCTTCGACCGGGCGAGCGCCGGCTACGAGGCCGCGGCGGGCCTGCAGGCGCGCGTGGCGACCGAGCTGCTCGAGCGGCTCGCGCCTTTCGACTTCGCGCCGCGCGTGGTGCTCGACCTGGGCTGCGGCACGGGCCGCGTGACGCGCGAGCTCAAGCGCCGTTACCCGCGCGCGCTCGTGATCGCGCTCGACCTCGCGCCCGGGATGCTGCGCGAGGCGCGGCGCAACCAGCCGCTCTGGCGGCGCTTCGCGCGCCTCAACGCGGACGCGCTGCGGCTGCCGCTCGCGGGCTCGAGCGTCGACCTGGTGTTCTCGAGCCTCGTGCTGCAGTGGTGCGAGCCGCTCGAGCAGGCGCTCGCCGAAGTGCGGCGGGTCCTCAAGCCGGGCGGCTTCTTTGCCTTCAGCACTCTCGGCCCCGACACGCTGAAGGAGCTGCGGGCCGCATGGGCCGAGGCCGACGGCCTGACGCACGTGAATCGCTTCCTCGACATGCACGACGTCGGCGCGCGCTGCGCGGGCAGCGGGCTCACGGAGCCGGTGCTCGACGTGGATCGCATCGAGCTCGCCTATCCCGACACACTCACGCTGATGCGCGACCTCAAGGCGATCGGCGCGCACAACGTGACCGCGGGCCGCCCCCGCTCGCTCACGGGGCGCGCGCGCCTGAAGCGCATGACCGAAGCTTACGAGGCCTTCCGCCGCGGCCAGGCGCTGCCCGCGACCTACGAGGTCATCTACGGCGCGAGCTGGGGTGGGAGTGAGGCGGCCCGCGCCGCGACGTACCCGGGCGAGGTGCACATCGCACCGGGCTCGATCCGCCGCCGGGACGCGCGCCCGTGAGTAACCGGAGCCTGTTCGTCACCGGAACCGACACAGGCGTCGGCAAGACGGTGGTCGCCTGCGCGCTCGCGCGGGCCTTCGCCGCCGCCGGCGAGCGCGTCGCGGTCATGAAGCCCGTCGCCTCGGGCGCGGAGCGGACACCCGAGGGACTGCGCAATGCGGACGCCCTGGCGCTCATGGCGGCGGCCAACGTGCCCCTCACCTACGCAGAGGTGAACCCCTATTGCTTCGAGCCGGCCATTTCGCCGCATATTGCGGCAGAAGAGACCAGGATATCCGTAGATGTCGGCATGATCGGAGCGGCGTTTGCGGTGCTGAGGAGCCGTTCCGACCGGGTTGTCGTCGAAGGAGCGGGGGGCTGGCTCGCCCCGATCAACGCCCGCCAGGACATGGGACACCTCGCCCGCGCGCTCGGCACGCCGGCCGTACTGGTCGTCGCGCTGCGGCTCGGATGCCTCAACCACGCCGCGCTCACGCGGCGCGCCATCGAGGCGGACGGCGTCCCGCTCGCCGGCTGGATCGCGAACCGCCCGGACTCCCCGATGGACCGCGAGGCCGAGAATCTCGCGACGCTCACGCGGCTGCTCGGCGCGCCGCCGCTCGCGGTCGTGCCCTTCGCGCGCGCGCGCGTCGGCTCGCTCAGGCTCGACGAGGCGGCCACGAGGCTCAGCGCGCGCACGAAAACGAAGGGAATTTCCGCTTGATTTGAATCACTGCGGGTGCGCGCTACCATCCGCGGGCAAGCCATGGACGTCGCGCCGCTTTCGATCGAGATCCGCCCGAACTGCTCCCTCACCGTGCGCGGCGCGCGCCTGTTCTTCGCGAGTGCCTGCGTCATGCCGTTCGGCATGGGAGGCTTCCTCGCGCTCAAGGGCTTCTGGCCGATTCTGCCGTTCGCGGGACTCGAGATGGCACTGCTCGCCTGGGCCCTCAAGGTCTCGCTCGAGCGCCGCTTCCACTCGCAGACGATTACCGTCACCGAGTCGAATGTCAGCGTCGAATCGCGTCAACGCCTCGGGAGCGAGCGGGTCGTGTTCCCGCGGCATTGGGCGCAGGTTAAACT
>DASXKA010000043.1:0-7226 GCA_036497085.1 Steroidobacteraceae bacterium | reverse complement strand
GACTTTCTCGTGGTACCTCGCGGGGCTGGTGTTCAAGTGGCTCAAGGCCCGCGGCGGTCTCAGCGCCACGGGCGCGCGCAACCGCCTGAAGGCCGAACGGCTCTACGCCGCCATCGACGGCTCCGGGTTCTATGGCAATCCGGTGGCGCGCGAGTGTCGCTCGTGGATGAACGTGCCGTTCACGCTCGCCGATGCGGCGCTCGAGGGCACCTTCGCCACAGAGGCGCGCGCCGCGGGACTCATCAACCTCGAGGGCCACCGCTCGGTCGGCGGCATGCGTGCCAGCATCTACAACGCCATGCCGCTCGAAGGGGTCGAGGCGCTCATCGCCTTCATGAAGGACTTTGAGCGACGCAAGGGCTGAAGGCGCGCCATGAGCTACCGCATCCTGACTCTCAACAATATCAGTCCGCGCGGACTCGAGCGGCTGCCGGGCGAACTCTACCAAGTCGGGCCCGAGATCACGGAGCCGGACGCGATCCTGGTGCGCTCCGCCGAGCTCGCCGCTGCCGCGATCCCGCGGAGCGTGCACGCCATAGCCCGCGCCGGGGCGGGGGTCAACAACATCCCCGTGGAGGAGATGAGCCGGCGCGGCGTGCCGGTGTTCAACTCCCCGGGCGCCAACGCCAACGCGGTCAAGGAGCTGGTGCTCGCGGGCCTGCTGCTCGCGGCGCGCAACCTGGGGCCCGCCTGGCTGTTCACGCGCGCTCTCAAGGGCGACGATGAGGCGATCGACCGGGAAGTCGAGCGCGGCAAGAAACAGTTCGTCGGCTTCGAGCTCCCCGGCCGCGCGCTCGGTGTAGTGGGTCTCGGGGCGATCGGCGTCGAGGTCGCCAACTCCGCGCTGGCCCTCGGCATGAAGGTTCTCGGCTACGACCCGCAGATCACCGTGCAGCGTGCCTGGCAGCTGTCGGCCAGCGTCGAGCAGGCCCGGTCGCTCGAGGACCTGTTCGCACGCGCCGAGGCCATCACCGTGCACGTGCCGTTGAACGACGCCACCACGGGACTGGTCAACGCCCGGCGCCTCGCGCTCATGAAGCCCGGCGGTACCCTGCTCAACTTCGCGCGCGCCGGCATCGTCGACGACGCGGCGGTGATCGCCGCGCTCGATGCCGGCCGGCTGCACGGCTACGTGTGCGACTTCCCCAACAACGCCCTGAAGGATCACCCGCGGGTGGTTACCCTGCCGCACCTCGGCGCCTCGACCGGGGAAGCGGAGGACAACTGCGCCATCATGGCGGCCGACCAGTTGCGCGAGTTCCTCGAGCACGGCAACGTGAGGAACAGCGTCAACTATCCGGAGGCGGTGCTGGCGCGCCTGCCTGGCGCTACGCGCTTGGGCATAGCCAACCGTAACGTGCCGAACATGGTGGGTCAGATCTCCACCGCCCTCGCGATGCACCACATCAACATCGCAGACCTCCTCAACAAGTCACGCGGCGAGTACGCCTACACGCTCATCGACGCCGACGGCGCCCTCGGCGCCGAGGTTCTCGGCGAGATTCGCGCCATAGAGGGCGTGCTGACGGCGCGCATCCTATGAGGAAGCGGCGCGCGCAGCCCGCCACACGCAAGGCGGCAGTCGCGGGCTCCGCGCCGCCGCAGCGGCCGGACCTCGAGGAGGTGCGCGCGCGGATCGATGCGGTCGACGTCGGGATTCACCGCCTGATCAGCGAGCGCGCGCAGCTTGCGCAGCTGGTTGGCATCTCCAAGAGCGGCTCGGTCGCACGCACCGTGGATTTCTACCGCCCGGAGCGCGAGGCGCAGGTGCTGCGCGCGGCGCGCGAGCGCAACCAGGGACCGCTGCGCGACGAGGAGGTGCTGCGCCTCTTCCGCGAGATCATGTCGGCGTGCCTCGCGCAGCAGGAGCCGCTCAAGGTGGCGTTCCTCGGTCCCGAGGGCACGTTCACCCAGACGGCGGTGCTCACCCACTTCGGGCACTCGGTGCGCGCCCTGCCACTCGGCTCCATCGACGAGGTATTTCATGAGGTCGAGGCGGCGAATGCCGACTTCGGCGTGGTGCCGATCGAGAATTCCACCGAGGGCACGATCAACCATACCCTCGACCGTTTTCTAACCTCGCCACTCAAGATTTGCGGCGAGGTGGAGTTGCGCATCCGCCATCACCTCATGGGTGCCATGCGCGAGCTGCCGCGCATCGAGCGCGTATGCTCGCACCCGCAGTCGCTGGCCCAGTGCCGCGTATGGCTCGAGGAGCATCTGCCGGGAGTGGAGCAGGTGCCGGTGGCGAGCAACGCGGAAGGCGCGCGCCGGGCGCGCGACGAGAAGGGCAGCGCCGCCATCGCCGGAGAGACTGCGGCGGAGGTCTACGGGCTCGGGATTCTGGCCGCCGAGATCGAGGACCGCGCCGACAATACGACGCGCTTCCTGGTGCTCGGGCGGAAGCTGTTCGCGCCGAGCGGCGCGGACCGTACGACGCTGCTGGTCTCGGTCGGCCACACTGACGCGCCCGGGGCGCTCTATCGGTTGCTCGAGCCGCTCGCCCTGCACCGCGTGAGCCTCACGCGCATCGAGTCGCGCCCCTCGCACCGGCGCAAGTGGGACTACGTCTTCTTCATCGACTTCGAGGGTCACGCCGAGGAGCGGCACGTGAAAAAGGCGCTCGCGGCGCTCAAGCGCCGGGCGTCCCTCTTCCGGGTGCTCGGCTCGTATCCGCGGGCGGTGCAATGAGCGCCGCGGCCCCAGCGCCGGCGCGCTACCGCGTGCAGCCCGGGGGCCGCATCGCCGGTACCCTCAGCGTGCCCGGCGACAAGTCGATCTCGCATCGGGCGCTGATGCTCGGCGCGATCGCCGAGGGCGACACCCACATCACCGGGTTTCTCGCCGGCGAGGACTGTCTCTCGACCGCACGCGCCCTGGGTGCGCTCGGGGTGCGCATCGAGCGGCCGCAGGAGACCGAAGTACTGGTGCACGGCGTGGGCGCGGCGGGGCTCACCGCCCCAGCCACCGCGCTCGACCTGGGAAATGCCGGCACTGCGATGCGGCTGTTCACCGGGCTCCTCGCGCCGCAGAGATTCAACTCGACACTGGTCGGCGATGCCTCGCTCATGCGCCGGCCCATGCAGCGCGTCGTGGTGCCGCTCGCGATGATGGGCGCGCAGATCCGTACGCACGACGGGCGCCCGCCGGTCGAGATCAGGGGCACGCCGCACCTGCGCGCGATTCATTACAGTCTCCCGGTCGCGAGCGCGCAGGTGAAGTCCGCGGTGCTGCTGGCAGGGCTCGCCGCCGCCGGCCGCACCAGCGTGACGGAGCCGGCCCCGTCGCGCGATCACACCGAGCGCATGCTGGCCGCCTTCGGCGCGCGGCTCGAGCAACAGGGCCGCAGCATTGCGCTCGAAGGCGGCCAGACCCTCAGGGGCACCGCGATCGCCGTGCCGGCGGACTTTTCCTCGGCGGCATTTTTCATCGTCGCTGCGTGTCTGGCCGCTTCCCCGACCCTTACGCTCACGAACGTCGGTGTGAACCCGACCCGTACCGGGCTGATCGAGATGCTGCGGCGCATGGGGGCGGACATCCGCGTACATGCGCGCAGCGGGGCGGGCTCGCCGGGTGGCGAGCCGGTCGCGGACCTGGAGATCCGCCCTGGTCAGCTCCGCGGCATCACGGTCACAGAAGCCGAGGTGCCACCCGCCATCGACGAGTTCCCCGCGTTCTTCGTGGCGGCGGCGTGCGCGACCGGCGAGACGCTGGTGCGCGGGGCACTCGAGCTGCGCGTCAAGGAGAGTGATCG
Organism: Steroidobacteraceae bacterium; assembly: GCA_036497085.1. Taxonomy (GTDB): domain Bacteria; phylum Pseudomonadota; class Gammaproteobacteria; order Steroidobacterales; family Steroidobacteraceae; genus 13-2-20CM-66-19. The sequence goes on along the minus strand of DASXKA010000043.1, from coordinate 3,472 downwards.
GCTCGCGGCCATGGCGGCGGGCCTGAGCACCCTCGGCGTCGAGAACCAGCTGCTGCCCGATGGACTCTGGCTGCGCGGCGCCGAAGCGCTCGGCGGCGGCACGATCGATAGCCGCGGGGATCACCGCATCGCCATGGCGTTCGCGGTCGCGGCACTGAGAGCCGCGGCGCCGATCGAGATCCTGGACGTCGCCAACGTCGCGACCTCGTTTCCCGGCTTCGTGGACGCGGCCCGCACTGCGGGCTTGGGCGTCGAGGCGCTCTGACGTACGCTCGGCAGCGGATGCCCGACTCCTCCTGTCCCGTCGTCACCATTGATGGCCCGAGCGGCTCGGGCAAGGGCACCATCAGCCGTGCGGTCGCACGCCATGCCGCCTGGCACCTGCTCGACAGTGGCGCGCTCTATCGCCTGGTGGCGCTGGCGGGAGCGGCCGCGGGGGCACCGCGCGACGATGCGGCGCGCCACGCCGCCCTGGCGCGCGCGATGCGCGTGGAATTCGGCTGGGGCTCGGATGGGGAGGAGCGGGTGCGGCTCGACGGGCGCGACGTGAGCCGGGAGATCCGCTCCGAGACCGCCGGCGCCGGAGCGTCCCGGGTGGCGGCGTGGCAAGAGGTGCGCGCGGCGCTTCTCGAGCGGCAAAGGGCGTTCGCGCACCCCCCCGGATTGGTGGCCGATGGGCGGGATATGGGCACCGTGGTCTTCCCCCAGGCCGACCTCAAGGTATTCCTCACGGCGACCCCCGAGGAACGTGCCTTACGACGCTATAAGCAGTTGAAAGACAAGGGTTCCGGTGTTAGCCTTCCCGCCCTTTCGCGCGAGATAGCCGAGCGGGACTTGAGAGATCAGACCCGCCAGGTCGCCCCGTTGCGTCCGGCAGCCGATGCCGTGCAGATCGACTCGACCGGTCTCGACATAGACGAGGTCGTAGCAAGGGTGCTGGAACTGGGGGTCGCTCGTCGTCTGTGGCCTCGAGGCCGCTCGTCCTAGTCACGCGCCGGGATAGGTTATGTGAGGTTGGTGCCTGCGGGATGCGGGCGCCTGTTACGTTTTCCTGGCCACCCACGGATGGGGTCCAGAGTCAGCACGCAAAGCGTGCAAAGTGAAGGTATGTCAGAAAGTTTCGCCCAGCTCTTCGAGCAAAGTCTAGCAAACCAGCGCATCCGCCCGGGCATGATCCTGACCGGGCTGGTGGTGGACGTAACCCCCGACGTCGTCATCGTCAACGTGGGCCTCAAGTCCGAGGCCGTCATCCCGCTCGAGCAGTTCAAGAACGAGCGCGGTGAGGTCGAGGTCAAGGCCGGCGACAACGTGGAGGTCGCCCTCGACTCGGTCGAGGACGGTACCGGCGAGACGCGCCTGTCGCGCGAGAAGGCCAAGCGGGCGCGCACCTGGACGCGCCTCGAGGAGGCGTTCAACAAGTCAGAGATCGTCACCGGCGTCATCACCGGCCGCGTCAAGGGCGGCTTCACGGTGGAGATCGAGAACGTACGCGCGTTCCTGCCGGGCTCACTCGTCGACGTGCGCCCGGTGCGCGACACCTCGTATCTCGAGGGCAAACCGCTCGAGTTCAAGGTGATCAAGCTCGATCAGAAGCGTAATAACGTCGTGGTCTCGCGCCGCGCGGTGGTGGAGCAGGAGTTCTCCGCCGAGCGCTCCGCGCTCCTCGACAACCTGCAGGAGGGTGCGGTGGTGCGCGGCGCGGTGAAGAACCTCACCGACTACGGCGCGTTCGTCGACCTCGGCGGCATCGACGGCCTGCTGCACATCACCGACATGGCGTGGAAGCGCGTCAAGCATCCTTCCGAGGTCGTGAAGGTGGGCGATGAGGTCGAGGTGCGGATACTCAAGTTCGACCGCGAGCGCTCGCGCGTCAGCCTGGGGCTCAAGCAGCTCGGCGCCGATCCCTGGGAGAACATCGCACGCCGCTATCCGCCGGGTACGCGCGTGTTCGGCAAGGTCACCAACATCGCCGATTACGGCGCGTTCGTCGAGATCGAGGATGGCGTCGAGGGCCTGGTGCACGTCTCCGAGATGGACTGGACCAACAAGAACGTCAACCCGGCGAAGGTGGTGCACAGCGGCCAGGAAGTCGAGGTCATGGTGCTCGACGTCGACGAGGAGCGCCGCCGCATTTCCCTCGGCCTGAAGCAGTGCCAGGCCAACCCGTGGAAGGAGTTCGCCGAGAACTACAACCGCGGCGACAAGGTGGCCGGACAGATCAAGTCGATCACCGACTTCGGCATCTTCATCGGACTGCCGGGCAACATCGACGGCCTGGTGCACCTCTCGGACATCTCCTGGGATCAGCCGGGCGAGGAGGCGGTGCGCAACTACCAGAAGAGCCAGCAGATCGAGGCCATGGTGCTGGCGATCGATCCGGAGCGCGAGCGCATCTCGCTCGGTATCAAGCAGCTCGCCAAGGATCCGTTCTCGGCCTACATCGCCGACAATCCCAAGGGTACGATCGTCAAGGGCGTGGTTAAGGAAGTCGACGCGCGCGGGGCGGTCATCGACCTGGGCAACGGAATCGAAGGACAGCTGCGTGCCTCCGAGCTCGGCCGCGACCGCGTCGAGGACGCACGCGCGGTGCTCAAGGTCGGGGAAGAGATCGAGGCCAAATTCACCGGCGTCGACCGCAAGTCGCGCACCATTTCGCTGTCGATCAAGGCGAAGGAGGCGCACGACGAGGCCGAGGCAGTGCAGAGCTACCGCTCCGAGGCGGTGCCGAGCGGCACCAGTCTCGGCGACCTGCTCAAGGAGCACATCGGCTCGGGCAACGAACGCGGCGACTGAAGCCCCATGACCAAGTCCGAGCTCATCGAGATCATCACCGCCAAGCAGAAGCACTTGCCGGCCAAGGATGTCGAACTGGCGCTGAAGCAGATCCTGGAGATCATGAGCGATGCGCTCTCGCAGGGAGAGCGCATCGAGATCCGGGGCTTCGGCAGCTTCTCGCTGCACTTCCGCCCGCCGCGTCAGGGGCGTAATCCCAAGACCGGCGAGGCGGTGGCGCTCTCGGGCAAGCACGTTCCGCACTTCAAGCCGGGCAAGGATCTTCGCGAGCGGGTCAACGACGGCGCCGATCGCCCGATCCGCGACTGAGCCCGCGGGCCGGCGGCCCGCAGGCGGGCCGTTATCCCTCGCCCCGCGGACCTGCTATCGTCAGTGCCGTGTTTGAGCTCCCTCCGGTCTTTCTGGCGCTGGCCTTCGTCCTGGTGGGTCTCGCCGCCTACTTTCTCGGGCGCCGCAACGGCGCGGCGCGCACGGTGCGGCTGCCGCGCGACTATTACGAGGGGCTCGATCACCTGATCAACGACCGCTTCGACCACGCGGCGGAGATCTTTGCGCGCATGGCCGAAGCCGACGGCGACGCCGCGGAAATCCAGTTCGCGCTCGGGAGCCTGTTCCGCCGCCGCGGCGAGGTCGACCGCGCGATCGCGATCCACTCCCGGCTGCGCGATCACGGCGGGGC
>DASXKA010000042.1:0-3741 GCA_036497085.1 Steroidobacteraceae bacterium | reverse complement strand
AGCCCGTCCATCGCCGCGTCCTGTTTGCCATGCGCGAGCTCGGCAATGACTGGAACAAGACGTACAAAAAGTCGGCCCGTATCGTCGGCGACGTCATCGGTAAATACCATCCGCACGGCGACTCCGCGGTCTATGAAACGATGGTGCGCATGGCGCAGTCGTTCTCGATGCGCTACATGCTCATCGATGGCCAGGGAAACTTCGGGTCGGTAGATGGCGACGCGCCGGCGGCCATGCGCTACACCGAAGTGCGCATGTCGAAGATCGCGCACGAGCTGCTCGCCGACATCGACAAGGAAACCGTCGATTTCACCCCGAACTACGATGAGTCCGAGACCGAGCCCTCGGTACTGCCGACGCGCATCCCGAACCTGCTGGTGAACGGCCAGACCGGCATTGCCGTCGGCATGGCGACCAATATCCCGCCGCACAACCTCACCGAGACCGTGAACGCGTGTCTCGCGCTGCTCGACGATCCGGCGCTGCCGCTGGCCGCCATCATGCAGCACGTGCCAGGGCCCGACTTTCCGACCGGCGGCATCATCAACGGCGCGCAGGAGATCGCCACCGCCTACCGCACCGGGCGCGGGCGGCTGTCGGTGCGTGCGCGCGTGGCGATCGAGGACATCGGGCGCGGCGACCGCCAGGCCATCGTGATCACCGAGCTCCCGTTCCAGGTCAACAAGGCCCGGCTCATCGAGCGTATCGCCGAGCTGGTGCGCGAGAAGATCATCGACGGCATCGCCGGGGACGGGCTGCGCGACGAGTCCGATAAGGACGGAATGCGCGTCGTGATCGAGCTGAAGCGGGGCGAGGTGACCGAAGTCGTCCTCAACAACCTGTACGCGCAGACGCCGATGGAGTCGGTGTTCGGTATCAACATGGTGGCGCTGCAGGACGGGCAGCCGAAACTCATGTCGCTCAAGGAGATGCTGGAAGCCTTCATCCGGCACCGCCGCGAGGTCGTCACCCGCCGCACGATCTATCAACTCGGCAAGGCACGTGAGCGCGCCCACATCCTCGAGGGCCTGGCCGTGGCCCTTGCCAACATCGATGCCGTGATCGCGCTCATCAAGGCGGCGCCGAATCCGGCCGAGGCGCGCAGCGCGCTGCTCGCCAGCCCCTGGCCGCCGGGGCTCGTGACCGAACTCCTCGAGCGGGCCGGCGCGATCTCGACGCTACCTAAGGGGCTCGCCGCCGACTTCGGCCTGAACGGCGGCGGCTACCGCCTGTCGGAGGCGCAGGCCCAGGCAATCCTCGACATGCGGCTGCACCGGCTCACCGGCCTCGAGCGCGAGAAGATCATCGAGGAGTACCGCGGGCTGCTCGAGAGCATCCGCGATCTCACCGACATCCTGGCGCGCCCGGAGCGGCTCACGCAGGTGGTGCGCGCCGAGCTGATCGAGGTACGCGACGCCTACGGCGACACGCGCCGCACCGAGATCAGCCGCGATCACCTGAATCTCACCACCGAGGACCTGATCGAGCCCCAGGACGTGGTGGTGACGCTGTCGCACGCCGGCTATGCCAAGGCGCAGCCGCTCACCGAGTACCAGACGCAGCGGCGCGGCGGACGCGGCAAGACCGCGACGGCGGTCAAGGACGAAGACTTCGTCGAGAAGCTGTTCGTCGCCCACACTCACGACACGGTGTTGTGCTTCTCCAACCGCGGCAAGGTCTACTGGCTCAAGGTCTACGAGCTGCCGCAGGCCGGCCGCGGCGCGCGCGGCAAGCCGATGGTCAACCTGCTGCCGCTCGGCGAGGGCGAGAAGATCAACGCGCTGCTGCCGGTGAAGCAGTACGACGAGCAGCACTTCGTGTTCATGGCGACCCGCGACGGCACCGTGAAGAAGACGCCACTCGCGGCCTTCTCGCGCCCGCGCTCGACCGGCATCATTGCGGTGGACCTCGCCGACAACGACCAGCTGGTCGGGGTCGCGATCACCGACGGCGAACGCCAGATCATGCTGGTCTCGAGCGGCGGCAAGGCGATCCGCTTCCACGAGCAGGAGGTGCGCTACATGGGGCGCGAGGCGGCCGGCGTGCGCGGCATCCGCCTCGGGAGCGGGCAGGACGTCATCGCGCTCATCGTGGTGGGCGAGGGGGAGGTGCTCACCGCTTCCGCCGCCGGCTACGGCAAGCGCACGCCGCTCGAGGAGTTCCCGGTGCACGGCCGCGGCGGACAGGGGGTTATCGCGCTGCAGACCGGAGGCCGCAACGGCGACACCGTGGCGGCGCTGCAGGTGCTGCCGGGCCAGGAGATCATGCTGATCAGCTCGACCGGCACACTGGTGCGCACCACGGTGGACGAGATCTCCGTCCAGGGACGCAACACCCAGGGAGTGCGCCTGATTCGGCTCGGCGAAGGCGGGGAGCGGCTGGTCGGCATCGAGCGCGTCGAGAGCCTCGAATCGAACGGGGATGGGGTCGGGGAGACAGGCACCGCGGACCCCGCGTCCGGGGGAACCGAGCTGGCTCCGGAAGGGTAATCGTGCGCGCATTCAACTTCGCCGCCGGGCCGGCCGCGCTGCCCGTCGAGGTCCTCGAACAGGCTCGTGACGAGCTCACCGACTGGCAGGGCCTCGGCGCCTCGGTAATGGAGCTCAGTCACCGCGGCAAGCCCTTTCTCGCCATGGCGCGTGAGGCAGAGAGCGACTTGCGCGAGCTGCTGGCCGTGCCCGCGGGCTACCGCGTGCTCTTCATGCAGGGCGGCGGCGCGTCGCAGTTCTCCGTGGTGCCGCTCAACCTGGCGGCTGCCGAGGCGGCCGTGGACTACGTGGTGACCGGCCACTGGTCGAAGCGCGCGCTCGTCGAGGCGCAGCGCCTGGTCGCGCACGTCAACGTTGCGGACGACGAGGCCGCTGCCAAGTACACGACGGTGCCACGGCAGGAGCAACTGAGGCTGTGCACCCGCGCCGCCTACGTCCACTACTGCCCTAACGAAACGATCGGCGGAGTGGAGTTTCCCTACGTGCCCGCGACCGGGGCCGTGCCGCTGGTCGCCGACATGTCCTCGACCATCCTCTCGCGCCCGCTCGACGTGAGCCGTTTCGGGCTCATCTACGCCGGCGCGCAGAAGAACATCGGCCCCTCCGGGCTCGTCGTCGTGATCGTGCGCGAGGAGCTGCTGGGACGGGCGCGGGCGGACATCCCGGCGGTCTGGAATTACGAGTCAGTGGCGGCCGAGGGCTCGATGTTCAACACGCCGCCGACTTTCTCGTGGTACCTCGCGGGGCTGGTGTTCAAGTGGCTCAAGGCCCGCGGCGGTCTCAGCGCCATGGGCGCGCGCAACCGCCAGAAGGCCGAACGGCTCTACGCCGCCATCGACGGCTCCGGATTCTATGGCAATCCGGTGGCGCGCGAGTGCCGCTCGTGGATGAACGTGCCGTTCACGCTCGCCGATGCGGCGCGATGGCGGTATCGTGTAGTCGAGTGAGTCAGCGGGTGCGCCCTTGCGGGGCGTCGCGCGGACGCGCACGCTCGAAATCGTGAGCGTCGGCACGCCGTCCTTCGTCGACAGATCGGCGAGCCACCGCTGCAGCTCCGTCTGGCCGACGGCCCGGAACGCGAGGCGCATGACCTGCTCGACGTCGACGAGCATCTCCTCGGCCTTCTGATAGCGCTCGTCGGGCGACTTGCTCATCGCCTTGCGGATGACGCGATAGAGCTCCGGGTTGAGGCCCGGCCGCGCCGTCTCGGGCGGCAGGTAGTCGCCGCTCTTGACGAGCATGAGCGCCTCGT
>DASXKA010000041.1:0-5003 GCA_036497085.1 Steroidobacteraceae bacterium | reverse complement strand
CCCACCGTAGCGGGCCCGGCCGCTAGCCGCAAGGATCGCCGCACCATCCGAGGCTGAAGAAAAAGGCCCGGAAGTCCGTGAGAACTTCCGGGCCATTCACTCGGGTCGCAGTGCTGCGGGCGACGCTCAGTCATCCATCAGGAAGCTGCGCAGCTGCTCACTGCGGCTCGGGTGACGCAGCTTGCGCAGCGCCTTGGCTTCGATCTGCCGGATCCGCTCACGGGTCACATCGAACTGCTTGCCGACCTCCTCAAGCGTGTGGTCGGTGTTCATGTCGATGCCGAAACGCATGCGCAGGACCTTGGCCTCCCGCGGGGTGAGTTGCGCAAGCACCGAGTGAGTGGTCTCGCGCAGGGACTCCGAGGTGGCCTGATCGATCGGCGAGGCCACCGAGGTGTCCTCGATGAAGTCCCCCAGGTGTGAATCCTCATCATCGCCGATCGGAGTCTCCATCGAGATGGGCTCCTTGGCGATCTTCAGCACCTTGCGGACCTTGTCCTCGGGCATCTCCATGCGCACCGCCAGCTCCTCCGGAGTCGGCTCGCGGCCCATCTCCTGCAGCATCTGCCGCGAGATGCGGTTCAGCTTGTTGATGGTCTCGATCATGTGCACCGGGATGCGGATGGTGCGCGCCTGGTCGGCGATCGAGCGCGTGATTGCCTGGCGGATCCACCACGTCGCATAGGTGCTGAACTTGTAGCCGCGGCGGTATTCGAACTTGTCGACCGCCTTCATCAGGCCGATGTTGCCCTCCTGGATCAGATCCAGGAACTGCAGCCCGCGGTTGGTGTACTTCTTGGCGATGGAGATCACCAGACGCAGGTTGGCCTCCACCATCTCCTTCTTGGCACGGCGCGCCTTGGCCTCGCCGATCGAGACCTCGCGATTGATTTCCTTGATGTCGTTGATCGAGAGGTGATAGACGACCTCGAGCTGTTCGAGCTTCTTCTGCCGCCGCTCGATCTCATCGCGGAACTTGGCGAGCGGCCCCGAGTACTTCTTGCCGCCCTTGATGTGACGCGCCAGCCAGCGCGGGCTGGTCTCGTTCTTCGGGAACGAGGCGATGAAGTCCTTGCGCGGCATGCCGGCGTCGCGCACCGCGATGATCATGATCTCCTTCTCGAGCTGGCGGACCTCCGCCACGTGACTGCGGAGATTGAGGATCAACGCCTCGAACATGCGCGGCGAGAGCCGCAGCTCCATGAACTGATCGGCGAGCCGCTTGCGCTGGCGCAGCGTCTTGACGTCCTTGGCGCCGAGCTTGGCGATCGAGCCGAGCACCTGGTTGTAGATCTTGGCGATGCTGGCGAAGCGCGTGGCCGCCTCGACCGGATCCGGGCCGGTGTCGATGGCTTCCTCTTCGCTCTCGCCGTCCTCGTCGCGTTCCTCGTCGTCGTCCGACTTCTCCTCGGCCGCGACTATTTCCACCTTGGTGGGATTCTGCGGCTGGGCGATCACGTCGGGCGCATTCGGGTCGATGAAGCCGACGATCACGTCGACGAGGCGCGCCTGGCCGGCCTTCACCGGCTCGTAGGCACGCAGCAGGAAGTCGTAGGTCGCCGGGTACATGGCGAGCGAGCCGCGCACCGCGTCGAGGCCTTCCTCGATGCGCTTGGCGATGCGGATCTCGCCCTCACGGGTGAGCAGCTCCACGGTGCCCATCTCGCGCATGTACATGCGCACCGGATCGGTGGTGCGGCCGAGCTCGGCGTCGAGTGCGGCGAGCGCCGCGGCCGCTTCCTCGATCGCCTCCTCATCCGCGGGAGCGGAGGGCTCGCTCGCCAGCAGCGACTCGGTATCCGGTGCCTTTTCGTACACCGGAATGCCCATGTCGTTGATGGTATTGACGATGTCCTCGATCTGCTCGGGATCGACGATCTCGGACGGCAGGTGGTCGTTGACCTGCGCGTAGGTGAGGTAACCCTGCTCCTTGCCGCGCGCGATCAGCAGCTTCAGCTGCGACTGCCGGTCCTCCGGCATGACGCCCACGCGCCGCTCGGGCGCGAACGGGCGCTTGTCGGCGCCCGGCTTGCCCGGCAAGTGCCTGGCATCGGCCGGACGCGCGCTGTCGTTCACCTTGCCGTGTGCAGCCTGGGTGCGCAGCGGCGCGCCACCCTTGCGCGCGCCGGGTGCCGCAGCGTGGGCGCGATCCTTCTCGCGCAGGCTCGCGACCGCGGCGACCGCCTTGTGGGCGGCAGCGGGCTTTGCGAGCTTGGGGGCGTGTGCGGACGCGCGTTTCTTGTGCGTAGTCTGGGGCTTGTGCTTGCGTGTCATGTGTCCGGGGGGGCGATGGGCTTCGTTCCCCTATGTGCTGCCGGAAGCCGGCCGGCGCAAGGGGTGCCGAGGCAAAGCGCGCAATTCTATTTGACAAGAGCGAAAACGCCAAATTCCGTTAACCACGGCGGGCCTCGCGGGCGCTCAGAATTGATATAAGCTTTTGAAATTCCTTAAGTTCGTCAGCAGACAGAGGTCCGGAACGACTCTTGGCCTCGAGGGCCTGCAGGCGCCGCTCGGCGGCCAGATCGGCGAGCTTGACGAGCGCGGCGCGTAGCTCGCCCGCCGCCGCCGCCGCATCCGTGATGACTTCCTCGCGCTCGAGGAGCTTCTGCAGTGACTCGCCCCCCTCGCGCCCGGCCCAGCGCTGGATAACCTGGGCGGAGATCTGCGCCGGCTGCTCGCGCAGGTTGTCGAGCAGCTCGCGCAGCAGCTGAATGCCCGCTTCTTCCGATGCGTCGAGCCCGGAGCGCTCCGTCGGGCTGACCTCGGCGGCAATCGCCGGGAAGTGCACCAGGCGCACGATCGCCTGACGCACCAGGCTGCCGCGCCCGGCGCTCGTGCGAGTGCGCGCCGGTGCCCGTGATGCCGGTGGCGCCGCGGCCGGCGCGCCCGGCGCCCTGCTCCAGAGTTCCTCGAGCCGCTCCGGCGGCAGGCCTACGACCTGCGCGAGACGCCCGAGGAGCAGCTCGCGGTAAACGCCTGCGGGCACCTTCTGGTAGAGCGGGCGCGCACTTTCGGCGAAGCGCGCCCGCCCGTCGGCGTGACTCAGCTCGCCCTGCTCGCTGAGCTCGCGCACCAGGTACTCCGAGAGCGGCAGCGCCTGGCCGAGGCGCTGCTCGAACGCGGCGCTGCCCTCGGCCGCTACCAGCGTGTCGGGATCGTGGCCTTCGGGCAGGAACAGGAAGTGGATCTCGCGCCCCTCGCGCGCCTCGGGCAGCGCCTGCTGCAGGGCGCGCCACGCCGCGCCGCGCCCGGCGCGGTCGCCGTCGAAGGCGAACACCACTTCGGGTACCAGGCGGAAGACGCGGCGGAAGTGCTCGGCCGTGGTTGCGGTGCCGAGCGTCGCCACCGCGTAGTCGATGCCGTCCTGATGCAGCCGCACCGCGTCCATGTAGCCTTCGACGACGACGAGGCGTTTCAGGTTGGAACGCGCCCGGCGCGTCTCGTAGAGGCCGTAGAGCTCGCGCCCCTTGTGAAACAACAGCGTCTCCGGGGAATTCAGGTACTTGGGCTCGCCGGCGTCGATGACGCGGCCGCCGAAGGCGATCACCCGGCCGCGGCTATCGCGGATCGGAAACATGATGCGGTCGCGGAAGCGGTCGTAGTGGCGCTCGCTCAACTGCGCCTGGCCGCGCTCGCGCTCGATGATGAGCCCGGTCTCGGAGAGGCGCCGCCGCTGCGCGTCGTCTGTGCCGAAGCGCTTCAGCACCTCGTTCCACGAATTGGGCGCGTAGCCGATCTGAAAGCGCTCGAGCGTCGCGGCGTTCAACCCGCGTTTCGCCAGGTAGTCGCGCGCCCGCTCCTCGCGCCCGAGGCTCTCGACGTAGAAGCGCGCGACGCGCGCCATGAGCTCGTAAAGCTGCTCGTCGGCGCGCGGCGCGCCGCCCTCCGTTCCCTCGCGCGGCACTTCGAGACCCAGGCGCCCGGCGAGCTCCTCGACCGCCTCGGGGAATGCGAGGTGATCGTAGTCCATCAGGAAGCCGAGCACCGTGCCGTGCTTGCCGCAGCCGAAGCAGTGATAGAACTGCTTGTCGGGACTCACCCAGAAAGAAGGAGTCTTCTCATTATGGAACGGGCAGCAGGCCTTCCACTCGCGCCCCGACTTCTTCAGCTGCACGCGCGTGCCGATCACCTCCACGATGTCAGCGCGGGCGATGAGCTCGTCGATGAAGTGCTGGGGGATGCGTCCCACTGCTCAAAGGGGCGTGCCCTTGAGGCCGTCCCGCGGAGACTATAAAGGAATCAGCTGAGCTTCTGCTTGATCCGGGCGCTGACCGCGCCGAGGTCGGCCCGCCCCTGGGCCTTCGGCTTCACGAGCGCCATGACCCTGCCCATGTCCTTGACCGAGGTGGCGCCGGCCGCGGCGATCGACTGCGCGATCAGCTCATCGAGCTCGGCCTCGCCCAGCTGCGCGGGCAGGTAGCCCTGCAGGACGCCGATCTCGGCGGTCTCCTTGGCGACCAGATCCGCGCGCCCGCCGCTGTGGAACTGGGTGATGGCCTCGCGCCGCTGCTTGATCATCTTGTCGAGCACCGCGAGCACCTGCGCGTCATCGAGCGCGATGCGCTCGTCGACCTCGCGCTGCTTGATGGCGGCGAGCGCCAGGCGGATGGTAGCGAGGCGCTCCTTCTCCCCGGCCTTCATGGCCGCCTTCATGTCTTCGGTGATGCGTTCTTTCAGCGCCATGGGTACGCAGCCGCCGTCAGTCGGTTGGTCGTCGGTGGAGCGGGTGGCGTGTAGCGCGCCGCCGCGTCAGCGGGAGCTGCGCACGCCGTCGCGGGAGATGCGCTTCATGTGACGCTTGATGGCCGCCGCCTTCTTGCGCTTGCGCTCCTGCGTGGGCTTTTCGTAGAACTCGCGGCGGCGGAGCTCGGTGAGAATGCCGGCCTTCTCGCAGGCGCGCTTGAAGCGCCGCAGGGCGGCATCGAAGTACTCATTCTCACGCACTCGCACGCTCGGCATCGAAACCTCAGGTCATTGAGAGATAAGGAGTTATCCCGCGCCCG
>DASXKA010000040.1:0-3691 GCA_036497085.1 Steroidobacteraceae bacterium | reverse complement strand
GTGCGGGCTGTCTGCGCCAGCGTGCGGGGATCCGATCGCCCGCACGTTGGCGGTGAGGGGCAGTCGCGCGATGGTGGCTGCCGCGCGTGGCGGCGGCATCGGTCGGTCCCAGTCGAGGCCCGCGCTGATCGTGTCACCGAGCGGATCGGCGTCGATGGAGGTTGATCGCAGTTCGTAGTCGAAAGCCGATGCGTCCGGGTCACGGCATCAGGCCAGGTAGTCGCCCGCCGTGACGCCGTCGAGTCGGAGAATGAGGGTCTGGAGCGACATGTTGGTCTGTTCCTCTACTCGTGGCGCGTTGGCGGGATGGAGGTCATTGGCGAGACGGGTGTTCGGTGAGATCGGCGCGGGGGGACGAAGCCAATTCGTCCCCCCAGCAAGCGTGGGACGGCGCTTCTAGGCGACGATGAACTCGAGTCCGTGTCGGGGCGCCGCGGCCGCGAAGCGGGCGCCGAGCTCTTCGATGTTGTTGGGCGGCTCGTGTGTGGGGTCGAGCGCCGGATCGAGCGTCTCCTCGAAGAACTTCTCAATGCCGGCTGGGCTGAAGGTGATGATCATCCGCATCGGGGCGGTGCCGTCGTTGCGGAAGCAGTGCACGGTGCCGCGCGGCGCGTTGACGAAGTCCCCGGTGGCCGCAAGGATGGTGTCGTCGCCGAGGCGGACGCTGCACTGCCCTTCGATGATGTAGAAGGTCTCGTCCTCGTTGTGGTGGATGTGAGGGGGTGGGCCGCCGCCGGGCGGCACGATTGCCTCCATCGCGAAGTAGGAGCCGCCGGACTCCGCGCCGGTGATCAGAAACCTGTAATGGTCTCCGGGCCCCCAGTAGGCGGGTCCGGTTCCGGCCGCGCGGTGTAGTAGTTCCCCGTAGGGTGGTGCGAGCGTTGGCGATGACATGGCGCCTCCTTGTGGCGTCGTGGTTTGATCCTCGGCGCCTGGTTGTCAGGAGCGTCGGGCTCCGCCTATGCTTGACCATCGAGTCTGGCTTCGCGACAGGAGCACCCCCTGAGAAATCCCCTGGTGTTTCGGACGCCGGGCCAACCGGGATGCTGGAGCGCGAGGCCGAGCTGGCGCTGATCGACCGTGGACTGGGGCTGGCCCGCGGCGGGCGTGGCGCGATCCTCCTCGTCGAAGGGCCGGCCGGGATCGGCAAGACCCGGCTGCTGGCGGCGGCCGATGGGCGAGCCCGGGGACTCGGGATGCGCAGCGTCCGCGCGCGCGCCGGTGAGCTCGAGCATGATTTCGCGTTCGGGGTTGTGCGGCAGCTGTTCGAGCAGGTCGTTCTGGGCGCGGAGCCTGACGAGCGCGTGCGGTTGATGAGCGGCGCTGCGGCGCTCTCGGCGGCCGTGTTCGAGTTCGAGCGTGCGCCCGAGGCCGTCGCCGCCGATCCGTCGCACGGGACGCTGCACGGGCTGTTCTGGCTGGCGGCCAACGTCGCTGAGGCCGCGCCGCTGCTGCTCGCCGTCGATGATCTGCACTGGTGCGACGAGCCGTCGCTGCGCTTTCTGACGTACCTCGGCCGACGGATCGAGGGCTTGCCGGTGTTCCTGCTCGCGAGTACGCGACCGTCCGAGCCTGGCGTCGCCTCCGCGCTGCTGGACGAACTGGTGTCCGATCCGGCTGCCGGCGTCGTGCGGCCGCGATCGCTTACCGCGCCGGCGGTCGACGCGCTGCTGCGCCAGGCGCTCGGCGGCGCCGTCGATCACGAGTTCTCGGATGCGATCCATGCCCGGAGCGGCGGTAACCCACTGTTCGTATACGAGCTCGTTCGCGCCGCGCGCGCCGGCGGTATCTCGCCGACGCCCGCCGGGGCGCGCCAGGTGGCGGAGCTGGCGCCGGAAGGCGTCGCGCGATTCGTCGCGCGACGGCTCGAGAGCCTCGGTGCGACGGCAGCTCGGCTCGCCGCGAGCGTGGCGATCCTCGGCGAGCAGGCCGGCCTTGCGCGGGCGGCCGAGCTGGCGGAGCTCGACCACCATGAGGCGGAGCTCGCGGCCAGGTCGCTGCGCCGCGTCGATGTCCTACGCTCCGGCGAGCCGCTGGCGTTCGTGCATCCGCTGGTGCGCAGCATCGTGTACGAGAGCCTCGAGCCGGGCGAACGTGACGGCTTGCACCGGCGGGCCGCCGGCATGCTCGCGCGAGGCGGCGCGCCGCGTCATCAGGTCGCCGCTCACCTGCTCGCCACCCAGCCGAGCGGCGATCATGCACTCGTCGCTCCCTTGCGCGAGGCCGCCCGCCACGCGATGGCCGAGGGAGCGCCCGACGTCGCGGCCAGGTATCTGGCTCGCGCGCTCGCCGAGCCGCCCGCGGCAGAGGAACGCGCAGCGGTGCTGCTTGAGCTCGGCACGGCCGAAGCACTCGCGCAGCCGAACGCGGCGATCGACCACCTCGCGCAGGCGCTCGACCTCACCCAACACGATCCCGCGCTCGGGGACGCCGCGATCGAGCTCGCCGTCGTCCTGAACTCGCTCGGGCGCGTCGTCGACGCCGTCGAGACACTCGAACGCGTTGGCGCGCGGGTGCAGGTCCCGAGCGTCGCCCGAAGACTCGACGCCGAGCTGATCTGGCTGTCGGGATACCACCCCAACACCTACCAACTGGGCCAGACCTACCTGGCCCGTCGCAGCGACGACCGGGGTGGCGATTGCGTGGGCCGGCAGATCCAAGGGCTGCGCGCCTCCGCGAACGCACGCGCCGGACGCGACCCAGCAGCGGCGCTCGCTGCCGCTCGCGAGGCGCTCGCCGGCGGCATCCTGCTGCGCGAGCACCCCGCGCCGGCGTTCAGCGTGCCCGTCACAGTGCTCGTGCTGCTCGACCGCTTCGACGAAGCGCTCGACGTCTTCGCGGACGCGCTCGAAAAGGCCCGCCGCACCGGGGCGACGTATCTGTTCACGATGACCTCGATGTTGCGCTCGGACCTGTGGTGGCGGCTTGGCGAGCTCGCCGAGGCCGAGGCCGACGCGCTCAATGCGCTCAGCACCGGTGACACGTTCGCAAGGGTCTTGCCACTGGCGAGATGCATCGCTGAAGTCCGCACGGAGCGCGGTGAGCTGACTGAGGCGGCGGAGGCGCTCGAGCAAGCCGCGCTCGCGGGTGAAACCGCGGGCGCTCTCTCCTGGTCGCTCTTCCGAGCGAGCCGTGGGCGCCTCCGAATCCTCCAAGGGCGCGTCGACGATGGCGTCGAGGACCTCCTGACCGCGGGGCGCTGGCTCGAGGACCTCGGCAGCCACAACCCGGCGTTCTCCGCGTGGCGCTCCGGTGCCGCGCTTGGACTCGCGAGGCTCGGCAGACGCGAGGACGCCCAGCGGCTGGCGCACGAGGAGGTGACTCTGGCAGCCCGCTGGGGCGCGCCGCGCGCGCTCGGCGACGCGCTGACGACCGCCGGTCTCGTCGACGACGGCGATGCCAGGCTGGCGCTCCTGCAGGAGGCAGCCGCCGTGCTCGCCGACTCCCCGGCCAAGCTCGTAAAGGCACGCGCGCTCACAGAGCTCGGCGCCGCCCTGCGACGCTGCAACCGGCGCGCCGACGCGCGCGAGCCGCTCGCCACCGGCCTCGAGCTGGCGCAGCGCTGCGGCGGGTGGGCGCTCGCCGAGCACGCGCGCGAGGAGCTGATCGCCACCGGCGCACGACCACGCCGCGCCATGCGCAGCGGCATCGACGCCCTAACCCCCAGCGAACGACGCGTCGCCCGCCTCGC
>DASXKA010000039.1:0-5814 GCA_036497085.1 Steroidobacteraceae bacterium | reverse complement strand
CGGCTGAAACGTTTTGGAGCACAGCTCCGGCTTCTATCGTGAGGCCCGCGTGGTTCTCCACGCGTCGTATCGTTCCTGACAGTGCTAAAAGGTAGCGCCTGTCTTACCCGTGCCCGCGTCGATCCCCGAGTTTTCTCCCTTCTAAGCCCTTTCAGCTTTGCTTGTACGCATCACTGCCGCAACGGCCGCGCCGATGGGGCGCTCAAAAATCCTTTACGGACGATGATTTTGCTGCAGAAATTATAATGATTCTAGGGAGGAAAACCATGTAGCAGCAAGGCGACAGTTCACCCCAGGTCCCGGGAAGGACACTGCGCAAGCGAGAGCGGGGCGGCCTCCGGGAACCGCCTTCAGCGTGCGAGCCTCACCGAGAATCGCGCCCCCCCGCCCCCGGGAAGGTCCCCGGCGGAGGCCGACCCCCCGTGGAACTCGGCGATCAACCGGACAATGTAGAGACCCAGGCCGAAGTGCGGCCGGTTGTCGGCCCCGCTGCGCGACTGCCACAGCGACTCGAAGAGCCGCCCGGGGGCCTCGGAGGGCAGCGGGGGCCCGGGGTTGTCCACCTCGAGCACGACGCTCTCGGGCTCGAGTCGCAGCCGCACCGTGATCGTGGCTCCCCCGGGACTGAAATCGACGGCGTTTTCGATGAGCTTGTCGAGCATCTGTACGATGAGGTCCGCCGCCCCCTCGATGGTCACCGCTTCCGCGGGAAGCTCCGCCGCGAAGCGCCGCTCGGGGAAGGCGCCGCGGTAGGCCGCCACCGCGGATTCGAGCAGCGGGACCAGATCGAAGCGGCTGCGCTCGGCGCCGCCGATCGCCTCCTCGACCCGGGTCGCCGCGCCCATGGCAACGAGGATGGCGTTCAAGCGCTCGCTCCCCTGGCGCGCGCGCTCGACATAGGCGCGGGCGGAGGCCGGCACCTCCTCGGCCTCCAGGTTCTCGAGCGAGGAGCGCACGATGGTGAGCGGCGTGCGGATCTCGTGGGCCAGCTTGCCGGCGAGGGTACGCAGGTACCCGGTGTACTCGTTGAGGCGCCCGAGCAGGCTCGAGAAGCTGCGCGCCACGGCGCCGAGCTCATCGCGTGCCTCGGTCTCCGGGAAGCTCGCGATGAGCCCGCTGCGAGTCAGCGCCGACTCGCTCGCCTGGCGCAGCCGCGACAGGCGCAGCGCCAGCCAGGCGGCGAACGCAAACATGGCGATGACGACCACGACCGAGGTCGCCAGCGTGAGGTTGAGCATGCGCGTCAGCGCCCGATCGCGCAGGCGCAGCCAGCGGTCGGGCGTCTGCGTCACCTCGAGCGCGCCGATCGTCTGGGCGTGCTCGCGGTCGTAGATCGGCACCTGTGCTTCGATCGGCGGCGCCTTGCCGGGCTGGTCGACGAAGCGGCGGTAGAGGCGCGCGATCAGCGGCGGTGCGGGTCCGAGCTCCGCGACGCGCTTCAGGGCGTCGACGCGTGCCAGCACCCGACCGGCGGGGGTCGTCACAGCGAGCTTCAGCCCCGGCTGCGAGAACTGCGCGAGATAGGCCGTGAGCTCGGGAGCGGCCACGAGCAGGTGGCCGATGGTGCGCAGGTCGTCGGGATGGAGGCTCCCGTAGCTCACGGGCGGCGCGCCGCGCGCGTCACGATCATCGACGAGTACCCCGAAACCCGTGCCGAGCATCGAGAGCGGCACGCGCAGCTCGAGCCGATAACCCGCCGGGCCCAGCTGCCAGACACCGCGGATGCGCGGCTCGAGCGGTGCGGTCTTCTGGCCGTATTCGCCGGCCTCGATGTAGCGCGCCGTCACCGCGCCGGGGCCGGACGCCGCGACGAACACCTGGCGCTCGCTGCCATCCGGGTCCTGAAACCCGAGCCAGACGCGGTCGCCGGTGCCGCGCGCATCGAGTGGGCTCGCGCCGGGTGCATCGAATACCGGGTGTGCGTCGCGCACGTCGAGCAGCAGGTAGAGCACCCGCTCGTACACGCCGGTGAGCACGCCGAAGCGGTGGGCGGCGTCCTTCTCGTACCAGGCCCAGGCGGACGGGTCGCGCGACCAGTCTTCGGAGTAACCGTCGACGAGCGGCGCCGCCGCGAGTGCCACGGGCCTGAGGTCATAGGGCCCCGCCTTGAGAAGCGCGGCGGCGTCAGCGGCGTCGGCGCCCGGCGGCGCGCGGTACAGCAGATCCACCCGTCCCTCGAGCGATGTCGCCAGCGTCTCGGCGACCGACTCGAGCGAAGTCTGCTCGCCCTCGCGCAGCGCCGATTCCATCTCGCGCGCGTAGCGGCACCCGGCCCAGGGCAGCACCAGGGTAAGAAGGCCGAGCAGCAGCAGCTTCAACCGCAACGACATCGTCGGGAGACTACTCGACCCAGCGGTAGCCCATGCCGTAGACGGTCTGCAGGGCGTCGAACGCTGCATCGACTCCCTGGAACTTGCGGCGGATGCGTTTCACGTGCGAGGTGATGGTGTTGTCGTCCAGCACCACGTTGGCCGCGTCCATGAGCTGCTGGCGATTGCGCACGTGGCCGGGATGGCGCGCCAGCGCGTGCACGATCCAGAACTCGGTGAGCGACAGCAGCACCACCTTGCCGTCCCACTGCGCCTGCATGCGCTCGGTGTCGAGCGTCAGCGGGCCGCGCTGCAGCACGTCGCCCGCCTGCTCCGGCTTGCGCAGCGCATCGACGCGGCGGAACAGCGCATTCACGCGCGCCGACAGGTGCACGAGGCTCAGGTCCTTGGTGAGGAAATCGTCCGCACCGAGTCGCAGCCCCGAGACGGCGTCGAGCTCGCTGTCGCGCGCAGTGAGAAAGATGATCGGCAGCACGGGCGAGAGCGCACGCAGCTGCCGGCACAGCTCGAAGCCGCCCTCGGGCTCGTCCTCCAGCGAGATGTCGATGATGGCGAGATCCGGGAGGCGCGCGGCGAACGCGCTCATGGCCTGCGCCCGGTTGGCATAGGTGCGCACCGCATAACCCTCGCGCGTGAACGCGGCGGCGTAGTTGTCGCGGATGGCCGCCTCATCCTCGACGATGGCGATCAGGCGTTTCATGACATCGAGAGGCTACCGCGAACCAAGCGGCCGGTTAAAGCGGACGCGTCACTGAAATCCGCGCGGCGCGCGTGCCGCCACATTTCGCCACGATTCGCCGCCCGGGTGCCCGATCGGCGCCGCGGGCGCGCTATTCCCGGTGAGCTTAATAGTCGCCATGAGCCGCCCGCACCGCACACCCGCACATGCCGCACCTGCCGCGCCCTCCGGGCCGGGCTTCGGCAGCCTCGTCGACTGGCTGGCGCTCCTCATGCTGCTGGCCGGCAGCTTCGTCTGGCCGCGCTGAAGGCGCGGCGCCGGCGGGCGACCACGCCCGGGGAGCGAACGTTGAGCCGTTCCCCCGGTACGTGCTAGGTTGTGCGGCCTCAAGCGCCGGACGCGCTGGTGTCGTATCCACCAGGAGCAGTCGCAACTACTAAGAAGCAAAGCGCCGCGCCCGCCATTCGCGCCGCCCACAGGGGAGAACTCATGTTTACCCAAGTGCTCGACCCGCTCGACAACCTGACGCTCACGTGCCTCGTGGCGCTGATCCCGGTCGTCTCGCTGCTCGTCATGCTGGCGGTGTTCCGCCTGCCGGCCTGGCTCGCGACGCTCATCGGCTCGGTTATCACCTTCGTGCTGGCGCTGTGGGTATGGAAGATGCCCGTGGACCAGGGCTCGCACGCCTACCTTTACGGAGCGGCGACCGGCGTGTGGAACGTCGACTGGATCACCTTCTGGGGCATGATGCTGTTCAACACCCTGTCGGTGAGCGGGCTGTTCGAGAATTTCCGGCGCTGGCTGATCAGCAAGGGCAGCCTCGACGTGCGTGTGCAGACGATTCTGTTCGCCTGGGCATTCGGTGCACTGCTCGAGGGCCTGGTCGGCTTCGGCTACCCCTGGGCCGTCGTGGCGCCGATCCTGATCTCGCTCGGCATCTCCGACATCAACGCGATCCGCGTCGCGGCGATCGCCAACAACGCACCGGTCTCCTACGGCGCGCTCGGCGCTCCGATCATTGCGCTCGCCGCGGTGACCGGTTATCCGCTGCTCGCACTCTCGGGCGCCGTGGGTACCGTCGTCGCGTTCCTCGCGCTGCTGCCGCCGTGGGTGCTCCTCTACCTCGTCTCGGGCAAGCAGGGGATGAAGGAGGGCTGGCCGCTCGCGGTCGTGGGCTCGCTCGGCTACATCCTCGGCCAGTATCCGACCGCGGTTTACTGGGGGCCGTACCTGCCGGATGTGGTCGGCGCCATCGTGTGCTTCGCCGCGCTCCTCATACTTCTCAAGGTGTGGCGGCCGAAGACGGTTCTCGGCTACGGCGGAGTGCCGGTGGATGCCGCCGCC
This sequence comes from Steroidobacteraceae bacterium, assembly GCA_036497085.1. Lineage (GTDB taxonomy): Bacteria > Pseudomonadota > Gammaproteobacteria > Steroidobacterales > Steroidobacteraceae > 13-2-20CM-66-19. Next base: position 1,461 of record DASXKA010000039.1, on the reverse strand, counting down.
GCCCGGCAGACGCAGTCGCATGGCCTGAGGAGTGGCGAGGTGGCGCAGGCCTGGCTGCCGTTTGTCGTGCTGCTCGTCGTCGTAGGTCTTTGGACCGGTCCCTGGTGGGGAGATCACGCGCCGACAAAGATCAGCTGGTTCAAGGCCCAGGCCGTGGGTTGCTCGGCGCTCGCCAGCACCTGCACCGCGGCTAAGCCAAGCGTAACGGCAGTATTCAATTTCACGCCCCTCATTGCCGGTACTGCGATCCTGGCTTCCTGGATCATCGTGGTGGTGCTGCTGATGGCGATGGGGAAGCTCAAGGGCGGCCAGCTCGGCGAGGTATTCCGCCGCAGCTTCCACCAGATGTGGGGAGCGTGCCTGGTCGGCGTATTCATCTTCGGGCTCGCCTACACCTTCAACTACTCGGGGATGGCGGCCTCGCTCGCCAAGGGCTTCTCGACCCTCGGCACGGCCTTCATCATCGTCTGCCCGATCCTCGGCTTCATCGGCGTGGCGCTCTCGGGATCCAACACCTCGACCAACGCCATGTTCGGCAAGTTCCAGGCGCTGGTGGGCGCGCAGCTCGGTATGCCGCCGCTCCTGCTGCCGTCCTTCAACTCGGTCGGCGCGGAGATCGGCAAGCCGGTCGCGCCGCAGACGGCAAGCGTCGGAGTCTCGACCAGCAAGTTCGTGCGCAAGGAGGGCGAGGTTATCCGCCACAACATGGGGTGGACCTTCATCCTGCTGGCGTACCTCATCCTGCTCGCGATCGTTTTCTACCTGGTGGGCCCGTCGGTCATGAGCTTGCCGGCGAGCGGCAACTGACGCTTCGTCAGAAGGCGTTGATGCCGGTCAGCTCGCGGCCGATCGTGAGCTGGTGGATGGTCTCCGTGCCTTCGTAGGTGATGACGCTCTCGAGGTTGAGCATGTGGCGGATGGGAGCGAACTCGGCGCTGATGCCGGCGCCGCCGAGCATGTCGCGGCAATCGCGCGCCACATCGAGCGCCATGCGGCAGTTGTTCCACTTGGCGAGCGAGACGTGCGCGGGCTGCATCGTGCCGGCGTCCTTCAGGCGCCCGAGCTGCAGCGCCAGCAGCTGCGCCGTGGTGATGCGCCGCGCCATGTCCGCGAGCCGCACCTGGATCATCTGGTTCTGCGCCAGCGGTCGCCCGAAGAGCGTGCGCGTCTGCGTGTACTCGAGCAGTTGCTTCAGGCACGCCTGCGCGGCGCCGATGACGCCCCAGGCGATGCCGTAGCGCGCCTGCGTGAGGCACGACAGCGGTCCTTTGAGTCCGACGACTCCGGGCAGCACCCGCGCGGCGGGTACCACGACGTTGTCGAAGAACAAAGCGGAGGTGACCGAGGCGCGCAGCGAGAACTTGTGCTGGATCTCCGGGGCCGAGAAACCGGCCGTGCCCTTCTCGACGATGAAACCGCGGATGCCTTCCGCGGTCATGGCCCACACCACGGCGAGATCGG
>DASXKA010000038.1:0-4372 GCA_036497085.1 Steroidobacteraceae bacterium | reverse complement strand
ACCGGCAGCATGAATCTCGGCACCATCGTGCGTACCCAGGCGGGTGGCATGCTCGCGTGGAACTGGCTGTGGCTGTTCCCGCTGCTCATGGTGTACTTCATCTCGGGCGTCGCCGAGACCAACCGCGCGCCCTTCGACGTGGCGGAGGGCGAGTCGGAGATCGTCGCGGGCTTTCACGTCGAGTACTCGGGGATCGCCTTCGCGCTGTTCTTCCTCGCCGAGTACGCCAACATGATTCTGATCTCGGCGCTCACGGCGGTGTTCTTCTTCGGCGGCTGGCAGGGCCCGTTCCAGGGCTACCCGCTGCTCGGCGACACCTTCCTCGGGCAGCCGAGCTTCCTGTGGTTCGGACTCAAGATCTTCGTGTTGCTGTTCTTCTTCCTCTGGTTCCGCGCGACCTTTCCGCGCTACCGCTTCGATCAGATCATGCGGCTCGGGTGGAAGGCGCTGATTCCCGTGACGCTGGTGTGGATCGGCGTGGAGATGGTACTGGCGGCGTGCCGCATCGGGCCGTGGGCGCGGCCCTGGTATCACTAGGGGCGAATCCATGGCCATCAATCCACTCAAGACCTTCCTGCTGCCGGAGCTCATCAAGGGGCTGATGGTCACGGCGCGCACCTTCGTCAGCAGCAAGTACACGCTCAACTACCCGGAGGAGAAGACGCCGCAGTCGCCGCGCTTCCGCGGGCTGCACGCGCTGCGCCGCTACGCGAACGGCGAGGAGCGCTGCATCGCCTGCAAGCTGTGTGAGGCGGTGTGCCCGGCGGTTTGCATCACCATCGACTCGGACGTGTCTGCCGACGGCACGCGGCGCACCACGCGCTACGACATCGACCTCTTCAAGTGCATCTACTGCGGCTTCTGCGAGGAGGCATGTCCGGTGGATGCGATCGTGCTGACGCGCATCCACGAGTACCACATGGAGCGGCGCGGCGAGAACATCATGAGCAAGGACAAGCTGCTCGCGGTCGGCGAGCGCTACGAGGCCATGATCGCCGCCGACAAGGCCGCGGACGCCCCGTACCGGTGAGCGCGCGCACCGACAGCGCCGCCGCGGGCGGTGCCGCATGCTGATCCAGGTGCTGTTCCACCTGTTCGCCTCGATCCTGGTGCTGGCTGCGCTCGGAGTGATCATCGCACGCAATCCGGTGTACTCGGCGCTCGCGCTGGTGATGTGCTTCATCACCTCGGCTGCCATCTGGCTGCTGGTCGAAGCGGAGTTCCTCGCCGTAGTGCTGGTGCTGGTCTACGTGGGCGCCGTCATGGTGCTGTTCCTGTTCGTCGTGATGATGCTGGACATCAACCTGGCGGAGCTGCGCAAGGGTTTCACGCGCTTCGCCTGGCTCGGCTGGCTGACCGCCCTCGCGCTGATCGTGGAGATCGCCGGGGTGGTGCTGGTGCGCGGGAGGCTCGGGGTGGATGCCGAGCGCGGCATCGCCTCGCAGCCCGCCGACTACAGCAACACGCTCGCTCTGGGCAGCGTCCTCTACACCCGCTACGCCTACCCGTTCGAGCTCGCAGCGGTGCTGCTGCTGGTGGCGATCGTGGCCGCCATCTCCCTCACCATGCGCCGCCGCGCGGGCCTCAAGCACCAGGACGTCGGCCGCCAGGTGGCGGTGCGGCGCGAGGACCGCGTGCGTCTCGTCAAGATGGACGCGGAGAAGCGCCCGTGATCACCCTCGCACAGCTGCTGACGCTCTCGGGGGTGCTGTTCTCGCTGGCCGTGGCCGGTATCTTCCTCAACCGCAAGAACGTGATCCTGCTGCTCATGTGCGTCGAGCTGCTGCTGCTCGCGGCGAACTTCAATTTCATCGCCTTCTCGCGCTATCTCAACGACATCAACGGCCAGGTGTTCGTGTTCTTCATCCTGACGGTGGCCGCGGCTGAGTCGGCTATCGGGCTCGCGATCCTGGTGGTGCTGTTCCGCGAGCGGCGCAGTATCAATGTCGAAGACCTTAATACCCTGAAAGGCTGAAGGCGCATCCCGTGAATCCCGACGTGCTGCTCGCCATTCCGCTGCTGCCGCTCGGCGCCGCGATCATCGCGGGCCTCGGCGGACGCCTCATCGGGCGCGCCGGGGCGCACACCGTGACCTGCCTCGCGGTGGGCGTGTCGTGCGTGCTGTCCGTCATGGTGCTCAAGCAGATGTGGTGGGACGGGGTACCGGCTTACGACGCACCGCTCTACACGTGGCTGGTGAGCGACTCGATGCACATGCAGGTCGGGTTCCTCATCGACCGGCTCACCGCGCTCATGATCGCGGTCGTCACCTTCGTGTCGCTGTGCGTGCACGTCTACACCATCGGCTACATGGCGGACGATCCGGGCTACCAGCGCTTCTTCAGCTACATCTCGCTGTTCACTTTCTCGATGCTGATGCTGGTCATGGCGAACAACTTCATGCAGTTGTTCTTCGGCTGGGAGGCGGTGGGCCTGGTCTCCTACCTCCTGATCGGCTTCTGGTATACGCGCCCGAGCGCGATCTTTGCCAACCTCAAGGCCTTCATCGTCAACCGCGTCGGCGACTTCGGCTTCGTGCTGGGGATAGCCGGCGTGGCCTATTACACCTACTCACTCGACTATCGCGACGCCTTCGCCGCCGCCCCGCATATCGCGAGCGCGCTCCTGCCACTCACGAGCACCACCGGCGTCAACGCGCTGACACTCATCTGCATCTGCCTGTTCGTCGGCGCCATGGGCAAGTCGGCGCAGGTGCCGCTGCATGTCTGGCTCCCCGACTCGATGGAAGGCCCGACGCCGATCTCGGCGCTGATCCACGCCGCCACCATGGTGACCGCCGGTATCTTCATGGTGGCGCGCATGTCGCCGCTGTTCGAGTATTCGGACGCCGCTCTTTCGGTGGTGATGGTGGTAGGCGCGGTCACCGCGTTCTTCATGGGGCTGCTCGGGGTGGTGAACAACGACATCAAGCGCGTGATCGCCTACTCGACGCTCTCGCAGCTGGGTTACATGACGGTTGCGCTCGGGGTGTCTGCCTACGGCGCGGCGATCTTCCATCTCATGACCCATGCGTTCTTCAAGGCGCTGCTGTTTCTCGCGGCGGGCTCGGTGATCATCGCCATGCACCACGAGCAGGACATGCGCCGCATGGGCGGGCTCGCGAAATACATGCCGATCACCGCGGTTACCTGCTGGATCGGCGCGCTGGCCCTCATCGGTACGCCGTTCTTCTCCGGCTTCTACTCCAAGGACGCGATCATCGAGGCCGTCGGGGAGTCGCACCGCTGGGGGGCGGGATTCGCCTACTGGTGTGTGCTGCTCGGGGTGTTCGTCACCGCGCTCTACACCTTCCGCCTGCTGTTCCTCACCTTCCATGGCCCGGAGCGTTTCCGCGATGCGGCCGCGCACGGCGACGCGGACGATCACGAGAGTGGGCACGGCGGTGATCCCAGGGAGAGCCCCTGGGTGGTGACGCTGCCGCTGATCGCGCTCGCGATTCCCTCGCTACTCATCGGTGCCGTGACGGTGGCGCCGGTGCTCTTCGGCAGCTACTTCGGCCATTCGATCTTCGTGCTGCCGGCGAACGACGTGATCGCCAAGGTCGGTGAGGATTTCGGCAACGCCGTGTCCTTCGGGCTCCACGGACTGCTGTCGCCGCCCTTCTGGTTCGCGGCCGCCGGGGTGGCGAGCGCCTGGCTGTTCTTCCTCAAGCGCCCGCAGCTCGCCGCCGCCGCCGCACACCGCTTCCGCCTCGTCTACCGGATCCTGAGCGAGAAGTACTTCTTCGACTGGTTCAACGAGCAGATCCTGGCGGCGCTCACCCGCGCAGTCGGTATCGGTCTGTGGAAGGGTGGTGACCAGGGGCTGATCGACGGCGCCATGGTCAACGGTACCGCCGCAGGCGTCAGCTGGCTCGGCGGCGTGCTGCGGCGGGTGCAGAGCGGCTATCTCTACTCCTACGCATTCTGGATGGTCATCGGGCTCGCGGTTCTCCTCGGCTGGTACCTGACCCGCCCGTAAAGAGCCGCCATGCCGCACCTGCTCTCCATCCTCATCTGGCTGCCGATCGCTGCGGGCATCGGCGTACTCCTGCTCGGTGACCGCAATATCGGCGCCGGCCGCTGGCTCGCGCTGCTCGCCGCGCTCGTGACGCTGGCGCTGACGGTGCCGCTGTGGGGTGAGTTCGATACCGTCACGGCGGCGCTGCAGTTCGTCGAGAAGCTGCCCTGGATCCCGCGCTTCCGCGCCTACTACGCACTCGGCATCGACGGCATCTCGCTGCCCCTGATCGTGCTCACGGCCTTCATGACCGTGCCGGTGGTGATCGCCGGCTGGACGGTGATCGAGAGCCGCCCGGCGCAGTACTACGCCGCGTTCCTCATCATGGAAGGACTCATGATCGGGGTGTTCT
>DASXKA010000037.1:0-5876 GCA_036497085.1 Steroidobacteraceae bacterium | reverse complement strand
CGCGGCGCGCGCGGCCTTGCCGCCATTGCCCTTGGGCTTGCGGGCGGCCTTCGGGGCGGCCGGCGTCGCTGCCGCCGCCGCGGCGGCCGGTGCCACGGGGGTTTTCTTGCGGCCCCAGCGGCCGAAGCGACCGCCGCGCTCGGGCGCCGCGGCGAGCAGCGCGCGACATTCCTCGAGCGTGAGCAATTTCGGGTCGCGATCCTTCGGTATCTTGGCGTTCTTCTTCCTGTCGGTGATGTACGGGCCGTATCGGCCGTTGAGCACCTGCAGGCCCGCTTCCGGAAAATCCTGGATCAGACGCGCGGCGTCGGCTTCCTGCTTGAGGCGGATGACCTCGCGGGCGCGCTCGAGCGTGACGGTGTACGGATCGTCCTCCTTGAGCGAGGCGTACTTGCTGCCGTACTTCAGGTACGGCCCGAAGCGCCCCACGTTGGCAACGATCGTCTCGCCGGCCAGCGTCTCACCGAGCGTGCGCGGCAGCTTGAAGAGCTCCATCGCGTCGGCGAGGGTGACGTGATCCATCTTCTGGCCGGGCTTAAGTCCGGCAAAGCGCGGCTTCTCCTCGTCATCCTTGGTGCCGCTCTGCACGAACGGCCCGTAACGGCCCATGCGCACGCTGACCGGCCGGCCCGTCACCGGGTCCTTGCCGAGCTCGCGCGCCTGCGCGACCTGCTCGCGGGTGACGGTCTTCTCGATCTTGTCGACCTGTTGGATGAACGGCTTCCAGAACTTCGCGAGCGGGCTCGTCCAGCTCTCCTCGCCGCGCGACACCGCGTCGAGCTCATCCTCCATCGCCGCCGTGAAGCCGTACTCCACATAGCGGTGGAAGTGCTGCGTGAGGAAGCGGTTGACGATCTTGCCGATGTCGGTCGGCACGAAGCGGCGGCTGTCCATCTCGACGTACTCGCGGTCCTGCAGCGTCGAGATGATCGAAGCGTAGGTCGAGGGACGGCCGATGCCGTGCTCCTCGAGGGCCTTGACCAGCGAGGCCTCGCTGTAGCGCGGCGGCGGCTCGGTGAAGTGCTGCTCGGCCTTGAGGGCTGTGAGCGCCACGCGATCGCCCTCCGTCATCGGCGGCAGGACGTGGTCGCCCTCGTCGGTCGTCTGGTCGTCGCTGCCTTCCTGGTAGACCGATATGTAGCCGGGCTTCACCAGGGTCGAGCCGTTGGCACGCAGCAGCAGGCGCTGCGGGCCGTCGGGCCCGGCCAGCAGGTCGACCGCCACGGTGTCGAACAGCGCGTGGGCCATCTGCGAGGCGACCGCGCGCTTCCAGATGAGCGAGTACAGCCGATAGAGGTCGTCCTCGATCTTGCCCTCGACGTCCGTCGGCGTGATGGCGGCCGAGGTGGGACGGATCGCCTCGTGCGCTTCCTGCGCGTTCTTCGATTTGGTCTTGTAGACGCGCGGCTCCTCGGCCACCTCGTCCTTGCCGTAGAGCCGGGCTGCGACCTCGCGGATCTCCTGCACGGCCTCGGCGGCCAGCGACACCGAGTCGGTGCGCATATAAGTGATGAGGCCGACGCTGCCCTCGCCGATGTCGAGGCCCTCGTACAGCTGCTGCGCAAGCCGCATGGTGCGCCGCGCGTTGAAGCCGAGCTTGCGCGCGGCCTCCTGCTGCAGGGTTGAAGTGGTGAAGGGTGGCGCCGGGTTGCGGCGGCGCTGCTTGCGGTCGATGGCGAGCACGCCGAGCGCCGCTTCCCCGCCCGCGCCGCGCGCCGCGGTGGCGATGGCTTGCTCGGCCTCGCGTGCCGCGGTTTCGTTCGTGAAGGTGAACTGCTCGACCTTGCCGCCACGATACTCGATGAGCTTCAGCGGGAAGCTCTGCGCCGAGTGGGTGCCCTCGCCATCGATGGTCCAGTACTCGAGCGCCTTGAAGGCGGCGATCTCTTCCTCGCGCTCGCAGATCATGCGCAGCGCCGGGCTCTGCACCCGGCCGGCCGAAAGGCCGCGCCGCACCTTCTTCCACAGCAGCGGCGAGAGGTTGAAGCCCACCAGATAGTCGAGCGCGCGGCGCGCCTGCTGGGCGTTGACCAGATCGAGCGACAGGTCGCGCGGCTGCTCGACCGCGGCGCGGATCGCGTTGCGGGTGATCTCGTAGAACACGACGCGCCGCACCTCCTTGCCCTTCAGCTCGCCGCGCTCGCGCAGGATCTCCTTGAGGTGCCAGGCGATCGCCTCGCCCTCGCGGTCCGGGTCGGTGGCGAGATACAGGGCGCGCGATTTCTTGAGAGTGCGCGAGATGGCCTCGACGTGGCGCAGGTTCTTCTCCAGCACCTGGTACTTCATCGCGTAGTCGTTGTCCGGATCGACCGCGCCCTCCTTGGGCACGAGATCGCGCACGTGGCCGTAGGAGGCGAGCACGTCGAAGTCGCGGCCGAGATACTTCTTGATGGTCTTGGCCTTGGCGGGCGACTCGACGATGACCAGGTAGTCTGCCATTTGGGAGAAAAACGCCTCAGCCTAAAAACGAAAAACCGCGGACGAACCGCGGACCAGAGCCACACCCGCGCGCGAGCGGGCGAATCAATGCGGCGCCCCGGTGAAGTTGTCGGACACCAGCCCGTCGAGGCGCTCGAAGGCGAGCTCCTGCCCGGGCTGGCTCGAGAGCACCATCAGCACCACCCATTTGAGCTGCTCGGTGTCGGGCTCGTCGGCATCCAGCGCCAGCATGCGCTCGATGACGAGCTCGCGCTGCTGCGGCGTCAGCACGCCGAGGCGCTCGAGGGTGAGGAGGAAGCCGCGACACTCGGTCGAGAGGCGGGTGAGCTCGCTGTCGGAGAAGACGCGCACGCCGGCAGCCGGCGCCCCCGGCTCCGCAGCCGGCAGCAGCGGACGGTCGCGGCCGAAGGCAAGGTCGGTGAGCCAATCGAGCGCGCGCTCCACCTTCGCCGGCGTGAAACCTGCGCGCTCGAGATCACGCGCCAGATGCTCGCGCTGCGGCACATCCGGCCCATCGGCCAGCATGTACCGGTCGAAGACGTAGATCAGGATGTCGAGAATACTGCCAGTCATCATTTAAGGTATGCGGCCATACCGGCCGCCCGGAAGAGCCGCCACACGTCCTTCGAGCTCGAGTATCAACAGCATCGAGGCGATTGACTCGCTCGGCAGCTCGGTGCGCGCCACCAGACTATCGATGGTCGCGGGTACAAAGCCGAGGGCATCTAACAGCATTTCATACTCCTTGTCCAATTCGCCGGAACGGCCGGCCGCCGCCGGCATGCTCGTAAGTTGTTCTTTCGGAAGCAAAAATCCGAGCTCCCTTGTGACGTCGCCGGCCTCCTCGACGAGCACCGCCCCGGCTTTGATGAGTTGGTGACAGCCGCGCGAGAGGGGGCTGTGGATCGAGCCCGGGATGGCAAACACCTCGCGGCCCGCCTCGAGCGCGTGCCGCGCGGTGATGAGAGAGCCGCTGTCGCGCGCGGCCTCGACCACCAGCGTGCCGAGGGCGAGGCCGGCGATGATGCGGTTGCGCCGCGGAAAGTTCCGGGGCAGCGGCGCGCTGCCGGGCGGGAGCTCTGACACGAGCGCCCCGTGCGCGCGGATGCGCTCGGCGAGCGCGCGGTTGTCGGACGGATACACCCGATCGAGACCGCTGCCGAACACGGCGATGGTTGCGCCATCGACTTTCAGCGCGCCCTCGTGGCTCGCGGCGTCGATGCCGGTGGCGAGCCCGCTCGTTACCGTGAATCCCGCGCGCGCGAACCACGCGGCGAACTCGCGCGCCGTCGAGCGGCCGGCGGGAGTCGGGCTGCGCGAGCCGACCATCGCGAGCTGCGGGGTCGCGAGCAGCGGCACCGAGCCCTGCACGTAGAGCGCCGCGGGCGCATCCGCGGTCTGCTTGAGCAGCGGCGGGTACCCGGGGTCGGTGCTGAGCACGATCACGGTGCCGCTCGAGGCGAGCCATTCGAGATCGTCGGCCAGCGCGCGCTCATCGGGGGCGCTCAGCCAGGCGCGCGCCGCAGGTGGGAGCCCGACTCGCGCGGCACAGCGGGCGAAGGATGCCCGCGCGAGCTCGCCTCCGGCGGCCGCGAGCAGCGCCTCGGCGGTGGCTGCGGTGAGCCCGGGAGTCCGGGCCAGGGTCGCGCGTGCCAGGATCGAGTCCATGGCGCGCGAGCATAAGGCAAGCGCGCCGTGCCGCGGGGCGGCACGGCGCTTAACGTCGCGAAGGGATCAGGTTTGCGTGACTTGCGCGCTCAGGGGTTGCGCACGACGTCGCGCACGTGAATGGTGTCCGAGGCGCCGAGGATGAGCGCGTAGCTCATGCGGTCGTACACCCTGAAGACCAGAGCGGTGCCGGAGCGCTCGTCGGGCAGCTGCACGAGCGGCGCGAATGAGGTGCCGATGCCGGTCCCCATGGTGGAGATGCTGCGGCCACCGCGATAGAGGTCGCGGACGGTACCGCCTGCCGAGTCGACCGCGAGCACGTTGCCGGCCGCGAGCCCGTGGTCCTTGCCGCGGTTGATGGCGATGACTTCGAACTGCCCGATGAGATCGGTGCCGCCGACCACGGCGATGATGCGGCCGTGAACGTCGCTCGACGGCGCGCGCAGTGTGAAGTTGACCGGCGTCGCCTCGTCGTTGGCCGTCACCAGGCGGTCGCCCGCCACGGTCTCGAGCGCCGACTCGGTGAGCAGCGCCTTGGCGGGACTGCCCGCCCGCTCGACCAGCGCGGTCGCGGTGTAGATGCCCTCGTAACCGAGCAGCGCGTTGTCGTCCGGATCGCGCAGCTCATCGCCGACGCGCATCACCGCGTAGCGGGCATTCTGGTCGGCGTTCAGGTTCGCGACGTAAACCTCGATGCCGGAGCCGCCCACCTGATGAGTGTCACGGAAGGCGAGCACGTAGGGGGCGGTCTTGATCTGATCGCGCGTCAGCAGGCGCGGATGCGACAGGAATGCCTGGATCGCCGAATACGGTATGGTCGGTATCGCCTGATCGAGTGCGTTGCTGCGCAGGCGCGGATCGAGCCTGACCGAGTCGAGGCGGGCGGCGCCGGCCTCTGCCACCGTGATCTGCGGACTGCCGTTGGCGCCGAAGGCCAGCTCGAGCGTGTCACCGGGATAGATCAGGTGCGGGTTGGGAACGTGCGGATTGATGATCCACACCTCGGGCCACAGCCACGGGTCCTTGAGGAACATCGAGGCGATGCCCCAGAGGGTGTCGCCCTTCTTGACGACATAGCTCTTCGGCGCGGTCGACTTCACGATGTTCGCAGGAACCGTTGCCTGCGGGGGGGCTGCAAGGGGCACCGGTGCCTGCGCATCCGGCCCGGCCGCGGCAATGGCGGCCTCGGTGGCCGTCATGTCCGAAGCCGGAGCGCTCTGGGCAGCCTCCGCGCTCGTGCCCGCCGCGGTCGCGGCGGCCGCGCCCTGCGGGGCAGTGGAACCGGAATGCCTGAACGGGAAATGCCCACAGCCGGTGAGCATCAGCGACAGGGCGAGCAGGCCCGCGGCGATGCGGGCTTCAAGTACTTGATTGGAGACCATCCTCCACACTCCTCATTGGCACGAGGTGGGGTACACAAGCAGCGCCGCAGATTCTAATTGTTATACTGACGTGCCGCCCATTTGGCATGTGAATTAATGTCAAAATCGTGCGCTGGATCACGGGCGGCGGCACCCCCATATACGGCGAAATCATGGCCCTGAGAACCATCCTGGAGTTTCCGGACGCCCGGCTGCGCACGCGCGCCAGGCCGGTGACCGGGTTCGACGCCGCACTCGGGGCGCTCATCGACGATCTGTTCGAGACGATGTACGCGGCTCCCGGCATCGGGCTCGCGGCCACCCAGGTCGACGTGCACCAGCGCGTCATCGTCATCGACATCTCGAGCGACCGTAGTGGCGCGCTCGCGCTCGTCAATCCCGAGATCC
>DASXKA010000036.1:0-10168 GCA_036497085.1 Steroidobacteraceae bacterium | reverse complement strand
TCGCCGTAGCCGCGCGCCACCAGCTCGGCGTACTCGGCCAGCATGCGCTCCACCACCGGCAGCTCCACCCCGAAGCGCGCCGCCATGTCGTGGCAGATGCGCAGGTCCTTCTGATGCAGCCGGACGCGGAAGCCCGCCGGGTAGGCGCCCTTCGCCATGTTGGGCGCGCGGTGCACGAAGTACCAGGAGGAGCCCGCGCCCTTGCCGAGCGTGTCGATGAGGATCGGCAGCGGCAAACCCTGCGCACGCGCGAACGCCATCGCCTCCGCGACCGCCTCGATGATGCCGGCGCACATGATCTGGTTGGTGGCCTTGGCGGCCTGGCCCGCGCCGACCGGGCCGAACAGACTGATGGTTTTCCCCAGGGCCTCGAGCACCGGCCGGGCGCGCTCGAAGGCGGCCGGCGTGCCGCCCACCATGATGGCGAGCGTGCCGTCGCGTGCGCCCTCGATGCCGCCGCTCACGGGGCAGTCGAGGAACTCCACGCCCCCGCGCCCGAGCAGCTCGCCGGCCTGCCGCGCGGTCTCGGCGCTCACGGTCGAGCAGTCGAGCATCAGGCTCCCCGCCTTGAGTCCGGGCGCGAGGCCCTGCGCGACCTCGAGGACGTCCGCATCCGCCGACACGCAGGAGACGACCACGTCGACCTGCCCCGCTAGCTCGGCGAGCGTGGCGGGAGCGGCCACGCGCAGCTCGGAGGCGAGCGCGCTCGCCTTGCCCTGGGTACGGTTCCAGACCGCGGTGAGCAGTCCCTTTTTGTGGAGGTTGCGCGCCATGTGCATGCCCATGGCGCCGAGTCCGACGAAGCCTGCGCGCATCACTCGATAACACCCGGTGCGGCGGCGCACCCCGTGCGGCCGGGCCGGCCGCCGAGCGACACTATAGAGCGAAAGCGCAACCGCACGGAATCGGCGCCGTGCGGGTCGAAGATGACGACAGGGTCGGCCTTGCCGGGCGCGGCGCTTACTGCGAGGTCGCCAGCGCGGGATTGACCTTCGGCTCGGGGATGGGTTGCGGCTCCGGGATCGGCTGCGGCTCGGGAATGCCCTGGTCGGGCTTCCACTCCGGCACGTTGCCGCACGCCTGCTCGACGTCCTTGCGCGCCTGCGCGCGGTAGGCGTCGGCGTCGGCATCCGACATGTACTGCCGCTCGCCGTCCTTGCCTTCCTTGTAGACCCGCCGCGATGAGATCGCCTTCATGTAGCGATCCCTGGCCCACCGGCACTGCGCGTCGCGCGTCTTGGTGACGTCCTGCTGCATGGCGCGCTGGTTGGCCTGGTCGCCGGCCTGATCGTTCGCACGGTTGTTGCCTGCGGTCCGGGACCCACTCGCAGCACTCGAGGAGGAATTGTCCGGACGGGGGTGGGCGGTCTTTACGACCACCGAGCCCGGCACCCATACGTCGCTGTAATGCACGATCCCCTGCTCATCGACCCAGCGGAACACATCCGCGCGGGCCACAGTGCACGCTCCGGCAAGAACGAGGGCGGTGATCGATACCAGTCGCAACATAGAAAGGCCTCCGCAGCCCAGTATGCGGGCTCCCCGGCCCGGCGACCCTTGAACTCCGTCACACGGCCGCGCTGCCGGGCCCGCCGAGGCTCACACCATACAAAGGCGGTGCCGCCGACGCCAGTTGGACCGTACCAGGCCCTTCTAGAGGTCGTAGGCCCGCTCTCCGTGGGAGGTGATGTCCAGCCCCTCGCGCTCCTCTTCCTCCGGCACCCTCAGTCCCACCACCAGCTTCACGACATAGAAGGCCGCGAAGGCCACAACTGCGGTCCACACCAGCACCAGACAGACCGCCTTCAGCTGGATGAAGAACTGCGGGAAGACGCCTGGATATCCGCTCGTGCCCTTGACCCAGTCAACGGTGGAGCCGGGCCCGCCGAGCGCGGGCGCGTTGAAGATGCCGGTCATGAGCGCGCCGAAGATTCCGCCCACGGCGTGCACACCGAAGACGTCCAGGGAGTCGTCGGCTTTGATGAGGCGCTTCAGCCCCGTGACGCCCCACAGGCACACGACGCCCACGCCGAGCCCGATAGCGAACGCCCCGGGAATGCCGACGTTGCCCGCGGCCGGCGTGATCGCGACCAGCCCCGCGACGGCGCCGGAGGCCGCGCCCAGCATCTAGGGCTTGCCCTTCAGGAGCCACTCGGCCGTCATCCACGACAGCACGGCGCAGGCGGTCGCCAGATAAGTGTTCATGAAGGCGAGCGCGGCGGTGCCATTGGCTTCGAGCGCCGAGCCCGCATTGAAACCGAACCAGCCGAACCACAGGAGCGACGCCCCGACCATGGTGAGCGTCAGGTTATGCGGGGCCATCGGCTCGCGGCCATGGCCGATGCGCTTGCCGAGCACGAAGGCGCCGACGAGCCCTGCGACGCCGGCGTTGATGTGCACGACCGTGCCGCCGGCGAAATCCAGCGCGCCCCACTGCCAGATGAGGCCGCCGGTGGCGCTCACCGCAGCGGCCGTGGCGCTCGAGGTGTAGGCGTCCGGTCCGGGCCAGTACCACACCATGTGGGCGACGGGCAGGTAGCTGAAGGTGAACCACAGCACGAGAAAGAGCAGCAAGGCGGAGAACCTGATGCGCTCAACGAGGGAGCCGAGGATCAGGCAGCAGGTGATGGCGGCGAAGGTGGCCTGGAAGGCGACGTACACGAGCTCATAGAGCGGGGTGTTGCGGCTGAAGGTTGCGGCGTACGAGTACGAGCCCGTCTGGGAATTGAAGGTGCCGGCGAGGAACAGCCGGCTGAAGCCGCCGATGATCGCGTTGCCCTGCGTGAAGGCGAGCGAGTAGCCATAGACGCACCACAGGACTGTGATCAGGGAGAAGCCGACGAACACCTGCATGAGCACCGATAACATGTTCTTGGTGCGCACCAGGCCTCCGTAGAAAAGCGCCAGCGCCGGCACCGACATCAGCAGCACGAACGCCGTCGAGGTGAGCATCCACGCCGTGTCGCCCTTGCTGGGTACGGGCTCGTCGGCCAGGGCAAGAGCCGGGGCGAGCGCCAGCGCGAGGCCGAGCCATGCGGTACTTCGGCGTTCGGGGGTTCGGGTCGCATTCGCTGCGGTCGGCATAGTCTCTCCGGAGTGCGTGCGGGGTGCGCACGGGCATTTCGTGTCGCTCGCGTCGCAAATGCGTTCTGCACGGGCGTACGCGGGCGCGTAAGCTTTGGCCCTGCGCATGAAGTGCAGCTTCCGTGCCATCGGCGACCGGGCGCGCTTTCCGCGGGTTGCGCGTTTACATGGCACGACGCCGCACTGTTTTGGGGCTTGGAGCCGCGCGGCTGCGTCAAAGCGGGGCACGCGGCACGTCAAGGAGCTGGCAATGGATTCACTGCGGATAGACGACCTGGCCCGGAGCCTGCTCGAGCAGGTGCCGCCGGCGCTGCGCGCCGTGGGGGAGGACCTGGAGGCTGGCTTCCGCGCCGTGCTGCGCGAGCGGCTGGCCAGGCTCGACCTGGTCACCCGCGATGAGTTCGAGGCGCAAACCCGCGTGCTCGCGCGCACACGTGCGAGGCTCGAGGCGCTCGAGGCGCGGCTTGCCACTCTGGAAGGCGAAGGCGCGCCGGAATCCTGAAGAGGGGGTCGTGGCGTTCGCGCGGGTGGCTTGTCGGGCGCAAGTGGGCCTCAGCGCGCCGCTCGTGCACGTCGAGGTGAGCCTCGCGAGCGGGCTGCCTACGTTCGCGATCGTGGGCCTGCCGGCCATGGTGGTGCGCGAAGCCAGGGAGCGGGTGCGCGCGGCACTCCTCAATTCGCAGTTCGAGTTTCCGGCGGGCCGCATCACGGTGAATCTGGCGCCCGCAGACCTGCCGAAAGAAGGCGGACGCTTCGACCTGCCGATCGCCCTGGGGGTTCTCCTCGCCTCCGGGCAGGTGAAGCTCACCGCATCGAGCGCACGCGCGACGCCGCGCGAGTTCTACGGCGAGCTCGGACTCACGGGCGAGCTGAAGGCGGTGCGCGGCCTCCTGCCGGCCGCGGCGCAGGCGCGCCGCGCGGGTCACGAGCTCATCGTGCCGCGCGCCAATGCGGCCGAGGCCTGCGCGGTGGCGGCGCACCTGGTGCGCGCCGCCGATCACCTGCTCGAGGTCTGCGCACATGTCACCGGGACACGGGCACTGCCCGCGGGCCGTGCGTCAGCTGGCGCGCGCACGCAGCCAGCGCGCACGAGCTGTGCGCCACTCGATCTCGCCGACGTGCGCGGACAGGCGCATGCCAAGCGCGCGCTCACCATCGCGGCTGCGGGTGCACACAGTCTCCTGATGATCGGCCCGCCGGGATGCGGCAAGAGCATGCTGGCGCAGCGACTACCGGGGCTGCTGCCGCCGCTCTCGGCCGCCGAAGCGTTAGAAGTGGCCGCGATCGCCTCGGTGAGCGCCGCCGGCTTCCGTCATGAGTCGCTCACCGAGCGGCCGTTCCGCGCGCCGCACCATTCGAGCAGCGCGCCCGCACTGGTCGGTGGGGGTACGCGCGCCCGGCCCGGTGAGATCAGCCTCGCCCATCGCGGCGTGCTGTTTCTCGATGAGCTGGCGGAGTTCGCGCGTCCCGTTCTCGAGGCCCTGCGCGAGCCGCTCGAGACCGGGGTGATCTCGGTGGCGCGCGCCGCGCTCACGACTCAGTACCCCGCGCAGTTCCAGCTGGTCGCCGCGATGAACCCCTGTCCCTGCGGTGGCCTCGGCGATCCTGCGGGGCGCTGCCGCTGCACGCTCGAGAGCGTGCGGCGCTACCGCGCGCGCGTGTCGGGCCCGCTGCTCGACCGGCTCGACCTGCAGATCGAGCTGCCGCCGGTCGAGGCGGCAGAGTTCGACGCGGCGCCGGATACGGGCGCCGCCAGCGCCGCGGCCGCGGCCGCCGTGGGACGGGCCCGCGAGCTGCAGCGCGCGCGCCAGGGAACGTGCAACGCGCGGCTGGCAGACGCCGGGGTGCATCGCTGGTGTGTGCCCGATCAGGCGGGCCGGCGGATACTGGAGGCGGCGATGCAACGCTTGCGGCTCTCGGGGCGCGCGCGCCAACGTGTGCTCAAGGTGGCGCGCACGATCGCCGATCTCGACGGCCGGCCCACTGCCGGCGCGCGCGAGGTGAGTGAGGCGGTGATGCTGCGCTGTCTCGATCGCGCGGCGGATTACGGCACGACGCGGCCTGGCGCGCCCTGAGTGCGCGGCTACTGGGCCAGCTGCACCATGTGGTCGACGGCCTGCTTGACGAGGTCGTCGGGCAGGTCCGTGCGGCCGCCCTTCGGGGGCATCACTCCCGTCTTGCCCTGAAAGCCCTCAAGCGCGTGCTGGTAGAGCATCGCCTTGCCCTCGGCGATGCGCGGCGCCCAAGCCGTCTTGTCGCCCGCCTTGGGCGCGCCGGCGATCCCCTGGCCGTGGCAGACGCTGCAGGTCTGCTCGAAGAGCTCGGTCCCGTTCTCTGGCATGGCGGGAGAGGCGGAGCCCGCGCCCGCGGGGGTCTCGACCTTGATGGTGAGCGCAGAATTGTCGGCGCCGGCGACTGCCTCGTGCACCGGCTCGGCGATGCGCGCGGCGACATTCTTGCTGTAGTCCGGCTCGGTGAGGACCTGAGCCTCCTGTGTGTGGCTCGCGACGATGCGTGCCAGGGCGAACAGCCCGATGGTGACCGCCACCAGCAGCCCGATCACCAGGCTGAAAACGTTGAAGAAATGCGTGTCCTGCTTGCTCACGTGTGTTCCCGTCGCGGTCACCTCGATTCGGGCGCGAAGTATAGCCGCTCGGCTCGCCGCTTCGTAAATGGCGCTGCGCCGCCGCGAGCGTGCGGGGCGCAAATTAGACGGCTTTTGCAGCCGCGCGTATCATCGCCCGCCCCAACGCGCCCGTAGCTCAGTTGGATAGAGTGGCAGCCTCCGAAGCTGCAGGTCGCTGGTTCGAATCCAGTCGGGCGCGCCATTCCGACCGCATGGGTGACGACTTGCGGCGCCGCTCCAGGGCCTCAGTGCCGATGCTCGGCGG
This sequence comes from Steroidobacteraceae bacterium, assembly GCA_036497085.1. Classification (GTDB taxonomy): domain Bacteria; phylum Pseudomonadota; class Gammaproteobacteria; order Steroidobacterales; family Steroidobacteraceae; genus 13-2-20CM-66-19. Next base: position 4,193 of record DASXKA010000036.1, on the reverse strand, counting down.
CCGCCAGATCGTTGATGAGCTGAAAGAGATTGGCGACGCTGCCCGCCTGGCGCACGTCGGTCGTGTACTTGCCGTTGACGACGATGAACGGGACGTCCTGGACGCGATAGCGCTGGGTCAGCTCCTCGGCGCGCGCCAGATCGGAAGTGACCGAGAAGGAGTTGAAGGCGTTGGCGAAGTCTGCAGCAGCAACGCCGTTCTGCGCTGCCCATGCCTGCTCGATCTGGAGTGTCTCGGCGTCGGTGCCCCCGACCAGCGGGTTGCGCTGCTGCTGGATGGTGTCGAACGCCTTGTCGATGAGGTCGGGTCGTCCGAGCGCCTTCAGCGTATAGAAGAATCTGGCGTGCGCCCGGTGCGTCGGGCCCCAGATGACCGGCACGCGCGTGAACTCGATGTAGGCGGGTTTGCTCTTCAGCCACGTCTTGACGAACGGCTCGAGCGCGTAGCAATGCGGACAGCCGAGCCACATGACCTCGATCACCTCGACCTTGCCCGGCTCGACGCTGGTCGGCTGCCCCGGCACCAGCGGCTGGTAGTTGACGCCGGGCTTCCAGCGGCCCGACGGCAACTGCGCATCGGCCGGCAGCGCCGCCATGCGCTCGAGGGAGGCGTCGCTCGATTCGGGTTTCTCGTTGGCGGCTCCGTCGGAGGATTCCTGCGCGCCGCGCGCTTGCTCGATCTCGCTCGGGGCGGGCCCGGCGGCAGGTGCGGGCACAGGCGCGGCGGCCGGAGCGTTCGCCGCCGTCGCCGGAGCTTCGGTCGCGGGTGCGGCGGAGGCCGGCGGCGCCTCGTGGCGCGAGCAGGCCGCCGACCCCAGGGCCAGAAGGACTGTCAGGACGAGAGGTCGGCTCATCGCCTCAGCGCATGCCCTGGAGATAGGAGGCCACGTCGCGGATCTCCTCCGGGGTCAGCCGCTTGGCGAGCGTGAGCATCATGACGCCGTTGCGGCTCGCCTGGGCGGGGTTCGGGGCTGTGTAGCGGGCGCCGCTCGCGTAGTCGTTGAGCTGCTTCACCACGTACACCGACTGCTGCGCGCGCAGTGCCGGGTACCCGGCCGCGAGATTCCCGCGGCCCACCGGACCGTGGCACGCGACGCAGGGCGGGACGGCGCGCGCGGTATCGCCGCTGAGATAGAGCGTCTCGCCCGATTTCCAGTAGGAGGGATCCGCCTCGAGCCCGGTCGGCGTCTGCGCCTCGTAGTACACCGCCAGATCGCTGATGTCCTGATCGCTGAGTGAGGCGGCCAGCGGCTTCATGATGGGGTTGTCGCGCACACCTGAGCGGAAGAGCCTCAGCTGCTCGGCGATGTAGACCGCGCTCTGGCCGGCGAGACGTGGCCACTCCGGGTTCACACTGTTGCCATTCGGGCCGTGGCAGGCGCTGCACAGCGCCGCCTTGGCCTCGCCGCTCGCTGCCTTGCCGGTCGTGAACGGGTCCGAGGGGACGCTGCCCGGCGCAGCTGCGGCCGGGGAGGTCTGCGCCACTGCGAGAGTCTGCGCGAGCGCGATGGCGCTCATCGCAAGCCCCATCCAACCGACTCGCAGGCTCTTCGGCATGGTTCTTTTTCCGGTGTGGTTTCGCGAAGCGACGGCCGCGAATTGTACACTAGGAGGAAAATGAGCCGTTTTCAGCAGGCAGAATTCCTGGTGAGCGCCGCCGCGCCGGCGCAGTTTCCGCTCGATGCGGGCGCCGAGGTTGCCTTCGCCGGTCGCTCCAATGCCGGCAAGTCGAGCGCCATCAACGCGATCACGCAACGCCGGGGCCTCGCGCGCACCAGCAAGACGCCGGGTCGCACCCGGCTCCTCAATTTCTTCGAGCTCGCGCCGCAACGGCGCCTCGTGGATCTGCCGGGCTACGGCTACGCGGGCGGGCCGGAAGCGGAGCGCCGCAGCTGGCGCCCGCTCATCGACGCGCTGCACGAACGTGCGAGCCTGCGCGGACTGTTTGTCATCGTCGACGCCCGGCGCGGCGTCACCGAGGGAGATGAAGGGCTGCTCGAGTGGCTCGGGCCGGACCGGCGCGTCCACGTGCTGCTCTCCAAGGCCGACAAGCTCACGCGCGCCGAGGGCGCCCGCGCGCTGCATGCGGCGCGGGATGCGCTCGCGGGGCGTGCGACGCTGCAGCTGTTCTCGGCGACGGACGGAACCGGCATCACCGAGGCGCAGGACACGCTCCTCGAGTGGCTTGGGTCGACCCCCGGTGGCTCGGGAAAATAAAAAAGCCCCGGCGGTTTTGAAGCCGCCGGGGCAGACTAACCCGGCACAGGTCTCTTGAACCGGGTCGATACCCGCTCAGGGAGGGAAGCGGGGAGTCACGAAGGACTCAGTGAATTAGAGGCGGACGGTTCTCGCGAGTTCCGCCTCGACCCGCAGAAAATATCTTTTCAGATCATTAATTTACGTAACCGCTTGTATCGCCGGCGCCACAGCTGGCTAGAAGAGGTTGAAGAAGACGCTGAGTGAAACGAGGTTCGCGCCGTTGGTGTTTCGCACACTGAAATTCTCGTACTCGAGACGCGCGCCGAAATTGCCGATGTGCACCTGGCCGCCGGCGCCCCAGGCGAACTGAGTGCCGTGGTCGGACAAGGAAAAGAAAGACGCAGGCAGGGGACCGAAGGAAATGCTGGAACCGCCGCTCGCGGTCCAGCGAGCGAGTCCCGCCTTGCCGAAGACGTCGAGATACGGGAGCGGGATCGGCACGTAGCCGACCGCGTATCCGGTGAAGGCCTTGTAGTTGACGTGCGTACTGCTGGTGCCGGTGACGAACATGGAGGTCGCCGACTGGCTGCCGAGGTCGATATAGTCGGCCTCCACGGCGAACAGACTGATCGGCCGCACGCCCGCCCAGACCTTCCAGTTGGTGCTGTTCAGGCTGGAGTTCGTGGCCGTGATGTCCTTCAGGTTGTCATTGGAGACGCCGGCGCCTACATAGAGGAGTCCATTGTCGGCGTGGGCGGCGCCCGCGCCGAGCGCCAGGGCGAGTAGAACCACGAATTTGCGCATGCGGGTCCTTTCGTTGTGGGTCGAGTCCCTAGTAACAGAATTGCGGCGCCCCCGTTGACACGGGCCGCAGGCGCGCCGCGCCGTAGCGCAGTGTATCGCCGCGGCGTCGCGGGGCGGGTCGGGCCGGGTTGCTTAGAAGATATTCAGGTACAGCCCGAGCGACACGACGCTGGCGCCGTTGGTGCTCGGGATATTGAACCGCTCGTACTCGAGCCGGGCGCCGAAGTTTCCGACGTGCACCTGCGTGCCGGCGCCCCACGCGAATTCGGTGCCATTGGTCGAGAAGCTCGTCACCGGCGAGCTGCCGTTGAGCTTCCAGCGCGCGAGTCCGGCCTTACCGAAGACGTCGAGGTAGGGCAGCGGGATCGGCAGAAAACCCACCGCGTAGGCGGCGAACGCTTTGGCGTTCGAGCTCGTCGTAGTGGTCACGAAGGTACTGGTCTGGCTGCCAAGGTCGAAGTAGTCGGCTTCGAGGGCGAAGACACTCAGGGGCCTGACCCCGGCGTACAGTTTCCAGGAGGTGCCGTCGATGTCGGCGAAGTTCGTGCCCTGATTGGCGATGTCGCTCAGCTTGTCCTTGGAGATAGCCGCACCGATGTAGATCGACCCGTTGTCGGCGTAGGCGGCGCTCGCTGCGAGCGCGAGCGCGATCACCAGCAGAAATCTGCGCATGACTGAACCTCCTGTTCCGCTTGCCCCCTTAGACTTACACAATCGAGGCCGCGTTGTTGACTGTTGCAACACGGCGACAGGGCACGGCGGCGCGATGCGCCGTGAAGCTTCGTTCAGTAGAGGTTCAGGAACACTGTCAGTGAGACAACACTCAGTGCGCCTCGTCCCAGTTGGCGCCCGTGCCGACGTCGACGCGCAGCGGCACACTCAGGGTTGCCGCCCCCACCATGCGCTCGCGCACCGCGCGCGTCACGTCCTCGACCGCCCCGGTGCGCACCTCGAGCACCAGCTCATCGTGCACCTGCATGATGAGCCGCGCCGGTGAGTCGCTGCGGCTGCACCAGTCATGCACCGCGATCATGGCGCGCTTGATGATGTCGGCGGCGGTGCCCTGCATGGGCGCGTTGATGGCGCTGCGCTCGGCGTACTGGCGCATTTGCGTGTTGCCGGAGCGGATGTCCGGGAGGTACAGCCGCCGACCGAACACCGTCTCGACGTAGCCGCGCTCGCGTGCCGCGA
>DASXKA010000035.1:0-3167 GCA_036497085.1 Steroidobacteraceae bacterium | reverse complement strand
CCTTGAGAGTTTCGGGCGCCGAAGGCGTACGAAAGTCTTGGAGGAACGAACCCGCGGCGGGCAGACCTCGGTCTATGGGGATTTGGGATCTTGGCTGATGCAGGGCGCGGCGGAGTGATGGCGGCGACGTGTCCACCAACGCGCTTCGTTGCAGTGCCGGTGGGCGGTGTGCTGGGTGTGCGCGCTTCGGTGGACGCCAACGGCGAGCGTTGGGGCGTCAGCTACGAGATCAAGCGCGACATTGGCTGATCGCCGCTGCGAGGTCGCTGCGGCGCTGGGGTGGTTCGGTCCGTGCCGGGTCACGGAGACACCTCCTCGGCTGAGTGTGACGCGCGAGGCGGCGCACGGGGCTGGCACCAACGGGCGAAAATTTCGATGACGACCATCTGCCCGCCGCAACAGGGACAGGGCGAGCAGGGATCGCGCGGTTGTTCCGACGACACTTCATCGGCGGTCGGCGGCGCGACCGCCAGAAACTCGCGGGCGCGGGCGAGGCGGACCTTGCGGGCGGATGCGGCAAGCAGGCCGTAATGGCGGATGCGATGAAACCCGCGCGGCAGCACGTGCATCAGGAAGCGGCGGATGAACTCGTTGGTGGCGAGCGTCATGACGCGCGGCCGCTGCCCGCCGTCGCGCCGGTAGTCCTTGTAGCGGAAGGTGACGCCGGCATCGTCGAAGGCGAGCAGCCGGCGGTTGGAGATGGCGACGCGGTGGGTGTAGCGCGACAGGTAGGCGAGCACTGCCGCGGGGCCGGCGAAGGGCGGCTTGGCGTAGACGGCCCAGCGCTTCTTGCGCACAGGTGCCAGGTGGCGAAGGAACGCCCGCCGGTCGGCAAGCTGGGCGAGACTGCCGAAGAAGCCGAGCCTGCCGGCGTCATACAGGGCCAGCAGCCGGCTGAGGAACACGCCCCGGAACAGCTTGCCGAGCACGCGCACCGGCAGCAGGAATGCCGGCCGCGCGGCGACCCAGCGCCGGCCATCGAGCGCGATGCCGCCGCCTGGCACGACCATGTGCACGTGCGGGTGGTGGGTCAGCGCCGACCCCCAGGTGTGCAGCACGGCGGTGATGCCGATCCGCGCGCCGAGATGCTTCGGGTCCGCCGCGATCCTCAGCATGGTCTCGGATGCCGCCTGAAACAGCAGATCGTAGACGACGGCCTTGTTCTGGAACGCGACGAGGGCGATCTCGGCCGGCAGCGTGAAGACGACGTGGAAGTAGCCGACCGGCAGCAGGTCGGCTTCGCGCTCGGCCAGCCAGGTGCGGGCGGCGGCACCCTGGCACTTGGGACAGTGCCGGTTGCGGCAGCTGTTGTAGGCGATGCGCCGGTGGCCGCAGTCCATGCAGGCCTCGACATGGCCGCCGAGGGCGGCGGTGCGACAGTGCTCGATCGCCGACATGACCTTGAGGTGTTGCAGGCTCAGATGCCCAGCCTGCGCGGTGCGATAGGCGGGTCCGGCGGCACACAGAATGTCGGCGACCTCGAGCGAAGCGCGCACTGCCTCAGCTGAGGGGCGGGCTCTCCGGTCCGTTCTCTGGTGTGCTCTCCGGCGCCGCGAGCATGCCGAGCCGGTCGAGCGGGCTGATCACGGCGCGCACCGTGCGCGTGGCCACCTTGGTGTAGAGCGCGGTCGTCTCGAGCTTCACATGACCGAGCAGGACCTGGATGACGCGCACATCGACGCCGTCTTCCAGCAGATGCGTCGCGAAGCTGTGCCGCAGCGTGTGCGGCCCGACCCGCTTGGTGATCTCCGCCCGCTGCGCCGCCTCGACGACGATCCGGTGCAAATGCCGCGTGCTGACCGGCCGCACCGGATCCTGGCCAGGGAACAGCCAGCCTTGCGGGCGCATCACGCCCTGCTGCCGCCCGACCTTCCACCACTCGCGCAGCAGCGTCAGCAGGTCGGCCGGGAGCATGGCGTTGCGGTAACGGCCGCCCTTGCCGCGCTCGACGCGGAGCAGCATGCGCTCGCTGTCGACATCGGTGACCTTGAGCGCCGCGACCTCGGCCACGCGCAAGCCGGCGCCGTACGCGACCGAGAGGGCGGCCTGATATTTTACCGTGGTGGTCGCACGGAGCAGCCGCGCCACCTCGTCGCGGCTCAACACCATGGGCAGGTTGCGCGGATGCGCCGCCCGGACCAGTTTGCGCGACAGGTCTGGCCGATCGATCGTCTGGGTGAAGAAGAACCGCAGCGCCGAGACGATGCTGTTCATGGTCGGCGTCGGCACGCCGGCCTCGCGCTGCTCGATCTGGAACTGGCGCACGTCCTCGGGCGTCGCCGTGTCGGGCGAGCGCCGGAGGAACGTGGCGAAACGTCCGACGTCGCGGATGTAGTTGCGCTGGGTCTCCTGCGAAAACCGACGCACGTTCATGTCGTCGATCATGCACTGGCGCAGCGGGCTGATCGCAGCAGTGCGGATGGTCTCGTTCATCGGTCGGCTCCTTCCTGGTTGAAGAAGCCGCAATGATTTGCCCGCTCAGCTGCTCCGCTCGCTCACAGCTACGGTGTCGACGCGCTCACACGACCGCCGCCGCGCCGCCCCCCCCGCGAAGCGGGTTCGTTCCTCCCCCCTCAGCGGTATGGTCGCCGCCGCCTGACCTCCGGCGAGCCGAAATGATCGAGAAAAGCCATGGCCGGATCGCGACCCGCCAGATCGAAACGACCGCGTCCCTGAGCGCGCTTCTCTCAACCTTTCTGGTCCGGTGTGGCGCAGGTCTGCCGAATTACCCGGGAACGCATCATACGCGGGAAGAAAACGCTCGAGACCGTCTACGCGATTACCAGCCTGGTCGCGGAGCGGGCCGGACCGGAACAGTTGCTCGCGTTGTCGCGTGCCCACTGGGGTATCGAGAATTGGCTGAACTACGTACGCGATGTCACCTGCCGCGAAGATCAGGCGCGCGCTCATGCCGGGCATGCGCCACAGGCGCTCGCGGCATGTCGCAACACCGCGCTCACTCTCATACGACGCCTCGGCTTCAAGGTGGTGGAAGGCTTCGAGCATTTCACCGAACACCAGTTGGCGGGGCCGCGTTAGCGTCCGTGCTCGTGGTGGAAATTTCCGAGCGGGCTGAGGTGGCCATCGGATCGGCTGGCTAAGGTGGAGTTGCGACACTTCAACCTGCTGCCGAGAGGATCCGATGACCGAGGAGAGACTACCGCTGG
>DASXKA010000034.1:0-5954 GCA_036497085.1 Steroidobacteraceae bacterium | reverse complement strand
GCTCGCCGTCTGTCAGACGCTGCGCGACGCACCGGAGCTGCGCTTCCAGATGCTCATGGATCTGGCCGGCGTCGATTACCTGCACTACGGCCGCGACGACTGGCAGACCGAGACCGCGACCCGCTCCGGCTTCAGCCGCGCGGGCGAGGCGCAGAGCGCTCCGCCCGACACCGAGGCGGCCGGCCGTTTCGCCGTCGTCTACCAGCTGCTCTCCCTCGCCCACAACCAGCGGCTGCGCCTGCGGGTGAAGTGTCCCGAGACTATCGAGCCCGCCGTCGATTCGGTGATCGACGTATGGGCGAGCGCCAACTGGTTCGAGCGCGAGGCCTTCGATCTCTTCGGGATCCTGTTCCGCGGGCACCCGGACCTGCGCCGCATCCTCACCGACTACGGCTTCATCGGGCATCCGTTCCGCAAGGACTTCCCGCTCAGCGGCAACGTCGAGGTGCAGTACGACCCCGACAAGCAGCGCGTGGTGTACCGTCCGGTGAGCATCGAGCCCCGGGTGCTGGTGCCCAAGGTCATCCGCCACGACCACCGCTACGAGCCGGCGCTGCGCGCTCCCGAGGTGCCGCGCTGATGGCCGCCGCCCCGCTCAACGAGATCCGCAACTACACGATGAACTTCGGGCCGCAGCACCCGGCCGCGCACGGCGTGCTGCGCCTGGTGCTCGAGATGGACGGCGAGGTCATCCAGAAGGCCGACCCCCACATCGGACTCCTGCACCGTGGCACCGAGAAGCTCGCGGAGTCCAAGCCCTTCAACCAGTCGATCGGCTACATGGACCGGCTCGACTACGTGTCGATGATGTGCAACGAGCACGCCTACGTCCTCGCCATCGAGCGGCTGCTCGGCATCGCGCCGCCGGAGCGCGCCCAGTACATCCGCGTCATGTTCGACGAGATCACGCGCATCCTGAACCACCTCATGTGGCTCGGGGCGCACGGCCTCGACATCGGCGCGATGACGGTGTTCCTGCTCGCCTTCAAGGAGCGCGAGGAGCTCATGGACGTCTACGAGGCGGTGTCGGGCACGCGCATGCACGCCACCTACTACCGGCCGGGCGGCGTCTACCGCGATCTGCCGGACTCGATGCCGAAGTACCAGGTCACGCGCTGGCACTCGGCGAAGGACGTCGCGCGCATGAACGAGGCGCGCAGCGGCACGATGCTGGATTTCATCCAGGCGTTCACCGCGCGCTTTCCGGCGGCGATCGACGACTACGAGGCGCTGCTCACCGACAACCGCATCTGGAAGCAGCGTACCGTCAACATCGGAGTCGTGACGCCCGAGCGCGCCATGCAGCTCGGCTTCTCCGGCCCGATGCTGCGCGGCTCCGGTATCGCCTGGGACCTGCGCAAGAAACAGCCTTACGAGGTGTACGAGCGCATGGACTTCGACGTGCCGGTGGGCGTGAACGGCGACTGCTACGACCGCTACCTGGTGCGGGTCGAGGAGATGCGCCAGTCGAACCGCATCATCCGCCAGTGCGTCGAGTGGCTGCGCGCGCACCCCGGCCCGGTGATGATCGATGACCGCAAGGTGCGCCCGCCGCCGCGTGAGCGCATGAAAGAGGACATGGAGTCCCTCATCCATCACTTCAAATTCTTCACCGAGGGCTACGAGGTGCCCGAGGGCGAGACTTACGCGGCGGTCGAGGCTCCCAAGGGTGAATTCGGCATCTACCTGGTCTCCGACGGCGCCAACAAGCCCTACCGTCTCAAGTGCCGCGCGCCCGGCTTCCCGCACCTGGCGGCGCTCGAGGAGATGTGCAAGGGGCACATGCTCGCGGACGTGGTCGCCGTGATCGGCAGCCAGGACATCGTCTTCGGAGAGATCGACCGGTGAGCAACGGACGCAGCAACGTCGGCATCGCCGGCACCGCGCTCGTCAGCAAGCTGGCGCTGCTGTCCGAGGAGACCCGTGCCGAGATCGACCGCTGGGTGGCGAAGTTCCCGCCCGGCAGGCAGCGCTCGGCGTGTATCGCGGCGCTGCGCGCGGCGCAGGAGCAGAACGAAGGACATCTCACCCCCGACCTGATGGATGCCGTGGCCGAGCACCTGAAGCTTCCGCCCATCCAGGTGTACGAGGTCGCGAGCTTCTACTCGATGTTCGAGATTCACCCCTGCGGGCGCCATCACGTCAGTATCTGCACCAACATCTCCTGCATGCTGAACGGCGCCGAGGCGCTGGTGGCGCACGCGGAGAACAAGCTCGGCATCAAGCTCAACGAGAGCACGCCCGACGGGCGCATCTTCCTCAAGCGCGAGGAGGAGTGCCTGGCGGCCTGCAACGGCGCGCCGATGATGATGGTGGATCACGTGTTCCACGAGAATCTGACGCCCGAGGTGCTCGACAAAGTCCTGGGTGAGCTGAAGTGAACGACCTCGAGGGCAAGTACGCCGACAAGATGAACCTGGTCGCGTTCGAGCCGCTGAAGCTCGAGCGCTCCTGGACGCTGCCCGTCTACCGCTCGATCGGCGGCTACGAGGTGTGGGAGCGGATCCTCAAGGAAAAGCCCGAGCGCGGCTCGATCATCGAGCAGGTCAAGGCGTCGGGTCTGCGCGGCCGCGGCGGCGCCGGTTTTCCCACCGGCACCAAGTGGAGCTTCATGCCGCGGAACTCCCCGGTGCAGAAGTACCTGGTGTGCAACTCGGACGAGAGCGAGCCCGGCACCTGCCACGACCGCGACATCCTGCGCTACAACCCGCACGCCCTCATCGAGGGGCTGGCGATCGCCGGCTACGCCACCAACTCGACGGTTGCCTACAACTACATCCGCGGCGAGTTTCTGGGCGAGCCGGCCCCACGGTTCGAGGCGGCGCTTGCGGAAGCCTACGAGGCGGGGCTCCTCGGCAAGAACATCCGCGGCTCGGGCGTCGACTTCGACCTCCATGCCTTCGTCGGCGCCGGCGCCTACATCTGCGGCGAGGAGACGGGGCTGCTCGAGTCGCTCGAGGGCAAGCCCGGCAAGCCGCGCTTCAAGCCGCCGTTTCCGGCGAACTACGGCCTGTACGGCGCGCCCACCACCATCAACAACACGCTGAGCTTCGCCTCGGTGCCGACCATCCTGCGCAAGGGACCGGCGTGGTTCGCGGCTCTCGGGCCCGCCAACTCGGGCGGCACGCTGATCTTTTCCTTCTCCGGGCACGTCGCCCGGCCGCGCAACCTCGAGTTGCCGCTCGGCACGCCGTTCGCGGACCTGCTGGCGCTGAATGGCGGCATGCGCGGCGGGGGGAAGCTCAAGGCGGTAATTCCCGGCGGCGTCTCGGTACCGGTGGTGCCGGGCGAGATCATGATGAAAACCAACATGGATTACGACTCGGTGAAGGCGGCCGGCTCGGCCCTCGGCACCGGCGCGGCCATCATCATGGACGAGACCACCTGCATGGTGCAGGTGCTGGAGCGCGTGTCGCGCTTCTACATGTCCGAGTCCTGCGGCCAGTGCACCCCGTGCCGCGAGGGCACGGGCTGGATGAACCGGCTGCTCAAGCGGATGCTCGCAGGCGAGGCGCGGCGCGAGGAGCTCGGTCTGCTGCTCGACGTCGCCAACCGCATCGAGGGTCACACCATCTGCGCTTTCGGCGATGCGGCCGCCTGGCCGGTGCAGAGCTTCCTCAAGCACTACCGCCACGAGTTCGAGTACGTCATCGATCACGGCGGGCGGAGCCTCGTCGCCGACACGCTTGGCGCGGCGGCATGAGCATGGCAGACGACCTGGTCAACATCGACATCGACGGCGTGCCGGTCAAGGCGCGCAAGGGCGAGATGATCATCCGCGTCACCGACGCGCACGGCGCCTATGTGCCGCGCTTCTGCTACCACGAGAAGCTCTCGGTCGCCGCCAACTGCCGCATGTGCCTGGTGGAGGTGGAGAAGGCGCCCAAGCCCATGCCGGCGTGCGCCACGCCCGTCGTGGAGGGCATGAAGGTCTTCACCAAGTCGCCGCGTGCAATCGCTGCGCAGCGCGCCACCATGGAGTTCCTGCTCATCAACCACCCGCTCGACTGCCCAATCTGCGACCAGGGCGGGGAGTGCGAGCTGCAGGATCTGGCGGTCGGCTTCGGCCGCGACGCATCGCGCTACAACGAGCGCAAGCGCGTGGTTCAGGACGAGAACCTGGGTCCGCTGATCGCCACCGACATGACGCGCTGCATCCACTGCACGCGCTGCATTCGCTTCACCGAGGAGATCGCCGGCATCCAGGAGCTCGGCATGATCGGGCGCGGCGAGCACATGAAGGTGCGCACCTATATAGAGAGCGCGGTCAGTCACGAGCTGGTGGGCAACGTCATCGACCTGTGCCCCGTCGGGGCGCTGGTCTCCAAGCCCTATCGCTTCAGCGCGCGTGCCTGGGAGATGGCCTCGACGCCGCTCATCTCGCCGCACGATCCCGTCGGGTCCAACCTCTACGGCCACGTGCTGCGCGGGCGCCTCATGCGGGTCGTGCCGCGCGAGAACGAGTCGATCAACGAGACCTGGATCGCCGATCGCGACCGCTTCAGCTATGAGGGCGTCTACAGCCCGGACCGCCTCGAGCGTCCGCTGGTGCGCCACGGCAACGACTGGGCTGAGACGGACTGGGAGAGCGCTCTCGAGCAGGTGGCGCGCGGCCTGCGCGAGCGGGCCGACGCCTGCGGCCTGCTGGTGAGCCCGTGCGCGACTCTGGAAGAGCTCTATCTCGCCGGACGCATCGCCCGCGGCCTCGGCACTCACAACATCGATCACCGCCTGCGGCAGCGCGACTTCCGCGATTCGGCGGCCGACCCGGTGGCGCCGGGACTGGGGATGCGCATCGCCGACGTCGACGCGCTGAGTGCGCTGCTGGTCGTCGGCTCGAACCTGCGGCGCGAGGTGCCGATCCTCGCGCACCGCGTGCGCAAGGCGGCGCGCGGCGGCGCGCACATCGCCTTCGTGAACCCGGTGCGCTTCGCCTACCAGTTCCCGGTGGCGGCATATCTGTCCTCGGTGCCGCGCACGATGGTGGGCGACCTCGCGGCGATTCTCGCTGCGGTTGCGGAGGCCAGCGGCAAGCCGCTACCCGCGCAGCTCGCGGCCGCGACCGCGGGCGCGCAGATCGGCGCGGAGCATCGCGCGGTCGCCAGCGCACTGTTGAGCGGCGAGCAGCGTGCGGTTTGGATCGGAGCGCTCGCCCTGCGCCATCCGCAGTTAGCGGACCTGCGCGCGCTCGCCGCCGCGCTCGCGCAACTCGCCGGCGCTTCGTTCGGCGTGCTCGCCGAGGGCGGCAACGGCGCGGGCGCGTACCTCGCCGGCGCGGTGCCGCACCGCGAGGCCGGCGGCAAGCCGGTAGCGCAGCCGGGCCTCACGGCGCGCGACATGCTGCAGAAGCCCCTCAAGGCCTGCGTGCTGGTCGGCGGGGTCGAACCCTCGATCGATGCGCTGGATCCGGACAGCGCGAGCGTGTTTGCCCGCACCGGGCTGGTGGTGGCGCTGACGCCGTTCGTCAGCGAGGAGCTCAGGCGTATCGCGCACGTCCTGCTGCCGATCGGCACTTTCGCCGAGACCTCGGGGACCTATGTGAACTGCGAGGGACTGTGGCAGAGCCAGACGGGGGCGGCCGCGCCGCTCGGTGAGGCGCGCCCGGGATGGAAGGTGCTGCGCGTGCTCGGCAATCTCCTCGACCTCCCGGGCTTCGAGTACCAGACCTCGGAGGAGGTCCGCGAGGAGCTGCGCGGCCTGTGCGCGCGGTCCGCCGCACAGGACTACCGCGGCGCGCACGCCGTGACCCCGGCCGGGGCTGCGAGCGCCGCGGCGGCCGCGGGCGAGGTGCGCGTGGTCGATGTGCCGATGTATCAGACCGACGCCCTGGTGCGCCGCGCGCCGTCGCTGCAGAAGACGCGCGAAGGCCGCACCGGACCTGCGATCTACTGAGGCAGCGGCATGCTCAACCTCGGCAACCTGTGGCCCGCGCTGCTCGACTTTGCTCGCTCACC
>DASXKA010000033.1:0-1531 GCA_036497085.1 Steroidobacteraceae bacterium | reverse complement strand
AGGTGCGCCCGCAGCTCCGCGAGCCCCGCGCCGGTGAGCGCCGAGACATAGAGGCGCGGAAGCCCTGGCTCATGGGAAGAATCGCCGGTGGCGATTTTTGTGCCGGCCGGTCCCTGGCCGGCACCCTGCGGGCCGACCTCAGCAAGGTCGCACTTGTTGAGCACCAGCGTGACCGGCACGTCGTGAGGCAGCCGCGCGCGTTCCTCGCGCAAGGCCTCGCCGGCGGGATCTTCCACCACGTCGACGACGAACAGCACCCGGTCGGCGCGCTCGATCTCGGCGCGGGCACGCCGCATGCCCTCCTCCTCGACCGGGTCTCCGGCATCGCGCAGCCCCGCGGTGTCGAGCACGTGCAGCGGCATCCCGTCGATGGCGACCGGCACCCGCACCACGTCGCGCGTCGTGCCCGGAATCGGCGTGACGATGGCCGCGTCGTAGCCGGCGAGGCGGTTGAGGAGACTCGACTTGCCGGCATTGGGGCGGCCGGCGATGACCACGGTCATCCCGTCGCGCAGCAGCCGGCCCTGGCGCGCGCTCTCGAGCACCCCGCTGAAGTGCGCACGCACCGCCTGGAAGCGCTCCGTGAGCTCGCGGTCGGCCAGGAAGTCGATCTCCTCCTCGGGAAAGTCGATCGCGGCCTCGACGTAGGTACGCAGGTCGATCACCGCCTCGGTGAGCCCGCGCACCATCGCCGAGAATTCTCCCTGCAGCGAGCGCATGGCGGCGCGCACCGCCTCGCGCGAGCCGGCGTCGATCAGGTCGGCGATCGCTTCGGCCTGGGCGAGGTCGAGCTTGTCATTGAGGAACGCGCGCTGGGTGAACTCGCCCGCCTGGGCACGGCGCGCGCCCAGCTCGAGCGCGCGCGCGATGAGCGCCTCGAGCACCAGCGGCCCGCCGTGGCCGTGGAGCTCGAGCACGTGCTCGCCGGTATACGAGGCCGGTGCCGGGAAGAACAGCGCCAGCCCCGCATCGATCGGCTCGCCGCGCGCGTCGAGAAAGCGCGCGAAAGTCGCGTGCCTTGCGGCCGGCAGCTCCCCGAGCATCACCGCGGCGATCTCCGGCACCTTGGGGCCGGAGAGCCGCACGATGCCGATGCCGCCCCGTCCCGGAGGCGTCGCCGCGGCCACGATGGTTTCCGTGCGCGTCATATGCGCCCTCGCGGCGGAAGGCTACCGCAGTGTTCCTCGCGCTGTCGCGCTATCCGGCACCCTGGGTATCCTTTACCCACGGGCACCCTTCGAGGAGGCAGCAATGTCGGCGTACGAGCTCGCGCAGCTGAACATCGGCGTCATCCGCGGACCCATCGACTCGCCGGTCATGGCGGAGTTCGTGGCCAATCTGGCGCGCATCAACGCGCTCGCCGAGGCCTCGCCCGGCTTCGTGTGGCGACTGCAGACCGCGGCGGGAGACGCAACGGCCATCCGCCCCTTCGACGACCCCAACCAGCTGGTCAACATGTCGGTGTGGCGCGATGCGGACTCACTGCGGCGGTTCGTCTATCGCAGCGCGCACGCCGACATCCTCAAGCGGC
>DASXKA010000032.1:0-5699 GCA_036497085.1 Steroidobacteraceae bacterium | reverse complement strand
CTGGTTCATCTACAGCATGATCACCGGGGTCACCGTGCCGCTCAACGCCGCCGTCGATCTGGCGCAGCGCATCGCGGCGGGGGAGCTGACCGCCACGGCAGACCGCCTGCCGCGGCGCGATCTCGGCAACCTGCTGGCGTCGCTGCGCTCGATGAGCGAGCGGCTACGCCAATCGCAGCTGGCCATCGAGGAGGATCAGCGCCGCCTGGAACAACGGGTGGCCGAGCGCACCGCCGAAGTCGAGGCGCGCACCCGCGAGCTGATGCGCTCGGTGAGCGAGCTGCAGGTGTTGAACGAGGTCGGTCAGGCCGTGAGCTCCTCTCTCGACCTCGAGACTGTCCTCTCGACCGTCATCGCGCGCGCCGTGCGGCTCGCCGACGCGGACTCCGGAACGCTCTATCAGTTCGTCGAGGCGGAGGGCGTATTCGATCCGCGCGCGAACTTCGGGGTCAGTGCCGAAATGATCGAGACGCTGCGCGGCTCGCGCATCGGCCTCGGCGACGGACCGGTGGGCCAATGCGCACTGAACCGCGCGCCGGTGCAGGTGGCAGACGTCGAATCCTCCTCCCGGGTCAGCGTACTGTGGTCGCACGACGGGATCCGCGCCGTGGTCGCCGTGCCGCTGTTGCGCGATGAGCACGTGACCGGCGCCCTGGTGATCCGCCGCCGGGTGAAGGGCGAATACGCGCCCTCGACCGTGAAACTACTGCAGACACTGGCCTCGCAATCGGTGCTGGCCATCGAGAATGCGCGCCTGTTCAAGGAAAGCCAGGCCAAGAGCGAGCAGCTGGCGGAGGCCAGCAAGCTGAAATCGCAGTTCCTGGCGAACATGTCCCACGAGCTGCGCACGCCGCTCAACGCGATCATCGGTCTGGCGGAGATGCTGCTCGAAGATGCGCGTGCGGTCGAGCGCGCGACCGAGGTCGAGCCCCTCGAGCGGATACTGCGCGCCGCGCATCATCTCCTCGAGCTGATCAACGACATCCTCGACCTGTCGAAGATCGAAGCGGGCAGGATGGATCTGCACCTCGAGACCTTCGCCATCGGGCCGCTGGTTACGGACGTCGCGACGACGATCGGTCCCGTGGCGGCGAAGAACGGCAACCAGCTCGTGGTCAACTGTCCGCCGGACATCGGCGAGATGCACGCCGATCCGACGCGCATCCGCCAGACACTGCTCAATCTGATGAGCAATGCCGGCAAGTTCACCGAACACGGCCGGGTGACGATCGATGTCGCGCGCCGCAAGGCGGGGGACGGTGAGGAGATCACGATCGCGGTCAGCGATACCGGCATCGGCATGTCGAGCGAGCAGCTCGGCCGGCTGTTCCAGGAGTTCGTACAGGCCGACCCCTCGACGACGCGCAAGTACGGCGGCACCGGGCTCGGTCTGGCGATCAGCCGCCACTTCTGCCAGATGATGGGTGGCGACATCAGCGTTCAGAGCGAGTTGGGTCGGGGGTCGACGTTCACGGTCCGTCTGCCCGCCCGCGTCGAGACCGTGAAAGCGGCCCCGGCGATGCGCCGCGTACGACCCGAGAAGCGGCCAGTCAAGCCGGTCAAGGGCTCGCTGCTGCTGGTGATCGATGACGACCAGACCGTGTGCGAAGTCATGACGCGCTATCTCGAGCGCGAGGGCTTCGTGGTGCGCACGGCGACGGGCGGGACAGAGGGTCTGCGGCTGGCGCGCGAGCTGCACCCGCAGGCGATCACGCTCGACATCCACATGCCGGACCTGGACGGCTGGACGGTGCTCGCCGCGCTAAAGGGTGATCCACAGCTCGCGGACATCCCGGTGGTGATGGTGAGCATCGAGGACAACCGCAGCCGCGGATACTCGCTCGGCGCGACCGAATACATGACCAAGCCGATCGACCGCGAGCGACTCATCAGCGTGCTGAAGGAGATCAGCAGCGCGGTCGGCCGCACGGTGCTGTTGGTGGACGATGACGAGATCATGCGCGAGAGCGTGCGCCGGGTGCTCGAGCAGGAGCACTGGGAGGTCGCGGGCGCCAGCAATGGCCGTTCTGCACTGCAACACCTCGCCGCCTCGGCTCCCGACGTCATCGTGCTCGACCTGCTGATGCCGGAGATGGACGGTTTCGAGTTCCTGCTCGAGATGCGCCGGCATCGCGAGTGGCGCGACATCCCGGTGCTGGTTCTGACGGCCAAGGATCTGAGCGTCGAGGACCAGCAGCGGCTCAACGGGCATGTCGAGCGGGTCATGCAGAAGAGCGCCTCCGAGCTGAACGAGCTGCTGCGTGAGTTGGGCCGCATGCTGCCGCTCTCGATAGAGCGAGGCCAGCATGCCAGGGTGAAGGGGGTTCTGGCGTGAAGATCCTGTATGTCGAGGATAATGAGGACAACATCTACGTGCTGGAGAGCCGCCTCAAGCGTCAGGGTTACATCGTCCTGATCGCGCGCGACGGCGCCAGCGGTGTAGAGCTCGCCATCAGCGAACAGCCGGACGTCATCCTCATGGACCTCAGCCTGCCGGTGCTCGACGGCTGGGAAGCGACGCGCCGGATCAAGGCCGCGGACCAGACGCGCCACATCCCCGTCATCGCCCTGACGGCCAACGCGATGACCGGGGACCGCGAGACCGCACTCGCCGCCGGGTGCGATGATTTTGACATCAAGCCGATCGTGATGGCCCGCCTGCTGGAGAAGATTCGCACTCTGTCCCCCGCAGGCGACGCGACCTGAAGCCGCAGGCGGCGGCGGCTGCTCGTCGACCATGGGATGAACAGGAGCGGCTCATGAACAGGATCCTGTTGATCGAGGACAACGAGCTCAACCGCGATATGTTGTCGCGACGTCTGCGCAAGCGCGGCTTCGAAGTGATAACCGCGGTTGACGGAGAGACGGGCATTGCGCTGGCGCAGACCGAGGCGCCGGCCATCATTCTGATGGACGTGAGCCTTCCCGGCATCGATGGCTGGGAGGCCACACGGCGCCTCAAGTCCGCTGCAAAGACCAACCGGATTCCCATCCTGGCGCTCACCGCCTATGTCGCCGCCGGCGACCGTGAGACAGCGTTGGCCGCAGGCTGTGACGACTTCGACACCAAGCCGATCGAGCTGCCGCGACTGCTCGGGAAGATCGAGACGTTGCTGAGTAAGGGACAGCGGGCGTGACCGATCGGGCAATGCTCAGCCACCTGCGGCATGAGCTGCACACCCCGCTCAACCACATCATCGGCTACAGCGAACTGCTGCTCGAGAGCGCAGCGGAAGGCGGCATCTCGGCGCTCGAACCGGGGCTGCGCGAGCTGCACGAGAGCGCGCGGCAGCTGCTGCTGCTCGTCGACGAGACGCTCGCGCGCACCCGCCGTGAGAGCGAGGTCGACCTGCACCGCCTGAGCACCCGGTCATCCGGGCCCATCGGATCCATCATCGCGGCCGCGGGCGAGCTCAGGCGTCAGGCCGAGGCGCTCGGCGGCGCGGAAGCCGTCCAGGATCTCGAGCGCATCGCGGGCGCGGCGCGCACGCTCCACACCATGATCGCCGATGGTGCCAATGCGGCACCGGTCGTGTCGATCCCCGAGTCGCATCCGGCACGCATCACGGCCGCCCGCTCGCGCGCCGCGGAGACTGGCAACCTTCTGGTGGTCGACGACAACGCCGCGAACCGGGAGATGCTGAGCCGGCGCCTGGCACGCGAGGGACACCATGTGCAGTTCGCCGCGAACGGGTGGGATGCGCTCAGCCTGCTGCGCCAGGGGCCAATCGACCTGGTGTTGCTCGATGTCCTCATGCCCGAGATGAGCGGATACGATGTGCTGCAGGCGCTCACTGCCGACCCGGCGTTGCGGGAAATCCCGGTTGTCATGATCTCCGCGCTCGACGAGATGGACAGCGTGGTGCGCTGCATCGAGCTCGGTGCGCAGGATTACCTCCCCAAGCCCTTCGATCCGGTACTGCTGCGGGCGCGGATTGGCGCCTGTCTGGAGAAGAAGCGCCTGCGCGATCGCGAAGCGATGCACCTGCAGGAGCTGGGTGAGTGGAATCAGAGGCTCGAGCAGCGCGTCAGCGAACAGGTAGCGCTGGTCGAGCGTCTCGGCCGGCTCAAGCGCTTCTTCTCTCCTCAGCTCGCCGAACTCATCGTGGCGGGCGGCGCGGACGACCCCCTGGCAACGCACCGCCGCGACCTCACCGTTTGCTTCCTCGATCTGCGCGGCTTCACGGCCTTTGCGGAGAGCGTGGAACCGGAGGAAGTGATGGGTGTGCTGCGGGAGTATCACGCCGAAATGGGCCGGCTGATCATGGAGCACGAAGGCACCCTGGAGCGCTTCACCGGTGATGGCATGATGATCTTCTTCAACGACCCGGTGCCGGTCGCCAACCCGGCCGAGCGCACCGTGCGCATGGCGCTCGCCATGCGCGAGCGCGTCGGCGAGCTGATCGGCTCCTGGCTCAAGAAGGGTTATGAGCTCGAGCTCGGCATCGGCATCGCGCAGGGCTATGCCACGATCGGCGCGATCGGCTACGAGGGGCGCTGGGACTACGGCGCGATCGGTACGGTGACGAACCTCGCAGCGCGCTTGTGCGGCGAGGCCAGGCCGGGGCAGATTCTGGTGTCCAAGCGCCTGCTCGCTGCCACGGCCGAGCTCTTCGAGGTCGAGTCAGTGGGCGAGCTGGCTCTCAAGGGCCTGCACCGTCCGGTCACGGCCTACAACGTGATCGGTGCCAAGGCGTCCCAGCTGTCGGCATGATCACCGCAGACCAGCTGGTGGCTCACGCCGTGGGCGACTACATCCTGCAGTCGGATTGGATGGCGCAGGAGAAGACCAAGCACACCGTCGCCGCCCTGGTTCACGTCAGCACCTACATCCTGCCGTTCCTGCTGCTGACGCGCTCGCCTCTCGCCTTGGCGGCGATCGCCGGCAGTCATTTTGCAATCGACCGCTGGCGACTCTCCCGCTACCTCGTCTGGATGAAGAACTGGATGGGTAAAAACCGCCCCTGGAAGGAGTGCGCTGCGACCGGCTATCCCCCCGAGCGTCCGCCCTGGCTGGCGGTCTGGCTGCTGATCGGCGTCGACAACATCATGCACATTCTCTGCAATGGGGTCGCGCTGCAGTACCTTTGACGGTGTCAGGCGCTTGCGCGCGCAGGGGCGATCGTGATGCGCAGCACCTCGAGGCCCTCGACGCCGCCCTCGAGCCGGTCGCCAGGCCTGACGGCGCCAACTCCCGCGGGTGTCCCGCAAAAGATGAGATCGCCGGGTCGCACTTCGTAGAGGGTCGAGAGCTCCGCGATGATGTGGCGCACATCCCAGAGCATGTGTCGCACATCCGACTCCTGACGCAGCTCACCATTCACGGTAAGCCAGATCCGTCCCTGCGAGATATGGCCGAGGGCAGCCGGACGGATCGCCGCGATCGGCGCGGAACCCCCAAAACCCTTGGCGGCATCCCACGGCTGTCCCCACTGCTTCGCGCTGCGCTGTAGATCACGGCGCGTCAGGTCGATGCCGACCGCGTAGCCGAACACGTGCTCGAGTGCCTGCCGTTCAGGAATATCGCGGCCCTGGCGCCCGATCGCCGCCACCAGCTCGATCTCATGCTGGCAGTTGGTCGTGCGCGGGGGATAAGGCACCGCGGCGCCGTTCGCGACAACTGCATCTGCAGGCTTCGTGAAGAAGACCGGCGGCTCGGAGCTGATGTCGCGTCCGGGGATCGCGTAGTTCTGGCTCAC
>DASXKA010000031.1:0-7811 GCA_036497085.1 Steroidobacteraceae bacterium | reverse complement strand
CTGGGCCCTCAAGGTCTCGCTCGAGCGCCGCTTCCACTCGCAGACGATTACCGTCACCGAGTCGAATGTCAGCGTCGAATCGCGTCAACGCCTCGGGAGCGAGCGGGTCGTGTTCCCGCGGCATTGGGCGCAGGTTAAACTTCGCCGCCCCGCCGCAGGCCTGCATCCGAGCCGGCTCACGATCGAGTCGCACGGTCGCCGCTGCGAGCTGGGCAGCTTTCTGACCGAAGAGGAGCGACGCGGACTCGCCCTGCGCTTGCAGCGCCTCATTGGCCGCGTCAACGAGTCGCCCTCCTGGCCCTGAGGCTGGCCCCGAGGCCGCGGTCGGGAAGCCTGAAGGGTCCGCTCCGGGATTTTTTCGCGCCGCACCCGGCTGAAGAAGGGCGCGCGCTGTAAGGCACAAGAATGACGATCCGCAAAACGCTCGCCCGCCTCGCCCTGACCGCCGCCGCGGGGCTATTGACGCTCCCGGCACGCGCCGAGGAGTCCGGCTGGGCGCAGCTCAACATGCCGAAAGGCGTCACCGACATCAGCCGCAAGATCTACGCGCTGCATATGGAGATCTTCTGGGTGTGCGTCGCCATCGGGGTGGTGGTGTTCGGCGCCATGATCTGGTCGATCGTCTTCTACCGGAAGTCGAAGGGCGCGGTCGCCGACACGACCATGGTGCACAACACCCAGGTCGAGATCGTCTGGACCGTCATCCCGGTCTTCATCCTCATCGCCATGGCGGTGCCTGCGGCCCGCACCCTGATCGAGATCGAGGACACGACCAAGGTCGGGCTCGACATCAAGGTCACGGGCTTTCAGTGGGGCTGGGAATACGAGTACCTCGACCAGGGCGTCACGTATTTCTCGCATCTCGACCGGGCGAGCGACGCCGCGCGCGAGCTCGGCTCCGGCATCGATCCGGCGAGCGTGCCGCACTACCTGCTCAACGTCGACCGCCCGCTGGTGGTGCCGAACGGCCTCAAGGTGCGGCTCCTCATCACCGGCGCGGACGTCATCCACTCCTGGTGGGTGAAGGATCTCGGCGTCAAGAAGGACGCGATTCCGGGCTTTATCAACGAAGCCTGGTTCAAGGTCGACGACGGCTGGACCGGGCTGCTGCGCGGCAACTGCGCCGAGCTCTGCGGCCGGGATCACGGCTTCATGCCGATCGTGGTGGACGTGCGCTCCAGGGCCGACTTCGACACCTGGCTGAAGAACACCGCGGCCGAGCAGAAGCAGGCGGCCGCGCCCGCGGCTCCGGCCGCCTCTCCCACCGCCACCGCGCCGGGCGCGCCGCCCGCGACCGCCGCCGCCGTGGCCGGCGCGGGCTGACACCTAACCCTCCAAGGAACCTCCGACATGGCCGAGCATTCCGCACACGCCGCCGCTCACGACGATCACGACCACAAGCCGCACGGCTGGCGGCGCTGGGTCTACGCGACCAACCACAAGGACATCGGCACGATGTACCTGGTGTTCGCCTGCACCATGTTCTTCATCGGCGGCGGCGCGGCGATGCTGATCCGGCTCGAGCTGTTCAAGCCCGGGTTGCAGTGGTTCGATCCGCAGTTCTTCAACTCGCTCACCACCATGCACGCGCTGATCATGATCTTCGGCGCGATCATGCCCGGCTGGACCGGGCTGGCGAACTGGATGATCCCGATGCAGGTGGGCGCGCCCGACATGGCCCTGCCGCGGCTCAACAACTTCAGCTTCTGGATCCTGCCGTTCGCGTTCACGCTGCTGATCTCGTCGTTCTTCGTGCCCGGCGGAGCGCCGGCCGGCGGCTGGACCATGTACCCGCCGCTCATCCTGCAGACCGGGGCCTCCTTCCCCATGCTGATCTTCGCGGTGCACCTGATGGGCGCCTCCTCGATCCTCGGCGCCATCAACGTCGTGGTCACCATCATGAACATGCGCGCGCCGGGGATGACGCTGCTGCGGATGCCGCTGTTCGTATGGACCTGGCTGATCACCGCCTACCTCCTGATCGCGGTGATGCCGGTGCTCGCGGGAGCGGTGACCATGCTTCTCACCGATCACTTCTTCGGCACCACCTTCTTCACCGCCGCCGGCGGCGGCGATCCGGTGATGTTCCAGCACATTTTCTGGTTCTTCGGGCACCCGGAGGTCTACATCCTCATCCTGCCGGCCTTCGGCATCGTCTCGGAGATCATCCCCACCTTCTCGAGGAAGCCGCTGTTCGGCTACGAGGCGATGGTGTACGCGGTGGCGTCCATCGCCTTCCTGTCGTTCATCGTGTGGGCACACCACATGTTCACCGTCGGCATGCCGCTCGCCGCGCAGCTGTTCTTCATGCTCTCGACCATGCTGATCGCGGTGCCGACGGGCGTGAAGGTGTTCAACTGGACCGCGACCATGTGGAAGGGCTCACTGTCGTTCGAGCCGCCGATGCTGTTCGCGCTGGCGTTTCTGTTCCTGTTCACCATCGGCGGCCTCTCCGGCCTGATGCTCGCCATGGTGCCGGCCGACTACCAGTACCAGGACACCTACTTCGTGGTGGCGCACTTCCACTACGTGCTGGTGCCGGGCGCCATCTTCGCCATGATGGCCGGGGTCTACTACTGGCTGCCGAAATGGACCGGGAAGATGTACGACCTGAGGCTCGGCACCTGGCACTTCTGGCTGTCGGCCGTGTTCGTGAACGTGCTGTTCTTCCCGCAGCACTTCCTCGGGCTCGCCGGCATGCCGCGCCGCGTCCCCGACTACGCCGTGCAGTTCACCGACTGGAACATGGTGTCCTCGATCGGCGCCTTCGGCTTCGGGCTGTCGCAGCTGCTGTTCCCGTACATCATCATCAAGTGCATCCGCGCGGGTAAGCCGATCGGCAACCGCGCCTGGGAGGGCGCGCATGGGCTCGAGTGGGAGCTGCCCTCGCCGCCGCCGTATCACTCCTGGACCACGCCGCCGTCGGACGCGGTCATCGCGCGCGGAGCGGCGCACTGATGGCGGGACCTGCCGGCGCGCCCGCCACCGTGGCCCACGGCCCCCTCGATGAGGCCGGGCGCCGCCGCCGTGTGCGGCGCAGCGCGATCCTCTTTGCGGTGATCGCCGCGGCGTTCTACTTCGGCTTCATCGCCATGATGCTGGTGCGGGCCGCGCGATGACCGAGCGCGAGCGCGAGAACCGCAGGCTCTCGTGGAAGCTCGGCGCGATCGCGCTCGGCGCCTTCGGTTTCGGCTTCGCGCTGGTGCCGCTCTATCGCACGCTGTGCGCCGTGACCGGCTACGGCGACCAGGGGAAGCTCCTCGAGCGCGCCGCCGCCATCGAGCACCCGGACGTCAAGCGCACGGTGACGATCGAGTTCCTCACCGACGTGGCGAGCGCCGGCAGCTGGGACTTCCGCCCCGAGGTGCGCCGCATCGAGGTGCACCCGGGCCAGCTCTACACCGCCGAGTTCTACGCCCACAACCTCACCGGCCACGCCTCGACCGCGCAGGCGGTGCCGAACATCTCGCCCTCCGAGGTGGCGGCCTACTTCCACAAGACCGAGTGCTTCTGCTTCTCGCCGCAGAACTTCGCGCTCAACGAGGGACGCGACATGCCGGTGCGCTTCATCGTCGACCCCGCGCTCCCGAGTCACATCGACGTGATCACGCTCGCCTATACCTTCTACGACGAGTCCTCGCGGGTGACGCGGCGCTAACGAACCTCAAGGGAAAGCCAAGGCAATGACCGACGCACACGCTCACGATTCCAGCCACTACTACATCCCGCACCACAGCCCGTGGCCGATCTACGGCTCGGTGTCGCTGTTCACGATCATGGTGAGTGCGGTCAGCTATCTGAACGACTGGGCCGACGCGTGGGTGTTCATCCCCGGCGCGCTGCTGCTCGGCAGCCTGTTCTTCCTCTGGTTCGGCACGGTCATCGACGAGAACCAGCGTGGCATCTACAACCTGCAGGTCGACCGCTCGTTCCGCATGGGAATGATGTGGTTCATCTTCTCCGAGGTCATGTTCTTCGGTGCCTTCTTCGGGGCGCTGTTCTACACGCGCGTGCTGTCGGTGCCGTGGCTCGGGGGCGAGGGCGTCAAGGTCTTCAGCAACTACCTGCTATGGCCGCACTTCGAGCCCACCTGGCCCACCAACGGCCCGGGCCACGTCGGCGGGCGCGCCGACTCGAGCTTCAACGTGATGAACCCGCTCGGCATCCCGGCGCTCAACACGGCGATCCTGCTGACGAGCGGCTTTACCGTCACCATGGCCCACCACGCGCTGCGCGCCGGCAAACGCACCCCGCTCGCGATCTGGCTGGCGCTGACCTTCCTGCTCGGCTTCACCTTCGTCGGCTTCCAGGCTCACGAGTACGGCGAGGCCTATTCCACCATGGGCCTGCGGCTCTCGACCGGCGTCTACGGCTCGACTTTCTTCATGCTTACCGGCTTCCACGGCCTGCACGTCTCCATCGGCGCGATCATGCTGACGGTGATCTGGCTGCGGGTGATGCGCGGGCACTTCACCCCGAAGCGCCACTTTGCCTTCGAGGCGGTCGCCTGGTACTGGCATTTCGTCGACGTGGTGTGGCTCGGCCTGTTCATCTTCGTATATTGGCTGTAAGTGTCGGGGCCGATGTTCGAAAAATGGCCGCTGCAGGCCATTTTTCCAATGAACTACCGCGCGAGCCCGTGGGGCGAGATCAGCCCGAAATACCAGGCGATCATGAGGAGCGCGAACAGCGTCAGCGAGATCGCGATGCGCCAGGTGAGCGCGCGCGCCAGCTTGCGCGAGTCCTGGTCGTCGCGGCCGCGCGCGAGATGAAACAGTCCGGCGCCGAGGCTCAGCACGATCGCCGCGAGCAGGCACACGATGAGCAGTCCGACGAGCGAGTCCATGGCGGCGCGCAGTGTATCGCGGCGGCGGGCCGCCGGTGCCTGGCGGGCGCGCGCGCGTGACTCGATTCGCGCCCACCGCCGGCATGACGCTCCTCACCCTCGTCCTGTGCGCGCTCTGCGTGCGGCTGGGCTTCTGGCAATGGCACCGCTGGGTGCAGAGCGATGCCGCCTGGACACGCTTCGCGCGCGGCGCCGATGCGGTGCAACCGCTCGGCGCCCGGGCGCTCGAGGAAGTGACGCTCTTCCAGCGCGTCAGCGTGACCGGGCGCCTCGATGGGCAACACCAGTTTCTGCTCGACAACCTGAGCTACCGGGGCCGCCCGGGCTACCAGGTGCTGACCCCCCTCGAGCGCTGCGGCGGCGGCGTGCTGCTCGTCGATCGCGGCTGGGTGCCCTTCACCGGCGCGCGCAGCCGGCTTCCGGACGTCACGGTCAGCGACGCGGCGTCCGTGGGCCTGAGCGGACGCGTCGCGGATCTCCCTGCCGCCGGGCTCGCGAGCGGCCGCGCACCGCCGGATCCTCTGGACCCCTGGCCCCGGGTCACGAGCTTCCCGCGCGCGGCGGAGCTCGCGCGCGCCCTCGGCGTGCCACTCGGCGAGCGCATCCTGCTGCTCGACCCCGGCGCGCCGCATGGCTACCTGCGCGACTGGCTGCCGCCCGGCCTGGCGCCGCTCCGCCACCTTTCCTACGCCATCCAGTGGTGGTGCTTCGCGGCCCTCGCCCTGGTGGTGTGGGGGATCCTGAGCGTGCGCCGCGCGCGCCGGGCACCCGCTCCGCAATGAGCGGCGGCGCCCCGTGACCGGGCCCCCGAGCGCGCGCGTCCGCAACCTGCGCACCGTGGCGGCGCTCGCCGCGCTGTTCCTCCTGCCGCTCGCACTCGCCTTCTACGTGTATTACGGCACGGCCTGGCGGCCCGGCGGGCGCGTCAACCATGGAAGCCTCATCAGCCCGGTGCGCCCGTTGCCGCAGCCCGTCCTGGCGCGCGTCTTCGCCGGCGCCCCGCCAGGAGTCACGTTCCACGGCGTCTGGACGCTCGTCTACGTGGGCGACGGCGCGTGCGATGAGGATTGCCGGCGCGCGCTGCTCGTGATGCGCCAGACGCGCCTCGCGCTCAATAACGACATGAGCCGGGTCGAGCGTGTCTGGCTCGCGACCGGGAGCTGCTGTCCGATGGAGACCGCAGCACCGCCCGAGGCGGGGCTCGTCGTGCTCGATGCCAACGGCCCGGCGGCCGGCGCGTTGCTCCAGGCATTTCCCGCGGCCGGCCGTGCGCACTCCCTGTTCGTGGTCGACCCGCTCGGCAATCTCATGATGAGCTACGATGCGCGGAACGATCCGCACGGCCTGCTCGAGGATCTGCGCAAGCTCCTGCGGCTGTCGCACATTGGCTGAAATCGCCTGCGGCTTTGCCTGCTGCTCAGTGCCGAGTGGATGACGACGTATGCCCGCTGACTCTGCGACCCGCTGGATGCGCCGCCTCGCGCTGGCCGGGGTGTTGCTGGCCTTCGTGGTGGTGGTGCTCGGCGCCTACGTGCGCCTCACGGCCGCCGGGCTCGGCTGCCCCGACTGGCCGGGCTGCTACGGGCACCTGACTCCGGGTGGCGCGCTCAAGGATGCCGCGCAGGGTGCGCTCGCGGGCGCGGCGCCCGATGCCGGCAAGGCGTGGCGCGAGATGATCCACCGCTACGCCGCCGGCGCGCTCGCGCTCGTCATCGTCGCGATCGCGGCGCTCGCGAGCGGGCGCCGGCAGCGTCCGCGCAAGCTCACGCTGCCGCTGACTCTGCTCGCGACCGTGATCGTGCAGGCGCTCCTCGGGATGCTGACCGTGACGTGGCAGCTGCAGCCGCTGATCGTGACGCTGCATCTGCTCCTCGGTATGACGACGCTCGCAATGCTGTGGTGGCTCGCGCTGTCGCTGCCGATGACCTCGTGGGGCGTGGCCTCGCTCGGGGGCGCGGGCCGCTCGCTGCGCGGCGGCGCCGCCTACGTCGCGAGCGCGCACACCCTCGCGCTCATCGGACTCGGCGCGCTCGCCCTGCAGATCGCGCTCGGCGGCTGGACCAGCAGCAACTATGCCGCCATCGCCTGCCCCGATTTCCCTGCCTGCCAGGGCAGCTGGTGGCCGCACGCCGGCTTCCGCGACGCCTTCGTCCTGTGGCACGCAGCGAACGTCGATTACGAGGGAGGCCTCCTCGGCACGCCGGCGCGCGTCGCCATCCATTTCACCCATCGGCTGGGAGCGCTGCTCGCCGCGGCGGCGCTCACCCTCGCCGCGGTCTATACGCTGCGGCGGCGCGGGCTGTCGCACGCCCGGTTGCGCGCCTGGGCGGTGCTGGGCGCGCTCGCGCTGCAGCTCCTCCTCGGCGTCGCGATGGTAGTGCGGGGTTTCCCGCTGTGGCTCGCCACCGCGCACACCGCCGGGGCGGCGCTGCTGCTGCTCGCGGTGCTCGCGCTGGTGAGAATTTCGAGCGCACGCTAGGCTGCGACTCCCCACACGACCCGCGAGCCAGCAGGTGGCGACCACACCGGATGTTGCGGCCAGGGCGACGCCCCGGTGGCGGCGCTACCTGGAGCTGACGAAGCCGAAGGTCGTCGCGCTCATCACCTTCACGGCGGTCGTCGGCACGCTGCTCGCCTGCCCGGGGCTGCCGCCGCTCGAGCCGCTCGTGTTCGGCAACCTGGGCGTCGCGCTCGCGGCCGCCTGTGCCGCCACCATCAACCAGGTGCTCGACCGGCGCATCGACGAGCAGATGGCGCGCACCCGCGCCCGCCCGCTGCCCAGCGGCGCGCTCACCGAGCGCGCCGCGATCGTCTTCGCCGCGGTGCTCGGCGTCGTCGCCATGACGGTGCTCGCCTTCCTGGTGAACCTGCTCACCGCGCTGCTCACCTTCTGCTCCCTGATCGGCTACGCGGTGATCTACACCGTGTGGCTGAAGCGCGCGACCTCGCAGAACATCGTGATCGG
>DASXKA010000030.1:0-27399 GCA_036497085.1 Steroidobacteraceae bacterium | reverse complement strand
GAGCACGAGGACCAGGTCGACCTGACCATGGTGTTCAACTGCTCGATGCGTTTCGTCAGCAACCTTCCGGCGAACGAGGGCAAGGAGGTTCGCATCCAGCTGGGCCCGCTCCCGGACTGCGGCCTGAGTCCCCTCGCCCTGGTCGCGACCGAAACGCCGCCGATTCTCGGGGGCGCGGGCATCGTACGCAGCACGCGCATGGAAGGGATCGCTCCCGGGCAAGTCACCCTGACCATCTCGTTCGTCAAGAGCGAGCAGTTCGTGATTGCGCAGGGCGCCGATCCGCACGGT
This sequence comes from Steroidobacteraceae bacterium, assembly GCA_036497085.1. Classification (GTDB taxonomy): domain Bacteria; phylum Pseudomonadota; class Gammaproteobacteria; order Steroidobacterales; family Steroidobacteraceae; genus 13-2-20CM-66-19. The sequence continues at coordinate 27,108 of DASXKA010000030.1, read as the reverse complement.
CTGCGGCTGCGGCTCATCGACCACAAGCGCCCGAAGGCGCAGGTGCTGGTCGGGGGGCAGCCGGCCGAGCTTGCGCAGTACGCGATCAACCTCGACTCCGAGCCCAAGACCTACCCGCAGGCAGACATCGATCTCGCGCATGAGCGGCTCAAGGCTCCGGTCTACGTCTCGGAGGTCACGGTCAACGATGAGAAGTGGTACCGGCTGCGCGCCGGCCCGATTGCCGACCGCAAGGAGGCCGATCGGCTGCTCGAGCTGGCGCTGCGCGATTATCCGCGTGCCTGGCTCGCGATCGGCGATGACTCCGTGACGACGGTCAGCGGCGCGACCACCGCGCAGCCGGAGGCGCTGCCGTCGGTCGAGAAGATCGGCAGCGATCCGCGGCTGCCGCCCGAAGAGCTGAAGAGACTGATGGCGCAGGCCCGTGTCGCCATGGACAAGCACGACTACAAGGCGGCGATCACCGTGCTCACCAAGCTGCAGCGCCAGCCGGAGTACCCCGACCGCTCGAGCGCCCAGGAGCTGCTCGGGTTGGCGCGCGAGCGCTCCGGGGAGCTCGCGCACGCCAAAGCGGAGTACGAGGAGTATCTGCGCCGCTATCCCAACGGCGAGGCCGCCGAGCGCGTGGCGCTGCGCCTGCGCACGCTGCGCAACGCCGAGGCCCGGGCGCGTACCGGTCGCGGGGTGCCCGGGGAGGTCAAGGGCTGGGAGGTGAGCGGCGACTGGTCACAGCTCTTTCGCTACGACGGCCAGCGGATCACCAACGGGCCGCCGCCACCCAACACCTCATCCACCGTGCCGCTCGGCCCGCTGACCCAGGCCGAGAATGCCGTCTTCAACGACCTCGACCTGCTCGCGCGCAACCGCGGAAACACGTTTGACGTCATAGGGCGCCTGAGCGCCGGCTACGACAAGAGCTTCCAGTCGAGCGCCGCGGCTCTCGGCAACCCGACGCGAGTGAGTATCGCCTCCTTCGAGGTGCTCGAGCGTCCGCTCGGGCTTCTGGCCCGGCTGGGCCGGCAGGTGAGCGTCGAGGACGGCATCCTCGGCACTTTCGACGGGTTGTTCCTGTCCTGGAACTTCAAGCCCTCCTGGTCCCTGAACGCAGCCGCGGGCTACCCGGTCGAGCAGTTGATCCTCGCTCCCCAGACCCAGGAGCGTTTCGAGACCGTGGCGCTCGCCTACGCGCCGCCGGGGGCCCACTGGGACGGCAACATCTTCGCCACCACCGAGCGGTTCCAGGGTTACAAGGACCGCCAGGCGGTCGGCTTCGAGACGCGTTTCCTCGCGCGGAACGCCTCGCTCGTCGCCGTGGTCGACTACGACACCTTCTACCACTCGCTCAATACTGCGAGCGCCATCGGCACGGTGACCTTGCCCGCGCGCTGGAACCTGAGCTTCGACGCCGAACGGCGCAACTCCCCGGTGCTCACGACGCGCAACGCGCTCGTCGGCCAGCCGTACACGGACCTCAACCAGCTCGCCTTCAACCTGACGTTGACGCCCGACGAGCTATATCAGATTGCCCGTGACCGCACCCCGGTCACCGACAACTACTCGTTCACGGTCAATAAGCCAATCGGCCAGCGTTTTCAGTTCACCGCCATCGTCACCGGCACGCAGACCGGGCCCACCCCCGCCTCGGCCGGTGTGGCCGCGTTGTCCGGGACCGGCCTGCTGCTCACCTACCAGACGCAGCTCTTCGCCAACGACCTGTGGCACAAGGGTGACTTCAACGTGATCACCCTGACTCACGGCAACACCGAGATCGGAAGAATCGACTCGGCCGCCTTGACCAGCCGTTTCCCGATCGGCGGTTCCTGGCGTCTCGGGCCCCGCTTCTCGGTCGATCGGCTGAACGACGTTGCCACGGGCAGCACCGAGACGACCTATATCCCCTCGGCGCTGCTCGACTGGGAGCGCGGGCGGTGGCTGTTCCAGCTCGACACGGGCGCGGAACTCGGCAGCCGCGAGGCCTTCCTGCAGCTTCCCAACGGCACCTTCGTGCAGACTCAGAACACGACGCGCTACTATATAAGCCTCTCGTATCGCGTGATGTTCCAATAGTGAGCTGCCGCGCCCGGAACCAAGCCGCACGCAGTGCCTCGACGCTCGCTCTGCTGCTCGGGCACTTGCCCCTGGCTGCCTCAGCCGGCGACCTGCAACCGCACGAGTATCTCGACCAGCAGACTGCGGCGACCGTCACCGTCGTCGGCGAGCCGATCATCTTCGCCAACGCCCGCACCGAAGTCGCCGCGAACGCGCGCGATTACGTGACGCTGGCCGCCGCGGCGGTCGACCGCAACGGCAAGGTCAGCTACGTCCTCGTCGCCTACTTCTGGTCGACGGTGGACCCGCGCGTGCGCGGCTACGCGATGCCGAATCCCGAGCCACTCGTCGTACAGGCGGACGACCGGCGCATCGAGCTCACCCTGCACGGTCACTCGCCGTACGACGCGGGGATCAGCGTTCCGGTACACCCGCCGCCGGGGCCTGCGGCGACGCCAAACGTCTACAGCATCGATCTTGGAGCGCTGCGCTCGATTGCCGAGTCGCGACAGCTGTCGCTCATGGCGGAAACGAACGTTTCGCTGGTTCCCTACGCACTGTGGGAGGACCACCGCGCAGCGCTGCGGGCGTTTGTGCACCGCATGAGCGGCGGACTCTAGTCCTTCCGGCAGATATATCACCCACCCGGGAACGCTGACTTTCGCGCCGCGTGACGTGACGGGTAGCGCGTCCGAAAGAACTTCATTGCCGTTCCCCGCCGCCGCAGGGCCAGCAATTCAAGGGCTTGCGGACCCAAACCCTCCGTCGGCCGCGCGCGCCACCACGCCTATGGAGTAGTCCCGCGTAGCAATTCCCATACCTTCGGCTGCGGGATTCGACCCAGCGCTCGCGGACTCGACCTGATGTCGCTGCCCGCGCCCGTTTGTTTATAAGTGCAACCGTGATTCGACACAACAAAAAGGGCTCTCTACGTGCGTCTTCTCAAAGGACTGATAGGCAACGTTGCTTCTCTCATCGTTCTCCAGCTCCTCCTGCCCGACACGGCAAGTGCCGTGCCGAGCTTTGCAAGGCAGACGGGCATGCCCTGTACGCAGTGCCACGTGCAGGCGTTCGGGCCGGCCCTGACCGCCTACGGGCGCCAGTTCAAGCTGAACGGTTATACCTTCGGCAAGGTCGAGAGCTATGTGCCCGTCGCGTTGATGATCCAGGGCGGGTTCAGCCGCAGTGACGCCGCGCAGCCGGCGCCGCCCGTCGACGATTACCATGCCAATGACAACCTCTCCATCGACCAGGTGTCGCTGTTCGTCGCCACGCGCCTCACCGAGCACTCGGGAATATTTGCCCAGTCGACCTATAGCGGCGGGGACCGGCATTACAGCTGGGACAACACCGACTGGCGCTACGCGCGACCGATGACCCTGTTCGGCACCGACGCGGTCGTTGGAATCTCGGTGAACAACAATCCGACGGTGCAGGACCTGTGGAATTCAACCCCGGCGTGGGCGTTTCCCTACATCACCAGTCCGCTGGTTCCCGGACTGAGCGCAGGTCCGGTCATCAGCGGCGGCCTCGCGCAAGTCGTAGTCGGCGCGACCGCGTATACCATGATCCACGACCATGTCTACCTCGAGCTCGGGGGCTATAAGGGCCTCTCGGACCGCTGGCTCGATAACGTCGGGCTCTATCCCAGCAGCAACCCCCACGTGAAGGGCATCGCGCCCTACTGGCGGGCCGCCTACCAGTGGAGCAGCGACGCCCACTACTTCTCGGTTGGCACGTTCGGACTCGACGTGCGCATGCAGCCGGATCCGACGATTCCCGACACCGACCATTTCACCGACATCGCCATCGACGGCACCTACCAGTACACCCCGGACAACGGACCCGGCGCCGTAATCGCACAGGCGTCCTACATTCATGAGCGCCAGCAGCTCGACGGGACGTTCGCCCTGGGAGGCGCCGATCAGGCGGCGAACCACCTGAACGCGCTCGAGGCAGACGTGAGCTACGTCTGGCGACAGACCTACAGCGCGGGACTCGGGTTCTTCGACCTCCAGGGTGGAACCGACTTCACCCTGTTCGGGCCTGCGCCGCTCAGCGGCAGCGCCGTCGGCTCGCCCGACACGCGTGGCTACACGGTGCAGCTCGAGTTCATACCGTTCGGCAAGCTCGACTCGTTCGCCCGTCCCTGGGTCAACGTGCGCCTCGGTATTCAGTACACGGGCTACCTGCGCTTCAACGGCGGGACGGCCGGCTACGACGGTTTTGGAAGATCGGCAAGCCAGAACAATTCGCTGTTCCTGTTTGCCTGGATGTTGTTTTAGACGCGAAAGGTAGCGGAGTACGACCCATGACAATCCTGCGACTTATCGGCGCCGCCCTGCTGCTCGCGGCTGGTACGGTGGCCTACGCTGACCCTTGCAAGGTCTCGATCGAGAGCAACGACATGATGCAGTTCAACCAGCGCGAGCTCGCGGTTCCGGCGGCCTGTGCCGAAGTCGAGGTCACGCTGCACCACTCCGGGAAGCTCGGCGCCACGGTGATGGGCCACGACTGGGTACTGGCCAAGGAATCCGACGTATCGGGCGTCGTCAATGCCGGACTCGCCGCCGGAGCGGCACGCGGTTACCTCCCGCAGGGCGATGCGCGCATCATCGCCGCGACCAAGGTGGTCGGCGGAGGTGAGACTACGACGGTGAAGTTCAGCACCACCGCACTGGCGCCGGGGGCGCGCTACGCGTTCTTCTGCACCTCTCCCGGCCACTCGAGCATGATGAAGGGCAAGTTCCTCTTCGGAGAGGCTACCCGCGTAGCGTCAGCGGGCAAGTAACGGGGGCCGCGCCGCTCTCCCAGAGCGGCGGGAACTGCGGGTGCTCCATGGGCGCGCCCGCGGCGCGTGCCGGATGTCGTCTCCCAGCAGCCGCGCCGAAAACACCCTGCGCGACGCCCGCGCGCAGCAGCTCGACCTCCGCTGGCTCGAGCAGCCGGCGCAGCACCACGGAACCGTCCGCTCGAAAGGCGGCTGCCGGAGGCAGAGCCCGGCCACCGTCCGGGTTGTGGCCGGTCGGCCGCGGGCCTCACAATCTGACGCCTCAGGCCTCAGTCCCCGGGTTCAGATCGTGGATGTGTCGAGCGCAAGGCTAAGCGGGAATTCTCCGTTCACGGTCGGGGTATCGGGACATCGCGATCTCGACCCGGATGACAGCACGCGGCTGCGCGAGGCGGTCACGGACTTCGTTCAACAGCTGAAGGGGCACCTGCCGGACACCGAGCTGCGGCTCATTGTCGGCATGGCCGAAGGGGCGGACCTCCTGGTCGCAGAGACCGCGCTCGGGCTCGGCGTCCCGGTGGAGGCGGTGCTGCCGATGCCGCTCCAGCACTACGCGGCGGACTTCGATGCTGAGACGCTCGTGCAGCTCAAGGAGCTGCTGCGCCGGCCGCAAGTCCGCTGCGTGGAGCTCTCGCGGGACGTGGCCGGCGCTGCCGCCGGGCCGCACTCGCGCGAGCAGCGCGATGCCATGTACACGAATCTCGCCGACACCCTCATCCGCCGCAGCAGCCTCCTGCTCGCGCTGTGGGACGGACGCAGCTCGCACCTCCCGGGCGGGACGGCCGATACCGTGCTGCGCTACCTGGGCGTTCGCACCGCCGATAACAGCGAGGCGGACGACCTGCAGTTCGTCGAGGCGGCTGAGGACCCCGAGAGCACCCCGCGGCTCGTGTACTGGACGCCCGCGCACCGCAGCGGTGCCACGGGCGATGCGCCGGCGCGCGAGCCCTGTTACCTCGCCGGCGCCGGCGACAATGTCCTGCAGGTACTGCGCGCCATGCCGGACCGGCTCGGGCGTCAGCTCGCCGAGCTCAACAGCTACAACCTCGAGTACCAGCACCTGAGCGGCGCCGGCCGGCTCAGTACGCCCGAATCCCTCATGGCCTCGGTCCCCGCGCGCACCGTGCTCCCCGCGGTGGCCATGCTCGAGCACATCGATGCGCAATACGGCAAGGCCGACGCGCTCGCCGTCTACTACCAGAAACGCTCGGACCGGCTGTTCGATCTCTTCGCCTTCATGGCTTTCGCGATGGGGGTCGCCTATCTCATCTACGAGAAGCTCACCGAATCGCGCGCTTTGCTCATTGCCTACCTGGCGACGTTGTTGACCAGCCTCGGTGTCTACTACGTGCTGCAGGGCAAGCGCTGGTTCGGCAAGCATCTCACCTACCGGGCGCTTGCCGAGACGCTGCGTGCGCGCTTCTACCTGCGTCTCGCGGGCGCCGACCAGCGCATGGACGCCGGCGAGGTGCTGGCCCTGTCCGGCATCGAGAAGTTCCGCGGCTTCGGCTGGATCGGCTTCGTGCTCAAGGGCATCGAGGCCGCGGACGACCGCGTCGATCCCGATCGCGACGTCGCCACACAGGGCGTCGAGCAGGCCTGGATCGAGGGCCAGTTCCGCTACTTCACGCGCAAGGTGGCGCAGCTCGAGAGAGCCAGCCGCCGCGTGAAGCACCTGCGGCATATTCTGTTCGTCGCAATTCTGGTCGTGATCTCACTGCTGTTCGCCTTCGGTGATCAGCTGCACCGCATCGACGTGGGGCTCGGAATACCGCTGAAGAACATCCTCACCTTCTCCATGGGCCTCATGGCGGTGCTGCTCGGGGTGTGGGAGCTGCATCAGGACAAAATGGCCACCCGCGAGCTCCTGTGGCAATACCGCAATCAGCTCGGTCACTTCGCGCGCGCCAAGGCGCAGCTCGCCCGCATGTCGACCCCGCGGCGGCGCGACGACCTGCTGGTCGCGCTCGGCAAGGACTCTCTGATGGAGAGTTATCTGTGGGCGATTCACCGTTACCACCGCGAGCACGAGCCGCCGTCGGCCTGAGTACGGCCGGCAGCCCGCGGGATGCGCCGGATGCTCGGACCGCACCGGCAGCGGCGGGTTAAGATCAGCTCCTGGTAATTAGCGTAGGGGAATTTGCATGCTTTTCCTCGTGGCTTTGATTCCGGCGACCGCGCTCACCGTCGGCGGCTACGTTGCGCTCTTTCTCTCGAGCCGCTCGGAAGGCTCGCTCAAGACCTTCGGGCGTTACCTCGGCATCTGGGCCTTCGTGCTCGCGGGCGTCGTGGTCCTCGGCGGAATGTTTGCCGCCGGGCACATGCATCGCATGCACGAGGCGATGTGGGACGGGCACGAAGGAATGCACTGTCCTTTCATGGAGCGGCACGACTACGATCGGATGGGGGAGCGCCGGGAGCACGGTGAGCCGGGTGCGGCGCCCGAGACACCGTCAGCGGCTCCACCGGGCCCGTCCGCTGCGGGCGGGCAGCCCAATCCCCCTCCGCCTCCAGGCCGCTAGGCGCTTACTAGATTTTACATGGACTTTGCATTTTTAGATGCTGATTTAGCTAGCTAATTAGATGTCAGACGCACCGGCTCCACCCCGCCGCCGCGAGCGCTCCCGCGCCCCGCGGTCGACGGGGCCGTCGCTCGCGCCAATTCCGCGGCTGAAGAATCCCTGGGCGCCGCTCGAGGTTCTCACCGGGGAGCAGGTCGAGCGGATTCTCGCGGCGGCGTATCGGGTGCTTGAGGAAGCAGGCCTGGAGATCCGCAGCGCCCCCGCCCGGGCGATCTACGCCCAGGCGGGCGCGCTGGTCGATGAGTCGACCCAGATGGTGCGTCTCGGGCGCGAGCTCGTCGAGGCACAACTGAAGACCACGCCCGAGCGCTTCGTGCTTCACGCCCGCAACCCCCAGCGCCACCTGCACGTCGGCGACAACGTCATCAATTTCGGTCCGGTGACGGGGGCGCCCAATATCCGCGACAACGAGGGCGGCAGGCGCTACGGAGATCTGGAGGCCTTCCGCAACATCCTCAAGCTCACCCACACGCTCGGGGTCCTGCATTGGCAGGGAGGCGTCGTGGTCGAGCCGGTGGACGTACCGGTTGCGACGCGGCACCTCGCGACCTATCAGGCGCACATCGAGTGTGCCGACACGGTGTGGGCGGCGCGCGGGATCGGCGGCGTGCAGGCGCAGGACGCCATCGCGCTGTCGGCCATCGAGCACCGCTGCTCGGTCGAGGAGCTCGCTAACCGCCCGACGCTGATGACGGTGACCAACGTCAACTCGCCGCGCCGGGTCGACGAGGAGATCCTCGACAACATCATGATCATGGCGCGCCATGGCCAGTGCGTGGTCATCACTCCCTTCACCCTGATGGGCGCCATGGCCCCGGTGACGCTCGCCGGCGCGCTGGTGCAGCAGACCGCCGAGGCGCTCGGCGTGATTACGCTGTGTCAGCTCCTGCGCCCCGGTACACCCTGCGTTCTCGGTGGCTTCACCTCGAACGTCGACATGCGCACCGGCTCCCCGGCCTTCGGCACGCCCGAGTACGTGCACGCGGTGCTCGCCGCGGCGCAGATCGGCCGGCGACTGAGAATCCCGGTGCGCACCAGCGCGGTCAACGCCTCTCCCACGGTCGACGCGCAATCGACCTACGAGACGGCGTTCTCGCTGCAGGCGGCGGTCTTGAGCCACAGCCACCTGATCAATCACGCCGCCGGCTGGCTCGAAGGCGGGCTGTCCGCCTCGCTCGAGAAGATCGTCGTCGACGCCGAGCTGCTGCGGAACTGGGCCGAGATCCTGAAGCCCGTCAGCTTCAGCGACGACGATCTGGCGGTCGATGCGATCAAGGAAGTGGCCGCGGGTGGCCACTTCTTCGGCGCAGCGCACACGCTCGCCCGCTACCAGTCGGCCTTCTACCGCCCGCTCCTTTCCGACTGGTCGAACTTTGAGAACTGGCGCGACGCCGGCAGCCAATCCGCCACCGAGCGCGCGACCGGCATCTGGAAGAAGCTGCTCGCTGACTATGTGCCACCGCCGCTCGATCCGGCGGTGCGCGAGGGCGTAGCCGGATACGTCGAACGGCGCACGCGCGAGCTGACCGCGACTTGAGCCGGATCGCCAACGCGCGCATGTACGCCGTGACCCCGGAGGTCGAGGCGCGCTGGTGCGAGTTGCTCGGGCTCGTCGCGCGGGATGCCGAGGTCGAGCTCAACTACGTCCCCTATCCGGCCCCGCAACCACTCGAGGGCCTGTGGAAGCGGGAGGACCTGGGCGCCGTCTTCATGTGCGGTTTTCCCATCGCGCTCGAGCTGGCGCAGGTAATCCCCCTCGCCGCTCCCATCCCGCGTGCGCCGTGGGCTCACGGCCGTGCGGTCTACCGCACGGACCTCATCGTGCACGCGGACGCTCCCTACCGCACGCTCGAGGATACCTTCGGTGGCCGCGCCGGCTGGACGGTCGCGCACTCGCACTCCGGGTTCAACGCCTTTCGCCACCACCTGCTCGGCTACCGCACAGCCACGCGGCCGGCGCTCTATGGCGAGATGACCGGTAACCTGGTTACCGCCCGACGGGTTCTCGACGACGTGCGCGAGGGCCGCCTCGACGTCGGACCGCTCGATGCCTACTGGCATCTGCTGATTGCCCGGCATGCGCCGCAGCTGACGCGGGGAATCCGCGTGCTCGCCTCGACCGACAGCGCACCGATGCCGGCCTTTGTGGCGGGGAACGGCGTCGGTCCGGGCGTGGTAGAGCGGCTCCGCGGCGCATTTGAGGCTGCGGCGAGCCGCCCGTGGTTCGCGCCGCTCGCGCAGCAATTACTGCTCGAGGGATTCGCTGCTGTCTCGCGAGAGACCTTCGCCCCACTCCTCGAATGGGATGCCGAAGCGAGGGCTGCCGGCTACGCGCTCCCGGCCTGAACGCGGTCGGTCGGATGCAGGGGTGAGTCGTGCGGGCGCAGCAGGAAGCGCCACGCCACGTCGAAATAAGTGCGGTAGACCAACCCGCTGTTCTCGGCGATGAGCCGCTCGCGGGTGCGGCGGTAGCGCGCGGGGTACTCGTACCACGGGACCCACGGTGCCTCGTGGTGCAGCGCGTGCAGGTTGTTGAAGAGAAAAACGGGACCCAGGATCCACGATCCCTCGACGATCGCGATGCGGCCACGGACCGTCGGCCGGGCGCGATGCTCGGCGAAGGAGCGGATCAGGGTGATACTCGTGCCCGGGATCGCGATCGCGATCATGTAGATCCACAGCGGCATGCCGCACACGATCTTCACCCACACGAGTACGGAGATGCACCACAGCAGGTGCTCGAGCCAGAGCGTCCGCACTCCTTCCTTGTCGGCGACGAACGCCCGCCACTCGGCGTGCAGATAGCGCCCGATCGACCAATAGGCGCCGATCGTGACGCGGCCGGCGAGCGTCTGGGAGACATGCACGATGCCGCGGCTCAAGGGCGAGAGCCGCCCCCAGTCCCCGGCCGTCCAGTACCAGGACTCCGGATCATCGAGCGGGTCGGTGATGCGCTCGTCGATGTGGTGAGCGACGTGGCTGATCCGGTAGGAGTCGTAGGGCAGCCAGATCGACAGCGGCACGATCGCAAGCAGCCGGTTGATCCAGCCCCAGCGCGTGGGGTGGCCGTGCACGGCCTCGTGCTGCAGCGAGCCATGGAGCGTCACGAGAACTGCGCCTACCGGCGCCACGACCCACAACGGCCAGCGGCCGTACATGAGTGTGATGACACCCCATCCTCCATAGGCCAGGAGGGCAATCAGCAGTGTGGGAATCTCTAGCGCTGCGATTCGTCGCGGGGCGTCGAGCGCGCCGGCGGCGCCGGCCGCAGAGGGTGGGATCAGTTCGTTCACAGAAATGCAGCAGCTCCATTCGCCGTCATGGCGCGAAGGGACGACCTCCTGTGGGTAATTTAACCCCTTTTGCGGTCGTCAGGTGCAGCTGCGAAGGGTACGGATGCGCCGGCGCCGGAACACGGGTCTACGTCTCAGTCCAGGGTGACGGGCCGCAGCAGTCGCCGCTCGAGAGCCGCCATGCCGTCGTACAGCAGGATGGCCATGAGCCCGGTGACGAGCCCCCCCTGGAGGATGAAGGCGGTGTTGCTCGACAGGAGCCCCGCGATGATCACCTCGCCGAGGCCCCTGGCCGCGACGGTCGAGCCGATGGTCGCCGTGCCGACGTTGATGACCAGCGAGAGCCGGATACCCTCGAGGATGAGCGGCGTGGCGAGCGGCAGCTCGACCGAGAGCAGCCGCTGCCGCGCGCTCATGCCCATGCCGCTCGCCGCCTCGAGCACTGCGGGCGGACAGGTTCTGAGGCCCACCAGCGTGTTCTCGAAGATCGGCAGAAGCCCGTAGGCGAAAAGCGCAATCAGGGTCGGCTTTTCCCCGAAACCGACCAGGGGCACGGCGACCGCGAGCACCGCCACCGGGGGAAAGGTCTGGCCGATGTTGACGAGGGTCCGCGACAAGGGCAGGAACTGCGCGCCGCTGGGCCGCGTCACCAGAATGCCGAGCCCCACCGCGACGATCGTGCTCGCGGCGGCCGCCAGGCACACCGTGCCGAGCTGGGCGAGCGCCAGCGTGAGGAGATTACCCTGGTCGTAGACCGGGGGCGCGCCGTACTGCGTGAGCGGCGCGAAGAGCGGTGCGAAGCTCTGCGGCTTCACGAGAAACGCAACGAGCAGCGCGAGCGCCGCCAGCCGCAGGACGGTCGCCGCGCGCGGCATCCCCGATGCGAGCCGCATACTAGGGACGCCCGCGCGCCAGGATGGCGGCGACGGTGAGCCGTCCCCGTACCGTGCCATCCGCCCCGACGACGCGGGCCGAGTCGGCCCCGGCCCACAGGAGCTCGGAGAGCACCTCGCGGAGCGAGGCGGACGGCGCCACCACCGGGCCGTCCGAAGCGCCAGGCTGCGCCGCCTCGCCTGCCGTGACGAGCGACAGGAGGCGCATGGCCCGGTCCGCGAGCCCCGTCATGCGTGACACGAACGGATCCGCGGGCCGCGTCAGCAGTACCGCCGGGTGGTCGTACTGCAGCAGCCGTCCGCCGCTCATGACCGCGACCTGGGTGCCGAGCCGGAAGGCCTCGTCCATGTCGTGGGTCACCAGCACCACGGTCATGCCGAAGCGGCGCTGGATGTCGAGCAGATCGTCCTGCGCTTTGGCGCGAATGATGGGGTCGAGTGCGCCGAAAGGCTCGTCCATGAGAAGCACGAGCGGCTCGGCGGCCAGCGCCCGCGCGACTCCGACCCGCTGCTGCTGACCGCCGGACAGCTGATACGGGAGCGCGTCGCCATAGGTCGCGGGGTCGAGCGAGAACACCTCGAGCAGCTCGCGTACGCGAGCCTCGATCCGGCGCGTGTCCCAGCCGAGGAGGCGCGGCACCGTGGCGATGTTCTCCGCGACCGTGCGATGGGGGAAGAGCCCGTTGCCCTGGATCACATAGCCGATTCGCCGACGCAGCAGATAGGCCGGCTCATCCCGGGTGTCGCGGCCGTCGACCAGCACCCGGCCGCCAGTCGGTTCGACCAGGCGGTTGATCATCCGCAGCAGTGTCGATTTGCCCGAGCCCGAGGTGCCGACGATCGCCGTGATCGAGTCGCGCTCGACGGTGAACGAGACACTGTCGACGACCGTCGCCTCCGCGTAGCACTTGGTCAGGTTCTCGACGGTGATCATGGCTGCATCCTCATGCCTTCACCCGCTCGAGCACTTCGACCAGTGCATCGAGCACCAGCGCGGCGGCGAACGCCACTGTGACGATCGGGATGGCGCCGAGCAGCACCAGATCGATCGCGGTCTGGCCGATGCCCTGGAAGACGAACGCACCCAGGCCCCCTCCTCCGATCAGCGCCGCCACCGTCACCATGCCGATGTTCTGCACCAGGACGACGCGGACGCCGGTGAGGATGACGGGCAGCGCCAGAATGAGCTCGACCTTCGTCAGCACCTGCCAGTCCGTCATGCCCATCCCGTGCGCCGCTTCCACCGCGGCGCGCGACACGCGCTTCAGGCCCGCCACCGTGTTGGCGACGATCGGCAGCAGAGAATAGAGGAACAGCGCGACCACCGCCGGCGCGGCGCCGATGCCGCGGATGCCGAGCCGGTCGGCGAGCGGCAGCGCCGCGGCCAGCGCGCCGAGCGGCGCCATGAGGATTCCAAACAGCGCGATCGCCGGGATCGTCTCGATGACGTTGAGCGTCGCGAGGATCCCGGGCCGCAGCCGGGGGCGCCGGTGACAGAATACGCCGAGCGGCAGCCCCGCCACCGCGGCGGCGGCGAGCGAGCCGAAGGCGAGCCGCAGGTGCTGACGCGCCTCGTGTGCGAAGCGTACGGAGTTGACCGCGTATTCGCGCATCACCGAGAGATGATCGAAGGTGCCGTGCGCCAGGGCGAGCCCGGCTGCGCCGAGGGAAGCGGCGAGAAACAGCACCCGCAGCCCCGGCCCCGGCCTGAGACGCGTCATCGCATCGGTTGCGAGAAGCGCGAGGCATATGGTCAGCATCCAGAAGGCGCCGCCGGGCGCGATGCGTACGATCTTGTCGCCCGCAGGAGTCAACGCATCGCCGGCCGCGGCGGCCGCGAGCGCCACGCTGAGCACGCCGAAGAGTGCCACCACGAGCCGCACGCGCGCGTCCGCAATCCACAACGCGACGACCGCAGCCGCGGTCAATACGCTCGCGCAGCCGAGCGCCCCCCAGGCCGGCAGCACCTGCGCGAGGCTGCGTGGGTCGCCGGGCACGATGCGGTTCGACTTGAAGAGCACGAAGGGCATGAAGAGCAACGCGGCCGCCCCCGCCACGACCAGTACCGCGCCGAGCGGATCGACGCGGGCGAGTCCGACACGGCTCATCCGCCCGGCGCGCAGCGCGGCGCTGCTCACTTGAGAAAACCCCGCTCGCGCAGGTAGTCCTCCGCGACCGACTCGGCCGACTCGCCGTTTACCTGCACGCGGGCGTTGAGGCGCTGCAGCGTCTCGCGGGTAAAGCTCTCCATGAGCGGCTTCACGATGCCGGCGACCTGCGGATACTCCCTGAGCGCCGCCTCGCGCATCGTCGGCACCGGCGCATATACCGGCTGGTCGTGCCGGTCGTCCTCGAGGATCTGCAGCTGGGCCGCGACGATGCCGCCGTCGGTGCCGTAAACCATGGCGGTGTTGATCCCGTTAGTGCGGGCAGCGGCGGCCGTGATGGTGGCGGAGGTCTCCCCGCCGGCGAGCACGATCATCTGCTCGGAGCTGAGGGTGAAGCCGTAGGTCCGCTCGAGTGAGCGCAGCGTCCCGGCGTTGGCGAATTCCGCGGAACAGGCCAGCATCACCTTGCCTCCGCCTGCCACCCAGCGCGCGAAGTCACTCATGGTCTTCAGGTGGTTGGCCGCGGCGACGTCGCGCCGCACGGCGAGCGCCCAGGCGTTGCTGGCATCGGCCGGCGCGAGCCACACGACGTGGTTGGCGGCGTAATCGAGCCGCGCCCCGAGCTCGTAGCCCCTGCGCAGGTCCTTCCAGGCGGGATTCCCCATGTCATTGAAGAAGAACCCGGCGTTGCCGGTGTACTCGACGTAGATGTCGACTTCGCCGGCGAGCAGCGCCTTACGTACCACCGGTGTCGCGCCCAGGGTCATCCGGTCGACCGTCGGCACGCCGTGCGCATTGAGCAGCAGGCGGATCATCTCGCCGATCATCGCCGACTCGCTCGAGAGCTTGGAGGAGACCACGACGGCGGCGGGCGCGGCGTTCGCCACGCTGAGCGAGAGAACCGCGGCCACGCACAGCGACTTCAGGATCCGCCCCACGCAGACACGTTGTCGGTTGTCACCGTGCGCGTCAAGGGCCGCACCCCTTATGATGCGCTCACCCATGCCGTCCCCGCCGCGATCTTCCGCTCCCGCCAGCGGTCCCGAGCGGACCTCGAGCGGCCGCTACTCACTGTGGCGGCTGCTGCGTGAGGGACTCGCCGGACAGCGCGGCTGGTCGCACGCCTGGGCCAAGGCGGCGCCGCGCCCGCGCTACCGCGTCGTGGTGGTGGGCGGCGGCGGGCATGGGCTCGCCACCGCTTACTACCTGGCGGCCGCGCACGGGATCAGCGACGTCGCGGTGCTGGAGCGCGGCCCGCTCGGCCTCGGCAACGTCGCCCGCAACACCACCATCATCCGCTCCAACTACTTTCAGCCTGACAACGTGCGCTTCTACGAGCTCTCGCTGAAACTCTGGGAGAGTCTCGAGCACACGCTCAATTTCAACGCCATGGTGAGCCAGCGCGGCGCGCTCAACCTGTTTCACACCGAGGCGCAGCGCGACCTCTTCACCCGCCGCGCCAACCTGATGCGCCTCGAGGGCGTAGATGCGGAGGCGCTGTCACGCGAGGCGGTGAAGGCGCTCGTGCCGCTGGTCGATCTCGACAACGGCCGCTACCCGGTGCTCGGCGGGTTCCTGCAGCCGCGCGGTGGCACGGTGCGCCACGATGCGGTCGCCTGGGGCTACGCACGCGGCGCCTCCGAGGCGGGCGTCGACATCGTCGAGCATTGCGCAGTGACCGGGATCCGCCACGAGGGCGGCCGCGTGACCGGCGTCGAGACCGCCCGCGGCTTCGTCGCCGCCGACACCGTCTGCCTCGCGGTGGCCGGGCACTCCTCCGAGCTCGCGCGCATGGCAGGTTTCGAGCTCCCGATCGAGACTCACGTGCTGCAGGCCTTCGTCACCGAGGGCCTGAAGCCGGTGCTCGACGTGGTGCTCACCTACGGCGCCGGACACTTCTACATCAGCCAGTCCGACAAGGGCGGGCTCGTGTTCGGCGGGGCGATCGACGGTTACAACACCTACGGCCAGCGCGGGACGCTGCCGATGGTGGAGGAAGTGACCGCGGCCGCGGTAACGCTGCTGCCGGCGCTGGCGCGGGTCAAGGTGCTGCGGCAATGGGGCGGTGTCATGGACATGACGATGGACGGCTCGCCGATCATCTCGAAGACGCCGCTCGCGGGCCTGATCCTGAACGGCGGCTGGTGCTACGGGGGCTTCAAGGCGATTCCTGCCGGAGGCTTCACGACCGCGCACCTGATCGCGCACGGCACGCCGCACCCGGTCGCTGCGCATCTTGATCTCGCGCGCTTCGCCGCCGGACGCATGGTTGACGAGCGCGGCGCCGGTCCCTTCCCCTGGCTGCACTGACACGCTGCCGTGCTGAGAATCCCCTGCCCCTGGTGCGGTACGCGCGACGAAGTGGAGTTTCGTTACCGGGGCGATGCCACGCGATCGCGCCCGGCGGCCGAGCGCGCGCTCGAGGAGCTCACCCGCTACGTGTACAGTCGGGAGAACCCGCTCGGCTGGCATCTCGAGTGGTGGCTGCACGTCGGCGGCTGCCGCCGGCTCCTCAAGATCGAGCGCCACACGCTCAGCCATGAGATCCGTTGGGTCGGGGCGCCGGATGCGATGCCTCCTGCCGGGAAGGCGTCGTGACGGGCCCGGCACGAATCGCGCAAGGGCTGCTCACCGACCCCGCGCGCCCGCTCGCGTTCCGCTTCGACGGCGCGCAGCTGCAGGGGCTCGCTGGCGACACACTCGCTTCGGCACTTCTTGCCAACGGCCGCCGCCTCGTCGGTCGCAGCTTCAAGTACCACCGCCCACGCGGCATCGTGACCGCGGGGTGCGAGGAGCCCTGCGCACTGGTCGATCTCGTCGACGCGGCGGGCGGCGAGCCCAACCGGCTCGCGACGACGCTCGCCCTGCACGAGGGTCTCGTGGCCGTGAGCCAGAACCGCTGGCCCTCGCTCGAGCTCGACCTGCTCGCCGTCAACGATCTGCTCGGCCGCTTCCTGCCGGCGGGTTTTTACTACAAGACCTTCATGGCGCCCGGCTGGGCGTGGGAGCGCGTCTACGAGCCGCTCATCCGTCGCGCAGCGGGCCTTGGAAGGCTCGAGGCCCGCGTGACCGACCACGCGGCGCCGGCGGAGATCGTGCACGATCATGCAGACGTGCTCGTGGTGGGCGCCGGCAGCGCCGGGCTCGCGGCAGCCGCGGCGCTGGGCGCGGCCGGCCTGCGGGTGCTGCTCGCCGACCAGGACGTGGTACCCGGGGGCGGCACGCTCCTCGATGCGCGCTGGAGCGATTGGCGCGAGGAGATGTGCCGGCGGATCTCGGCACTCCCGGCGGTCCGCGCTCTGGCACGCACAACGGTGCTCGGCGCGTACGGGCACGGGGTTTTCGCTGCGCTCGAGACGCTCACGCCTGGAGAGCGTGCGCGTTTCGGCGGTCTGCGCGAGCGCCTGCGGATCGTGCGCGCCCGCAGGGTGCTGTTCGCGTGCGGGGCCAGCGAGCGGCTGATTGCCTTTCCCGGCAACGATGTCCCGGGTGTCATGCTCGCCGGCGCCGCCCTCGGCTACCTGCGCCGCTACGGAGTCGCCGTGGGTCTGCGGCCCGCGTTCTTCCTCAACAACGATGAGGCCTATGAGGCCGTGTTTGCGCTCGCCGAAGCGCGCGTGCGGGCAGCCGCGGTGATCGACTCCCGCCCGGGCGCCGTCGCGGCGCGGCGCGCGCAGGAGGCGGGCATCGAGGTCATCACCGATGCCGTCGTCACGCGGGTCCTCGGCCGGCGCAGCGTCCGCGCTGTGCGCGTCGCGGCGCGCAACGGCAGCACCCGCTGCGTCGATGCCGATTGTCTCCTCATGTCGGGCGGCCACAGTCCCATCACCTCGCTCGCCTGCCAGCTGGGTGCCCGCCTCGAGTGGCACGACGGGATCGCCGCCTTCACGGCGGATCCGCCCCTGGCGGTGGGACGGGCCGCCGGCGCCGCGCGCGGCATCTATGGCCTCGCGGCGGCCGCTCTGGACGGCGCGACGGCGGCCCGGGCGCTCGCCGCGGAGCTCGGGCGGACGGTGCCACCGCTTCCGGCGGGCCCGGTTCCGCCTTCCGACCGGGACGCGACTCCGGTCGCGCCGCTCTGGGAGGTGCGCGCGCCGGGTAAGGCCTTCGTCGATCTGCAGAACGATGTGACGGCGGATGACGTGCGCCTTGCCTGCCGCGAGGGTTATGAGCACGTCGAACACATGAAGCGGTTCACGACCTGCGGGATGGCGACCGATCAGGGCCGCATCGGCGGAGTGGCAGCCGCCGCCGTGCTTGCGGAGGCGCGCGGCGCGCCGCTGCCCGAGGTCGGGCAAGTGAAGCCGCGCCCGTTCGCCGAGCCCGTGCCGTTTGCGGCCCTCGCCGGCGGCGAGGTGCGCGGGCACTTCAAGCCGAAGCGGCGTCTGCCGCTCCACGAGTGGCACGAGCGCGCCGGCGCGACCTTCGTCAACACGGGGTTGTGGCTGCGACCGCTCGTCTACACGCAGGCCGCCGGCTGGGACGCGGTGCTCGATGAGGCGCGCGCCGTGCGTCGCTCGGTCGGCATCACCGATGTCTCGACGCTCGGCAAGATCGACGTGCAGGGGCCCGACGCCGCGCGCTTCCTCGACTTCGTCTATGCCAACACCTTTTCCACGCTCGCGGTTGGCCGCGCCCGCTACGGCATCATGCTGCGCGAGGACGGTCTGCTGTTCGATGACGGCACCACTTCGCGCCTCGGTCCCACGCACTTCCTCGTCACCACTACGACCGCCAACAGCGCCGCCGCGCTCGAGCACCTCGAGTTTCACCAGCAGTCGGTGTGCCGCAACCTCGACGTCCTCCTGACCGACGTGTGCGACCAGTGGGCACAGTTCGCGGTCGCAGGTCCGCACGCGCGCGAGGTGGTGGCCTTGGTGGTCGGCGATCTCGACCTGACGAATGCAGCTTTTCCGTTCATGGCGGTGGCCGAGGCTCGGATCGCCGGCATAGCCGGGCGGCTGTTCCGTATCTCCTTCTCGGGCGAGCTGGCCTACGAGCTCGCCGTGCCGGCCGGCGCGGCACGCACCGCGTGGGAGGCGGTCCTTGCGGCGGGCCGGCGTTACGGTATCCGCCCCTATGGCCTCGATGCCCTGAATACGCTGCGCATCGAGAAGGGTCACGTCACGACCGCCGAGCTCAACGGCAACACCACGGCCGATGACCTGGGTTTCCAGCGCATGTTGAAAAAGAGCGGCGACTTCATCGGCCGCGCACTCGCCACCCGCCCGGGTCTCACGGCGCCGGATCGGCTGCAGCTCGTCGGCGTGCGCCCCGTCGACCGCGCGCACCGGCTGCGCAACGGGATGCACCTGGTCGCACCGGGGTCGCCGACCGCGAGTCTCGGCTACGTCACCTCCTCGACCCCGTCCGTCGAGCTCGAGGGGTGGGTAGGGCTCGCCCTGCTCGCCGGCGGCCGGCAGCGCATCGGCACACGCCTTCTGGGCACCTCGCCCATCCACGACGAGAGCACCGAGGTCGAAGTCGTCAGTCCCCACATGCTCGATGCGGAAAACACCCGTGTCCGGTCCTGAAAGCGCGATCACGCTCGCGACCTGCCCGGTGGATATCGTCGAGCTGGCCGCGTTCCGTGAGCGAGCGTCCGACCTCGCTCGGCTCGCCGCCCGGCGCGACATTGTGCTCGCCGGACCGGGTGCTACAGCGGCTCACTCCGGGCGCCTCACGCTGAGTGTTCGCCCCGACCGCTGGCTGCTGCTGATGCCCCCGGCAGCTCCGGGCGCGAGCGCCGAGCACTGTCGGCAGTTGTGCGAGGGAAGCGCCGCCGCCGTGGACTTGTCCTCGGCCCTGGCGGCTTTCCTCCTCACCGGTCCCACGGTTCCCGAGATGCTCGCACGGGCCTGCAGGCTCGACCTCGAGACGCGCGCGTTCCCTGCAGGCCGCGCCGCTGCCACAATCCTGGTCCAGGTGCCTGCGATCCTCGCCCAGCTCGCCGCGGGGACGCTGCTCCTGACACCGACCACCACCGCGCGACACCTGCACGAGTGGCTCGTGGAGACTGCGCGGCCCTTCGGGCTCGCACTGGCCCCGGATGCGACGGTGAGCGCGTTGTGCGCAGAGGCCTCGACATGAAGGATTCGGCGCGGGCCGTGGTCATCGGTGGTGGCGTGGTGGGCGCAAGCGTGCTCTATCATCTCGCCAGGATCGGCTGGGCCGACGTGCTGCTCATCGAAAAGAGCGAGCTCACCTCCGGGTCTACCTGGCATGCGGCGGGCGGCATGCACACCTTCAACGGCGAGGCCAACATCTCGCGCCTGCAGAAGTACACGATCGACCTCTATCGGGAGATCGAGCGGGTGTCAGGCCAGTCGTGCGGGCTGCATCCGAACGGCGGTCTCATGCTCGCGGCCAACCAGGGCGAGCTCGACAGCCTGCGGCTCATCTGCTCTCGGGCACGCTATCTCGGCATGGAGACCGAGATGATTTCGCTCGAACAGGCGCTCGAGTACAACCCGCTCATCGACCCGAGCTGCTTCATCGGCGCGCTGTGGCGTGCCGATGGCGGGCACTGCGACCCCTCCGGTACAACCAACGCCTACGCCAGGGCGGCGCGGCAGCTCGGCGCCTCGGTCGAGCGCTTCACGCGCGTCGAGGCGCTCGCGCAACGCCGCGACGGCACCTGGGACGTGGTGACCGACAAGGGCACGGTGCACGCCGAGCACGTGGTCAACTGCGCGGGCCTCTGGGCGCGCGAGGTCGGCCGCATGGTTGGCATCGAGCTGCCGGTGCTCGCGATGCAGCACCACTATCTCATCACCGAAGATCTTCCCGAGCTCGAGGGGCGTGCAAACGAGCTCGTCAACACCACCGACTACGCCGGCGAGATCTACGTGCGCCAGGAGCGCGGCGGCGTGCTGATCGGCACCTACGAGCCGCACGGCATCGTCTGGTCGCCGGTGAAGACTCCCGACGACTTCTCGATGCAGCTGCTGCCCGAGGACTTCGAGCGGCTGGCGCCCTACTTCGAGGTCGGCTTCAGGCACTTTCCGGCTCTGGGCCGCGTCGGTATCCGCAAGGCGGTGAATGGCCCTTTCACCTTCGCGCCCGACGGCAACCCTCTCGTAGGACCGGTGCGGGGCCTCAGGAATTACTGGGTGGCGTGCGCCGTCATGGCGGGCTTCAGTCAGGGAGGCGGCATCGGTCTCGTGCTGTCGCGCTGGATGGCGCAGAACGATCCCGGCCAGGACATCATCTCGATGGACGTGGCGCGCTTCGGGGCGTTCGCCACGCCGCAATACACCTCGTTCAAGGTTCCGGAGAATTACTCGCGCCGCTTTCGCCTCGCCTATCCCAACGAGGAGCTGCCGGCGGCGCGCCCGGTGCGCCGCTCGCCGATCTACGAGAAGCTCAAAGCGGCCGGAGCCTGCATGGGGGCCAACTACGGGCTCGAGAACGCGCTCTGGTTCGCGCCGCCGGGCGTGGAGCCCGTCGAGACTCCGACCTATCGCCGCTCCGAGGCTTTCCCGATCGTGCGCGCCGAGTGTCAGGCAGTGCGTAGCGCCGTCGGCCTCTACGAGACCACCAACTACGGCAAGTACGAGGTCAGCGGCCGCGGCGCGCGTTCCTGGCTCGATCGTGTGTTCGCCTCGCGCCTGCCGCGACTCGGTCGGCTTGCGCTGGCGCCCATGCTGAATCCGGACGGCCGTATCGTCGGCGATCTCACCATCGCCTGTCTCGCCCCGGATCGCTTCCTGATCTTCGGCTCCGGTTTCGCCGAGGAATTTCACCTGCGCTGGTTCTGGCAGGCGGACCCGCCGGCGGATGTCTTCGTGCGCTCACTGGCCTCGACCCTGAACGGCGTGTCGGTCGCGGGGCCGCGCGCGCGCGAGCTGGTGCAGCGCCTCACGCGCATCGATCTGTCGGCCGGCGCCTTCAAGCTGTTCGAGGTGCGCGAGACGGCGGTAGGCTTCGCCCCCTCGGTCCTGAGCCGCGCCGGCTTTACCGGCGAGCTGGGCTACGAGATCTGGACGACGCCCGATTACTTCGCAACGCTATACGACGAGCTGATGGAGACCGGGCGCGATCTCGGCCTCAGGCCCTTCGGCGGACGTGCGCTCTCGTCGCTGCGCCTCGAGAAAGGCTACGGCTCCTTCCAGAAGGACTTCCGGCCGGATTACACCGCCGCCGAGACCGGGCTCGACCGCTTCATCGATTTCAACAAGCCGGACTTCACCGGCCGCGCGGCCGTGCTCGCCGAGCGCGCCGCGGGACCCAAACGCCGCTTCGTCGTCATGGAGGTCGCCGCGCTCGATGCCGAGGTCATCGGCTACGAGTCGATCATGAAGGATGGAGCCGCGGTCGGCTACGTCACCTCGGGCGCCTTCGGGCATTGCGTAGGGAAGAGCCTGGCCGCGGGTTACGTGCCGTCGGCACTCGCCCGCGACGGAGCACGCTTCGAGATAGACATACTCGGCGAGATGCGCAGCGCGACCGTGCGGCTCGCGCCCCTCTACGATCCGCAGGGCCAGAGACTGCGCTCCTGACATGCGCGGCTGCCGCGGCGTCGCGTTCGTGCCGCGCCGCGACGGCCTCGTGTTCCAGGTAATCGGCGACAACGATTACTACGGCTTCGACGATGCGACCACGGCCCCCGACCGCACCGAGGCCGCGCTTGCCGTGAGCACGATCGCGCCTCTCGTCAATCCAGTGTGAGGGAGAGCGGAGCGCCCCGCCTCGCGCAAAACCGCGCAGCACGTCTCTGCTGCGCCGCACCAACTCGGCCGGGTCTGCCACGCGGGTCTCGGAATCGCTTCTGTGACCCGTGACACACTGGCATTTTTCCGATCGCAGAGAGTCGTCGCGTTGTTGTATGCCATCGGAAGGTTGAGGCTGCTGCCGCGCCCCCTGCCGGTCTGGGCGGGGACGCTGCTGCTCTTTGCCGCTTATGTCCTGCCGGCGGGCGTCATGCTCCTGTACGTCGAACAGGCGGTCAGTGCGCGCGTCACGGAGATCCTGTTCCCACTCCCCTGGCTGGCCGACGGCATCGCAGTGAGCCTGATGCTGCTGTGGGGCACGCGCACCTGGCCGGGCGTGCTGCTCGGCTCCCTGTTCATCTGGGGAGTGCTGCGCGGCGATCCGCCGGTCATCGTGGCCGTCGATGCCGCCGGCGAGACGCTGAGCGTCGTCATGACCGTACAAATCATGCGCGCGTGGCATTTCCGGCGGCAGCTCGAGCGCCTTGCCGACCCGTTGATCCTGCTGGTTGCCGCACTGGCGGGCCGGGCCATCGCGGCCTTCGCCGACATCGTCGGCTGTATGGCGGCCGTTTGGCTCGCGCCTCACAGCCTGCCTGCGGATTATCTGCGTGCACTGACCCAGCCGGGCACACTCACTCCGGTCGTGACTGCGGATCTCGTCTCGATCATTGCGCGCTGGCAGCTGAATGCGCTCGCCGGGATCGCACTCATGGTCCCGGCGCTGCTCGCCAGCCCGATCAGTCTGCGGCGCGCGGTGCACAAGCGCTCGCCGAGGCTCGCGGGCCTTTGCGTACTCTCTCTCGTCTGGTGTGCCGTTACGCTCGAGCTGTCACGTGCCGAGGCGTCATGGTTGCTGCTGCTCGCCGCGCTGTTGCTGGTGGCCTGGTCCGCCGCCGAATTTGGCGGTCTGATGGCGGCTCTGTGCACGCTGTTGTTCTCCTGTGTCGCCGCCGTCGCCGTCTGTCAGGGAGTCGGCCCGCTCGCGAGTGCCGACGTGCTCGCGAGTCTTGCCGCCACCTGGGGTTTCATCGGGCTTCTGTGTTGCGTGAGTCCGATACTGAGCGTGCTCCTCAGCGCGCGGCGCCATAACGACCGGCGGCTCGCAGTCCTCGCCGAGCGCTATCGGTCGCTGTTCACCGCCAATCCGACCCCGGCATGGGTCGCCGATGCACAGGCCGGAAGCATACTCATGGCCAACGTCGAGGCGGTCCGCCGCTACGGCTACAGCGAGGCCGAGTTCCTCTGCATGAAGATGGCCGACCTCAGCGCGGAAACACGCAGCCATGCCGAGCTGCCGCCGCCCGAGGGCAGGCTGGTAGCGGCGCCGCTCGTAACACATCGCACCCGCGGTGGCCGGGTTATCGACGTCGAGCTGGTTTCGACGCCGCTCGAGCTCGACGGCCGGGCGGTCAATCTCCTGTACGCGGTCGACATGACCGACCAGCAGCATCTGCGGCGGCGTTGGCTCGCGGCTGCCGACAGAGAGTCGAGCCGGCTGTCCCAGAAACTGAACGACGGCGTCGGTCAGTTGCTCGCCGCCATCGCGCACGGCTCCGGAACACTGTTGCAGCGTACCGAGGCGGCCAAGGTGGTCGACGCGGCCGATCTGCCTCACCTGCTCGAACTGGCTGCGCACGCGCAGCAGGCCGAGTCCACTCTTTATCAGCTCACCGCCGCGGTCCCGAACGCCGAAGACCCGCCGGGCGATGCCCCGCGGCCGGAGAGCACACCGGACACGGTGGCGGCTGCGGCGCCCGCCTTCGGTCAGGCGGTACATGACAACGGCGGAGCGCAAGCCGCGCCGCTCCATGCGCTCCGGCGCCTCGCGCTCTGGCTGCTGACCGTCGCGGCCTGCTGGAGCGGCGGTGCGGCCTCCTACCTGCTCGCCAGCGCTCACAATTCCGGATTCACTTACGCGGATGCAGGGCTCGCCGTGCCCTCGCTGCTGACGGGCGTGGCGGTCTCTGCCCTGCTGCTCGGCGGCGGGCGGCTGTGGCCACCGGTGCTCATCGGTACGGCCCTGTTCCGCTTCGGCCTGATCGGCGAGCCGCTGGTGACTGCGCTGCTGTTCTCAGCCGTCTACACCGCGGCGGCCTACGGCATCGTCGTGCTGCTCAGGCGCTGGCGCTTTGCGCCAAGCCTCGAACGCTGGCAGGACCCGCTCAGACTGTGCGCCGCGGCGGTCCTCGGATGGACGGCGGAGACGGTGGTGAGTCTGGCGGTCGGGTTGGTCCTGGCTTCGGACGGTAGCCGCGAGATGGCCCCAGGGGTGGCGCCGCTATTCGCCTGCCCCGACTCCTCCGGTGTATGCATCACGCCGGCACTGCTCGCGGCCGCAGTCCGGTGGTGGGTGGACGGCCTGGCGGGCATCGTGCTCCTGGTCCCGACTCTGACACTGCCCGTCACGGTGCGACGCGCCCTCAGGCAGTCTCCCGGCGAGCTCGTCACCTGGTGCCTGTGTCTCGGCGGCTGGGGGCTGATGCTGCTCGACGTAACCAACGCAAAGATACTGCTCCCCCTGCTGACACTGAGCATTCTGCTGGTGTTGTGGGCCGCCGCGCGCCTCGGCGTCGCGCTCGCCTCGCTGGCCACTCTGATGTGCGCGTTGGCCGCGGTGGCGGGGTTCGCGATGCACCGCGGAGCGATCGCCACGCAGGAGGCGGTGACCGGGGTCGCTTACCTGTGGGGCTTCATCGGCGTCCTGAGTGTCGTCAGCCTGTCTCTGGCCGCACTGCTCGCCGAGCACGACCGGCGCCGTCGCGAGATCGGGGCGGTCAACCAGCGCTATCGCCGCCTCTTTCAGGGAGATCCGCGGCCTCTGTGGGTGCACGACGCACGTACCGGACAGATCCTCGAGGCAAACGAGCCCGCGGCACGCGCGTATGGATACACGGTCAAGGAGTTCGCCGCGCTCAACGTCACCCGCTTGCTCTCTCCCGGGATGAGTCCGGCCGCGCTCGCCAGCCCGGAGGACAGTGCAGTCGGGCCGCTCGCGATGAAGCACGTCAGGAAATCGGGCGACAGCATGGACGTGGAAATCTGGTCCTACGGGACCTTTCTCGACGGCCGTCGGGTGAGCATCTGCTTCGCTCACGATGTGACCGAGCGCAACACGCTGCGGCGCCTGCTGTTCGATCGCGCCGAGCTCGAGCGGCGCCAGCTCGGCGTGGAGCTGCGCCGGTCCCTGTCCGGGCCGCTGGCGGAGCTGAGAATCGTGGCCCACAAGCTGACGCTCGAGGTCCGACGGCGGGCGGCTCCCGTGAGGATGCGCGAATTGCTCGAGTCGCTCGCGCGGCAGGCGAAGCGCGCGGCGGACCACTGCGCCCAGGTCGCACACCGCCTCGCACCGCTGCAGGCCATGCAGGGGGACCTGGTCGCGGCGCTGCAGGCTCTGGAGAGCCGTACCGCCGGAGGGACGCCCCTCGAGATCAGTGTCACCGGGGAGTCGCCGCTCACGCTCGATGAGCGGCAGTCAGAGCAACTCTACAGCCTGCTGAGTGAAATCCTGGCTCATTGCCCCGCGGGCCCCGCGGGGAACGTCCACGTTTCCCTCCGGACCTTCGGCCGCACGCTGCGTGTGGCGGTCGATGCCAATCTCGAGCCGTCCGGGGCGGGTGTCGCGCCCAGCCTGGCACGCCAACCCTCGGTACTGCTCAGGGTCAGGGCCATGGGCGCGGAGCTGTGGGAGCGCTCACACACGGAGCTGGTCTGCGACTACCCGCTGTGAGGCGCGCCCGGGGGAGCGAGCCGGTCTTGCGGTGAGGCGAAGCCGCTCCCCCGCGCGGGCCGGGGTACACTAACGGCGACCACCCTATCCCCTCCCGCAACCGCCGGTGTGCTCGTGAAACTGCGCTATAAGATCCTGAGCACCTTCGTGGTGATCGTCGCAGCCGGTGTGGTGACACTGGCGCTGGTCATGACCCACACCGCTCCGTGCGGCGCGGCGCCCCCGCTGCCCGCGGGTGTCAAGGCGATGAAGGGGATCGAGCGCGGCTGCTACGGTCCGCCCGCAGTCCTCAAATACACGGACCTCCCCAAGCCGACTCCGGCCGACGACGAAGTCCTGGTCAGAGTGCATGCAGCTTCAGTGAACCCCCTCGATTGGCACTACGTGGAAGGCACGCCCTACCTGGTGCGCATCGATGCGGGCTTCGGCAAGCCCGACAACCCGCGCCTCGGCGTCGACTTTGCCGGAACGGTCGAGGGCGTAGGCAAGAGCGTCAAGCGCTTCAAGCCGGGCGACGAGGTGTTCGGCGGGAAGTTCGGAGCGTTCGCTGACTACGTGACCGTGCGCGAGGATCGGGCGATCGCCCCGAAGCCCGGCAACGTGAGCTTCGAACAGGCCGCTGCGGTGCCCATCGCGGCGCTTACCGCGCTGCAGGCGCTGCGCGACAAGGGCCACGTCAAGGCCGGGCAGAAGGTCCTGATCAACGGCGCCTCGGGCGGCGTCGGCACGTTCGCCGTGCAGATCGCTAAGGCGTACGGCGCCGAGGTGACCGGCGTGTGCAGCACCAGGAACCTCGAGCTCGTGCGCTCACTGGGCGCCGACCACGTGATCGACTACACCCGCGAAGACTTCACCAGGGACGGCGAGCACTACGACCTGATCGTCGACAACGTCAGCACTCACTCGGTGTCGGACTATCGGCGCGTCATGACCCCGCACGGCCTGTACGTA
>DASXKA010000029.1:0-6265 GCA_036497085.1 Steroidobacteraceae bacterium | reverse complement strand
CGGCGCGCTGCACGTCGGGCTTGACGTCCTCGAGGGCGAGGCCGAACTCGCGCAGCGCCTGCGACAGCAGCCGCATGCCGAGCGCGATCGCCTCGGTGCGCCGCAGGCCCTTCAGGTAATGGCGGATGGCGGAGCGCGCCTTGGCGGTCACGACGTAATTGACCCACGAGGGGTTCGGGGTCGCGCCCTTGGCGGTAATGATCTCGACCGTCTGGCCGTTGCGCAGCACCGTGCGCAGCGGCGTCAGCCGCCGGTCGACCTTGGCGGCGACGCAGCGGTTACCGATGTCGGTGTGCACCGCGTAGGCGAAGTCGACCACGGTGGCGCCCGAGGGCAGGCGCAGGATCTGCCCCTTGGGCGTGAACACGTAGACCTTGTCGGGGAACAGATCGACCTTGACGCTCTCGAGAAACTCCTCCGAGCTGCCGGCTTCCTGCAGTGACACGAGGTTCGAGAGCCACTCGCGGGTGCGCTCCTGCTGCATCGAGCCGGAATCGCCGCCCGATTTGTACTTCCAGTGCGCGGCGATGCCGGCCTCGGCGACGCGGTGCATGTCGCCGGTGCGGATCTGCGCTTCGATCGGCACACCGTTCGGGCCGAACAGCGTCGTGTGCAGCGACTGGTAGCCGTTGGCGCGCGGGATAGCGATGTAGTCCTTGAAGCGCCCGGGCATGGGCTTGAACACCGAGTGCACCACGCCGAGCGTGCGGTAGCAGGTGTCGGGCCGGTCGACGATGATGCGGATGCCGTACACGTCGACGATCTCGTTGAGCATCGAGCGCTTGCGGTGCATCTTCTTGTAGATGCTGTAGAGGTGTTTCTCGCGCGTCTCGACCTCTGCCTGGATGTCGCTCTTCAGCAGCGACGCCTTCAGCTGCTGCTCGATCTTCTTCAGGAACTCCTTCTGGTTGCCGCGCGTGCGCCGCAGCGTGCGCTCGAGTACCAGGTAGCGGCGCGGGTAGAGCGCCTTGAACCCCAGGTCCTCGAGTTCGAGCTTCATGTTGTAGAGGCCGAGCCGCTCGGCGATAGGCGCGTAGATCTCGAGCGTCTCGCGTGCGATGGCGCGGCGCCGCGCCGGCGCCATGGCCTCGATGGTGCGCATGTTGTGGGTGCGGTCGGCGAGCTTGACGAGGATGACGCGCAGGTCGCGCACCATCGCGAGCAGCATCTTGCGGAACGACTCCGCCTGCGCCTCCTCGCGGCTCTTGAACTTGATCTGATCGAGCTTGGTGACGCCGTCGACGAGCTCGGCGACGTCCGCGCCGAAGCGCGCCGCCAGCTGATCCTTGGGGGTCGGCGTGTCCTCGATGACGTCGTGCAGGATCGCCGCGACGATGGTGTCGGTGTCGAGGTGCAGGTCGGCGAGGATGGTGGCGGCCGCCACCGGGTGGGAAATGTAGGGCTCGCCGGAGAGGCGCTTCTGTCCCTTGTGGGCCGAGGCGCCGAATTCAGCCGCCTCGCGGATCCGTCCGACCTGCTCGGGCGCGAGGTACCCGCCGGCGATGGCCAGCAGGTCCTTCAGTCCCGGGGTGCGTCTTCCGCCGGGCAGCAGTCCGCGGAGCGAAGACGCATAGTCCATAGGTGGCGCGCTGTCGTCAGTCTCCGAGGCCGAACTGCGGCGCGCGGAACGAGGACTGGTTCTCCGCATCCGGCGCGGCGGGCTCGGGCGCCGGCTCGGGCTCGCGCAGCATCTCCACGGTGATGTTGCCGGCGGCGATCTCGCGCAGCGCGACTACCGTCGCCTTGTCGTTCTCGAGGGGGATGGTCGCCTCCGCGCCGTTGGCGAGCCGGCGGGCGCGTTGCGCCGCCAGCAGCACCAGCTGGAACAGGTTGTCGACGTTGTGCAGGCAGTCTTCTACGGTGATTCGGGCCATGGGACGCATCTGTGAGTACACCCTGCACGGGGTGCACAGGGCCTTTAACTATAAGCGAAAAGGGCCTGTTTCGGCCAGCAGGCGGGCGGCGCGCCACTCAGGCCGGCGCCAGCAGGTCCTTGAGCAGCGGCTTGAGCTCCGGCCGGCCGCTCTTCAGGTCCTCGCCCTGGCCGTCGATGATGCGTTTCAGGTCCGCCGCGGCGCGCTCGAAGACATCGTTCACGACCACGTAGTCGAACTCGCCGTAATGCGACATGTCGCCGGCCGCGTCGCTGAGCCGCCGGCGGATCACCTCGGCCGTATCGGTCGCGCGGCGTGCGAGCCGCTCGGCCAGCGCCTGCCGCGCCGGCGGCAGCACGAAGATGCTGACGCACTCGGGCATGGCGCGGCGCACCTGCTGCGCGCCCTGCCAGTCGATCTCGAGCAGCACGTCGTGCCCCTGGGCGAGCTGCGCTTCGACGAAGGCGCGCGCGGTGCCGTAGTTGTTGTCGAACACACGCGCGTGCTCGAGGAATTCGCCGCGCGCACTGAGCTCCTCGAACTGCGGGTTCGAGACGAAGTGGTACTCGCGTCCCTCCACCTCGGTGGGGCGGCGCGTGCGGGTGGTGTGCGAGATCGAGAGCCGCAGGCGCGGCTCGCTCTTGAGCAGTGCCTTCACGAGCGAGGTCTTGCCGGCGCCGGAGGGCGCCGAGATGACGTACAGCCGGCCGCGATTCATGGGCGCGAATATACGCCGGCCGACTCGAGCGCCGCGACGAGCCTTGCTAAGGCCTGTGCGCGGTGGCTCACTCTGTTCTTCTCCGCGGCGGAGAGCTCCGCGGCGCTGCGCCGCTCGCCCTGGGGAACGAAAGCCGGATCGTAGCCGAAGCCGCCGCTGCCGCGCGGCGTGAGGGCGATGCGGCCCTCCCAGGTTCCGGTGCCGGTGAGCGGCGCGGGATCGTCCGCCGTGCGCACCCAGACCACCACGCACTGGTAACGGGCGGTGCGGCGCGCCGCGGGAACGCCCTCGAGCTCCTCGAGCAGGCGCTCGAGATTCGCCGCATCACTCGCGCCCGCGCCGGCAAAGCGCGCCGACCAGACGCCCGGGCGCCCGCCGAGCGCGTCGACCTCGATCCCCGAGTCGTCGGCGAGCGCCGGCAAGCGCGCCGCGGCGGCCGCGTGGCGTGCCTTGATGAGGGCGTTCTCGAGGAAGGTCGTGCCGGTCTCGGCGACCGAGTCGATGCCGAGGGCCGTCTGCGCGAGGAGCTCGAACCCCGCCGGCGCCAGTACCGCCGCGAGCTCGCGCAGCTTCCCCGGGTTGGCGCTCGCGAGCACCGCGCGCTTCACGGCGCGCCGAGTGCCCGCGTCTGCAGCGTGAGCAGCTCGCCGATGCCCGCCGCCGCCAGATTCAACAGCGCATCGAGCTCGTGGCGGCGGAACGCGTGGCCCTCCGCCGTGCCCTGGATCTCGATGAAGGCGCCGCCGTTGTTCATCACGACGTTCATGTCGGTCTCGGCCTGGGAGTCCTCGGCGTAGTCGAGGTCGAGCACCGCCACGCCGCCCACGATCCCGACCGAGACCGCCGCCACCTGGCCGTGCAGCGGGCTCGCGGCGATCCGGCGCCGCGCCACCAGCCGTTCGCACGCCTCGGCGAGCGCCACGTAGGCGCCGGTGATGGAGGCGGTACGCGTACCGCCGTCGGCCTGCAGCACGTCGCAATCGAGCGTGATGGTGCACTCGCCGAGCGCGCGCAGGTCCGTCACCGCGCGCAGCGAGCGGCCGATGAGGCGCTGGATCTCCTGGGTGCGGCCGCTCTGCTTGCCGCGCGCCGCCTCGCGCGCGGTGCGGGTGTGAGTGGCGCGCGGCACCATGCCGTATTCGGCGGTGATCCAGCCTTGGGCTTTGCCGCGCAGGAACTGCGGCACCGACTCCTCGACGCTCGCCGTGCACAGCACCTGCGTGTCGCCGAACTCGACCAGCACTGAGCCTTCCGCGTGCTTGCCGTGGGCGCGCGTGAAGCGCACCGGCCGCAGCTCATCGGGTGCGCGTCCCGAGGGTCTCCCCATCCTCAGTCCCCGAGCCAGCGCAACGCGGCCGCCGAGGTGTTGTCGCTCGCCGGGCCGGCGCGTTGCACGGCGCGCGCGCCGAGCTCGAGCAGCTGCTCGCGCAGCTGGCCGCCGCCGTTCAGGCTGCCGGCGACCTCCGGGTCCTTGAGCGGCCCCCAGAAGCCGTCGGTGCACACCAGCAGCAGGTCATCAGGCTCGAGCGGACGGCGGCGGCTGAGCGTCATGTCGGGCAGGATCGGATCGCCCCCCAGGCAGCATTCGACGAAGTTGCGCATCGGGTGCGTTTGCGCCTGCTCGGCGCTGATCAGTCCCTCGCGCAGCAGCAGCTCCACGTGGCTGTGGTCGCGGCTGCGGGAGACCAGCTCGCCGCGCCGCACGAGGTACACGCGGCTGTCGCCCACGTGCGCCCACCAGCTGGCGTGCTCCTGGATCAGGCACACCGCGCAGGTGGCGCGCGGCCGTTGCTCGAGCGGCAGCTGCGCGCCGAGCCGGGCGACCTCCTCGTGCGCGCGCCCGAGCGTCAGATGCAGGAAACCGAGCGGATCAAACAGCGGCTGCGGCGAGTGCCAGAAGGCCTCGGTGATCACCTGCTGGGTCACCTGGGCGGCGCGCGCGCCATGGGCATGTCCACCCATGCCGTCGACCGCGATCAGCAGCGCCGCGTGCTCCGCCACCGCCGCGCTGACCCGATCCTGATTCTCCTCGCGCCCGCCCCGCAGGCTGATGTCGGCGTATTCGACCCGCAAGAAGCTTCCATTGCATCTGTTAGACTTGCCGGGACTTTATATCACCTGTGCGGCGCCTGAGCGTAGCTGCGGCCAAGACCGTGACGCGCTGCGGCCCGCCCCGCGCTTATGACCGCGCGGCTTTTCAAGGCGGATCGCGAGCATGATCGCGAGCATGACCGGCTTCGCGCGCCGTGAAGCCAGCGCAGATTGGGGCACGCTGGTGTGCGAGCTGCGTAGCGTAAATCATCGCTTCCTCGAGGCGGCCTTCCGCCTGCCTGACGAGCTGCGCTCGACCGAGGGCGAGCTGCGCGTGCGGCTCGCGCAGAAACTGCGGCGTGGCAAGGTCGACTGCTCCATGAGCTACCGGCGTCCGTCGGGCGGCGGCGGAACCTTCGAGGTGGATGCGCGCGCGCTCGAGCGGCTGCTGCACGCGGCGCAGACCGTGGCGCGCTCGCTCCATGGTCCGACGACCGTGAACGTGCTCGACGTGCTGCGCTGGCCCGGCGTGCTGCAGGAGCAGGCGGCGGATGGCGAGTCGCTGCTCGCGGCCGCCGGCGCGCTGTTTGGCGCGACGCTCGAGGAGCTGGCCGCGGCGCGCGCCCGCGAGGGGCAGCGGCTGCGCGAGCTGCTCGAGCAGCGCTGCGGCACGCTCGAGGCGCTGGTCGCCGCCGTGCGCACCCGCGTGCCCGAGGTGCAGGCGCGCGCCCGCACACGCCTCAACGAGCGCGTCGCGGAGCTCGCAGCCCAGGTCGATCGCGAGCGCCTCGAGCAGGAGCTGGCGCTGCTGCTGCAACGGCTCGATATCGACGAGGAGCTCGAGCGCCTCATCGGTCACGTCACCGAGGTGCGCCGGGTCGTCGGCGGCGGCGAGCCGGCCGGTCGCCGGCTCGACTTTCTCATGCAGGAGCTCAACCGCGAGGCGAATACGCTGTCCTCGAAGTCGCAGGACCTCGAGACCACGCGCAGCGCCGTCGACATGAAGGTCGTCATCGAGCAGATGCGCGAGCAGGTGCAGAACGCTGAATAAGTCTTGACGATCTGACGTGATACGACTGCTGCCCTAGAAATTCCGTCTTAATTCGCGCATTCTGAGCCGCGTTATGTGTATCGGGTCGTATCACCAAGAATCCAGTCGGCGCATGATTCGTGTGTCCGCTAGCGCGCCCCGTAAGCCGCATGGGCTAGTTTCTACGGGTACACACGGAGCACTAGATGGGCACCCTCACTGATGCAGCGATACGCGGCTGGATAAAGGCCGGTAAGCGGTTCGAGAAGTCAGACGGCGGCGGGCTGACCCCTAGGGAACGTGGCATTGATGACTTCGGAGCGGAGCCTCAAGACCGGTGGGGAACCGGACTTCCCGTGGCTCACACGAAGCGTAGAGTATTTGCAGCGGCGCCGAATCGGCCGAGAGGACGCTATTTCCAGCTTCGGGCGTCGCCCGAGCAGAAATAGATGTTCTAATTCAAACGCCTACGATGCCCATTTTCACGGATGTCTCCTCGCGCTTAACTCTGCATCTGCACTGTGGGTCAAGCCGCTTACCACGTCAAGCGCGCAGCCGTTCAATCTCAACAATTATCCGATCCGTGATGTTCCTGCCACGCCATCCGATTGT
>DASXKA010000028.1:0-4178 GCA_036497085.1 Steroidobacteraceae bacterium | reverse complement strand
GTCGACCCGGGCGAGGAGCTCGAGCGGGTGCGGCGCATGTACCCCGCCTTCCGCGGCTCGCGCACGCTCGCCTCTGGCCACGTGTTCCGGCCGGGCATACCGGCGTGGGCGGCGCCGGCGCTGATGCGCCTCGTCGAGCAGCTCAAGTTCATCGTGCGCATCCGCAAGAAGACGCTGCTGCACCTGCGGGCACTGCGCGCCCGCGTCCAGGATCTGCTGGCCGCGCGCTCATGAACAAGACGCGTCGGCTCAGGACTTCGGCCGCGAATCGAGGAGCTCGCGGACCAGGGGCCAGCGGTTCTCGAGGAGACCGAGCGCCTGGGGCTTGGCCCCCGCGAGCACGCCGAAGTCCTTGGCGAGGTACTCGGCGACCAGCTCTTGCAGCCGGTCGGCGAGCACGTGCGAGGTCGGGTCGGGATTCAAGACGATGCCGAGCCCGGTCGGCGGTGTCGCGATGGTGCGCACCACCAGGTCCGGGCGCTGCCTGCGCAGCAGCAGCAGCAGCCGCCAGATGTCACCGCTCCAGAAACCCGTCACCTGCTCGCGCTGCGCCGTGCGCTCGTCGAGCGGATAACAGTCGTGCATCAGGATCACGGAGCTGGCGGAGCAGGCACGCTCGACGTTGATGAAGTCGCGCAGCGCGCATTCGAAGTGGTGCATGCCATCGATGAACGCGAGCTCGATCGGCTGGCCGCCGAGCTCGGCGCGCGGCGAGTATTTGGCGAAGAAATCGTCGCTGGTCTCGCGGTATATCCTGACGTTGGCGGGTGGCGGACGCGCAAGCCTGGGCGCGGGATCGATGCCGAGCACCTGCGTCTCCGGCGACACGCACGCGAGCGATTCGCCGCGCGAGACCCCGATCTCGAGATAGCTGCGCGGGCGCAGGTGGCGATGGATCCGCCCGAGCACGCGGAAGTAGTCCTCGCCCGGAAGCGCCAGCTGCGACATGAGCGTGTAGGCACGCGAATAGTCGGCGCGGTCCACGGCCTGGCGGCACAGCGCGAGCGCCTCACCGCGCCGGCCCAGCCAGTGCTGCAGCCGGGCTCGGCGGAACAGCGCACGCGCGGCGCGCTGATCGGCGTCGGAAGCGAGGTTTGCTGTCACGTGCCCTGAGTTCCCGGGTACTGACGAGCGTACCACTGCCGGTACTCGCCGCTCACGACGCCGCGCCACCAGGGCTCGTTATCGAGATACCAGCGCACCGTCGCCTCGAGGCCGGCCGCGAGTGGCGTGGCGGCGCGGAACCCGAGCCGCCCGCCGATCTTGCCCGAGTCGACCGCGTAGCGGCGGTCGTGGCCCGGGCGGTCACGGACGTGCTCGATGAGAGTGCGGGCGGGCTGGCGCTGCGCCGGCGGGCTGCGTGGGAAGCGCGCCGCGAGGGCCGGCTCGGCCGCAAAGGCCCGGTCCACCAGGTCGCATACCGTGCCGACCACGACGAGGTTCGGCTCCTGGGTGGAGCCGCCGATGTTCCAGGTCTCGCCGGCTGCGGATTCGGCGAGAATCAGCTCGAGCGCGCGACAGTGATCGCTCACGTGCAGCCAGTCGCGGATCTGCTGCCCATCACCGTATATCGGCAGCCGCCGGCCCTCGAGGATGTTGAGGATGCACAGCGGCAGTAGCTTCTCCGGGAACTGGAACGGCCCGTAGTTGTTCGAGCAGTTGCTGATCGTCACGGGGAGGCCGAAGCTGTGCGCGTAGGCGCGCACCAGGTGATCGGCCGCAGCCTTGCTGGCGGCGTACGGGGAGTTGGGGGAATAGGGCGTGCTCTCGGTGAAGGCGGCCGCCGCGGCGGTGAGCGAGCCGTAGACCTCGTCGGTCGACACGTGATGGAAGCGACAGCCGCGCGCCGCGGCGTCCGGCCCCCAGGCCGCGCGCGCCGCCTCGAGCAGCGCCTGGGTGCCGAGCACGTTGGTGCGCAGGAACTGCGCCGGGTCCTCGAGCGAGCGGTCGACGTGCGACTCGGCGGCGAAGTTCACGATCGTTCCGAGCGACTCTTCCGCGAGCAGCGCGGCCACCGGCTCGCGCTCGCCGATGTCGCCGCGCACGAAACGGATCCTGGCGGAATCAATGAGCCCCGCGATGCTCGCGAGATTGCCGGCGTAGGTGAGGGCATCGAGCACCACCACCCGGTCGTTCGGGTGCGCGGCGCACCAGTAATGGCAGAAGTTTGCGCCGATGAAACCGGCCCCGCCGGTGACGAGCAGCCGCCTCACGGGCGCGCTCCGCCGCCGGCGCCCGCAGCGGCGAGCGTGGCGCGCAGCGCGACGCGCCAGTGCGGCGCGGTGACCTTGAGAAGCTGCTCCGTAGCGCGCTTGTCGAGCACGCTGTAGGCGGGGCGTGCCGCCGCGGTGGGGTAGTCGGCGGTGCCGATCGGGACGATCGGCGGCGCCTTGGGCAGGAGACCTGCCCGCACCGCCTCCTCGGCGATCGCCACGGCAAAGTCGTACCAGCTCGCGACCCCGGAATCGCACCAGTGCCAGAGCCCCGCGGCGCGGCGCGCGCTCAGCGCCCAGAGGGCGCCGGCGAGTCCGGTAGCGTGCGTCGGCGCGCCCACCTGGTCGCTCACGACCCGCAGCTCCGGGCGGTTGCGCATCAGGGTCAGCATCCGTGCCGCAAATCCGCCCGCGGCGCTGTAGAGCCACGAGGCACGCACCACCGCGCAGCGCTCGCCGAGCTCGGCCCGCACCGCAGCCTCGCCGGCGAGCTTGGTGCGCCCGTAGACCGAGAGTGGAGCGGCGCGCGCCCCGGTGTCGTAGGGGTGGCTCTGCCGGCCGTCGAACACGAAGTCGGTGGACACGTGCGTCAGCCAGGCGCCGGTCGCGCGGCAGGCCGTCGCCAGCACGGCGGGCCCGGTAGCGTTGGCGCGTCCGGCGGCCTCGGGGTCGCGCTCGGCGTCATCGACGCGGGTGAAGGCGGCGGCATTGACCACGAGCTCGGGCGCGAAGTCGGCGAACACCGCGCGCACCGCGGCCACCTCGGCGATGTCGAGCTCGGCGCGCGTGCAGGCCTTCACCACGTGACCCGCGGGAGCCGCGGCCGTGAGCGCCCGGCCGAGCTGGCCGCCGGCGCCTGCGATGAGCACTCTCAAGGAAAGCACTCCGCGGCTGCGAGCGGTGTCCCGTCACGATCCTTTGCCGAGAGCAGCGGCTCGACGCCCGCGGGCAGCGGCCAGCGTACGTCGAACGCGGCGTCGTTCCAGAGCAGGGTACGCTCGGCCTCGCGCGACCAGAAGTCGGTGACTTTGTACTGCACCCGCGTCTCGTCGGCGAGCGCGAGGAAACCGTGCGCGAAACCCGGCGGCACCCACAGCGAGCGCGCGCCGCCGGCATCGAGCGCCACGCTGCAGCTCCTGCCGAATGTGGCCGAGGAGCGGCGCAGGTCCACCACCACGTCGAAGATCTCCCCGGCGAGCACCCGCACGAGCTTCCCCTGGGTCTGGCGGATCTGGTAGTGGAGTCCCCGCAGCACGAAGCGCCGCGAACGGCTGACGTTCTCCTGCACGAAGCGGGCCGCGATGCCGCCGGCGGCGAAGTCGCGCTCGTTCCAGCTCTCGAAGAAGGCGCCGCGCGCATCCTCGAACACCTGGTGCTCGATCAGCAGCACGCCGGGCAGGGCGAGCGCCGCCGTGCGCATCAGAACACC
This sequence comes from Steroidobacteraceae bacterium, assembly GCA_036497085.1. Lineage (GTDB taxonomy): Bacteria > Pseudomonadota > Gammaproteobacteria > Steroidobacterales > Steroidobacteraceae > 13-2-20CM-66-19. The sequence goes on along the minus strand of DASXKA010000028.1, from coordinate 536 downwards.
CGCTCGTTGAGCACGCTCTCGAGGTACTCGCCGTAGCCAGTGCGCTTCAGGGGCCCGGCGAGCCGCTCGAGCTGTGCGCGGTCGATGAAGCCCTGGCGGTACGCGATCTCCTCCGGGCAGCACACCTTCAGCCCCTGCCGCGCCTCTATGGTCTCGACGAAATTCGCCGCCGCGAGGAGCGAGGCGTGCGTGCCGGTGTCGAGCCAGGCGACCCCGCGCCCGAGCACCTCCACCTTGAGCGCGCCGCGCGCGAGATACGCGCGGTTGACGTCGGTGATCTCGAGCTCGCCACGCGCTGAGGGCCTGAGTGCGCGCGCCGCCGCCACGCAACCGGCGTCGTAGAAGTACAGGCCCGTGACGGCGTAATGCGAGCGGGGCGCCGCCGGCTTCTCCTCGAGCCCGACCGCCTGGCCCGCCGCATCGAACTCCACCACCCCGTAGCGCTCGGGATCGCGCACGTAGTAGGCGAATACGGTCGCGCCGCGATCGCGTGCCGCCGCGGCGCGCAGCTGTTCGGGCAGACCGTGGCCGTAGAA
>DASXKA010000027.1:0-4652 GCA_036497085.1 Steroidobacteraceae bacterium | reverse complement strand
GCTGGATGCCAACACCATCGTGTGGCCAGGGGTGGACGCCGCTCACGCCTACCGGCTTTATTATTCCTCGAGCGGCTCCCTCGCCCCGGGCACGAGCGACATCAGCGGCAGCGACAACTCCGGCGGTGTGGCGCTCGCCACCGGGACGCTGACCGCCGCCCAGCAGGCGGCCTTTCCTCAGTACGCCAGCGCGGTCGCCCTCCTGGTGCCGGCCGGGACCGCAGCGCAGTCCGGTGCGCTGCTGCGCGACCAGCTGGCCGTCGTGCAGTACGCCGGAGCCACGCCGGCCAACGGTTCGCAGGTGCAGATCGGTCCGGTGCTCGATAGCGTGTACGGCGCGAGCGCGGCAGGCATCCCGCTCGGCGTGTCATTCGATGCGACCGACGCGCCGACGTTTCGCCTGTGGGCGCCGACCGCGAGTGCGGTGACGCTCAACGTCTACGCCACCGCCGCGACGCAGAGCCCGATGTCGGTGAGCATGACGCAGGACCCGGCGAGCGGCGTGTGGAGCTACACGGCGCCGGATGCGTCCTGGACCAACACGGCGTACTACACCTACTCGGTCCGAGTGTTCAGCCGCGCGGCTGCCTCCAACTCAGGTTACGGCGCAGTGGTGACCAATACCACGAGCGATCCGTATGCGGTCACGCTCAACGGCGACAGCACGCGTGCGATGGTCGTCAACCTCGCAGACGGCGCGGTGACGCCGGCCGGCTGGCCGGGGACGCTGCCGCCCACCGCTGCAACTCCCACCGACAGCGTCGTCTATGAGCTGCACGTGCGTGACTTCTCCGTCAACGACTCGAGCGTGCCAGCGGCGCATCAGGGCAGGTTTCTCGCCTTCACCGACCTCGCCAGCAACGGCATGAAGCACCTGGCGGCGCTCGCCGGCGCCGGTCTCACGCACGTGCACCTGCTGCCGGCGACCGACTTCGCCTCGATCGATGCGCTGACGTGCATGAGCCCCGGCATTCCGGCGACCACCGGCAGCGGTACGGCGGCCGAGCTCGCCGTGATCGCCGCTCAGCGAACCGACTGCTACAACTGGGGCTACGATCCATTTCACTACGGCGCGCCGCAGGCGAGCTACGCCTCGGATCCCACCAACGGCCTCACACGCGTGCTCGAGTTCCGGCAGATGGTGCAGGCCCTGCACGCCGCGGGGCTGCGCCTGGTTCTCGACGTGGTCTACAACCACACCAGCGCCAGCGGCCAGGCTCCGCACTCGGTTCTCGATCAGATCGTTCCGGGGTACTACCAGCGGCTCGATGGCAACGGTATGGTCGAGAGCTTCTCATGCTGCGCCGACACGGCGACCGAACGCGCGATGATGGCCAGGCTGATGATCGACACCCTGGCGCGCTGGGCGGATCAGTACAAGGTCGATGGCTTCCGCTTCGACATCATGAGCATGATCCCCAAGGCTGCGATGCTCCAGGCACTGACCGCGGTCAGCGCCGTGGCGGCGAGGGACGGGCGCGGCTATACCTATTTCTACGGCGAGGGCTGGACGCCGAACAGTGCCGTGTCGGCGGTGATCACGCCCGCGACGCAGGCCAATATGGCCGGCACCGGCATCGGCACTTTCAATGACCGGCTGCGCGACGGCGTGCGCGGCGGCGGCCCCTCCGACAGCGGTTCGGCCCTGACTGCTCACCAGGGGTTCATCAACGGCCTGTGTTACAACCTGAATCCCGGCGACGCGCCCGACTGCAGCGGGGACTCGGGCGATGCGCTGTTCATCCTGCAGAACCGCATCAGCGTCGGGCTGGCGGGTAATCTCGCCGGCTTCCCGCTGCGCGTGGGCGTCACGGGCGCGCAGGTCGACTACTTCGGCAGCCCCACCGGCTACACACAGCAGCCCCAGGAGAACCTCGCGTACGTGGCGTGCCACGACAACGAGACACTGTTCGATATCAGTCAGTACAGACATCCCGCCAGTGTCAGCGTCGCCGACGCCGGCCGCGCGCAGGTGGTCGGCTTGTCGCTGGCGCTGCTCGCCGAAGGAGTGGCGTTCGTGCACGGCGCCGATGACCTGCTGCGCTCGAAGTCCGGTGACAGCAACAGCTTCGACTCCGGCGACTATTTCAACCGCATCTACTGGGACGGCTCGGTCAACAACTGGAGCGTGGGGCTGCCGCCGCAGAACACCGGCAATAATGCGGCGAACGCCGCGACCCTCGCGCCGCTGCTCGGCTCGAGGCCCGTGCCCGATGCAGCCACCATCGCCTCCGTCGCCGCGCGCTTCCGCGAATTCCTGGCCATCCGCCGCGCGACCGACCTGTTCCGTCTCGGCAGTGCCGCCGACATCAATCGATGCATCAGCTTCCCCGACCAGGGCGAGCAGGTGCACGGCCTGATCGTCGAGCAGATTCTCGGCGCGGGCTGCGTCGCAGCTACCACCTCGGGGTACGACAGCGTGGTGGTGCTCTACAACGCGAGCACCAGCTCGCAGTCCTTCTCGCTGGCGTCATTCGCGGGAGTGGCCCAGGGCACGGGCAGCGGACAGGAGTCGCTGCACCCGGTGCAGCAGGCCGGTTCCGACTCGACCTTGCTGGCGGGCTGGAAGTTCACCTCGAGCGCGACCTCGGGTACCTTCACCGTGCCGGCGCGCACCACTGCGGTGTTCGTGCGCTATCACTAGCGCCGCCTGCTCGCTCAGACCACGGGCGCCGCGATCAGCCCCGACCAGCGCGGCAGTGCCTTGAGGCTGGCGTCGCCGACCTGCTCGAGCAGGCGCCACGAGCGGGCCCAATCAGAGGGCACGGGCTGCGGTGCCTCGCCGAAGTTGAACAGGCAAAGCAACCGCTCGCTGCCCGTCCCGCGCTCGAAGGCGAGCAGGGGCGCGGGCGCATCGAGGAACCGCAGCGTGCCGGTGCGCAGCGCGGCGTGGCGGCGGCGGAAGCCGAGCAGCCGGCGCGTGAGATTGAGAGTCGAGTGCGCGTCGTGCTGCTGCGTTTCTACGGCCAGGTTTGCGTGACCGGCGCCGAGTGGCAGCCACGGCTTGGCGGTCGTGAAGCCGGCCTGGGGTGCGGCGGCCAGCCAGGGCATCGGCGTGCGCGCCCCGTCGCGTCCGAGTGTCAGCGGCCAGTTGGTGAACGCCTCCGGATCGCGCAGATCCTCGAAGGCTATCTGGGTCTGCGGCAATCCCAATTCCTCGCCCTGGTAGAGGAACACATTGCCCCGCAGCGTCAGCAGCAGCAGCATCACGAAGCGCGCGCAGGCGGCGCGGTCCTCGGGCGCCGCCCAGCGCGACACGGCACGCGGCGCGTCGTGGTTGGAGAAGGCCCAGCTTGGCCAGCCGGTGCCCGCCGTGTCCGGCCAGGCGTCCATGGCTGCGCGCACGAGCGCGGGGCTCAGCCGGTCGGCGTACAGGAAATTGAAGCCGTACGCGGTGTGCAGGCGCCGCGTCCCTTGCGTGTAGAGGGGCATGTCCGACTCGGCACCCTCGCCACCGATCTCGGCCACGGTGAACCGCCCCCCGTACTCCTGGGTCAGCGCGCGGATACGCTCGAGGAACGGGAGCATTTCCGGCTGCGATCTGTTGTGCAGGGCCTGCTGGAATTCCGACGAGCGTCGCGGCGGCCGCCCGCCAGGCAGCGCCGGCGGGTTATCGCGCAGCTGGCGGTCGTGCATGGCATGGTTGATGGCATCGAGGCGGAAGCCGTCCACGCCGCGGTCCAGCCAGAACCGCATGCACTTGAACAGCGCGTCCTGCACGGCGGGGTTGTGCACGTTCAGATCGGGCTGCTCGCGCAGGAAGTTGTGCATGAAATACTGGCGGCGCCGGGCGTCCCAGGTCCACGCCGAGCCGCCGAACAGCGACTGCCAGTTGTTCGGGGGCGTGCCGTCTGCGCGGGCGTCGGCCCACACGTACCAGTCGCTGCGCGGGTTGTCGCGGCTGATGCGGCTCTCCTTGAACCAGGGATGCTGGTCCGAGCTGTGCGAGAGAACCTGGTCGATGACGACTCGCAGGCCGAGCTCGTGCGCCCTCGTCAGTAGCCGGTCGAAATCTGCAAGATTGCCGAAGATCGGGTCGACGTCGCAGTAGTTGCTGATGTCGTAGCCGAAGTCCTTCATCGGGGAGGTGAAGAAGGGCGAGAGCCAGATCGCGTCGACGCCGAGGGAGGCAACGTAGTCCAGGTGCGCGGTGATCCCGGCCAGGTCGCCGATGCCGTCGCCGTTCGAGTCGGCGAAGCTGCGCGGATAGATCTGGTAGATCACCGCGCCGCGCCACCATTCAGCGGCCGGATCGGCAAGCGGGGCGGGCAGGCTGCTCAAGTGCCCGCTTCCGCTTCGCAGACGAGGTACCCGAGCTCCGGAACGCGTACCCGGTAGCTGCCGGGAGCTGCGCTCTGCGCCATGCACTCCCCATGGAGAGCCCGGAAACGGCCGGAGTGCGCGTCCACGCGGATCACCGCGTCGATCGCCTGTAGCGAGGTATTGAAGGCCAGCACGATCGACGCGGTCGTCGGCCGGATCGAACCGCGATACCGCGAACAGGCCCGGACTGTCGGCAGCCGCGCGCGTCTGCTGCCGGCCCATCAGCAGCGCCGGATGCGCGAGGCGCAGGTGCGCCAGCTCGCTGATCGCGCGGTACAGCGGGTGCGAAGTCTGATAGTGATCGCCGGCGTCGGGCGTGGCAGCACCAA
>DASXKA010000026.1:0-8141 GCA_036497085.1 Steroidobacteraceae bacterium | reverse complement strand
GCTCGATGACCGCGGCGCGCGGCTCGCGGTGAGCGCGGAGCGGGCGCTCCTCAGACGTCTCGAAGGAGGCTGCCAGGTGCCGCTCGGCGCCCTGGCCGAGATGCGCGGCGACACGCTCACGCTGCAGGCCGCCGTGTGCGCGCTCGACGGGTCACGCGAGCTGCGCGCGCACGGAACGGCGAGCGCGCGGCGCGGTGCTCCGCTCAGCGCCGCCGAGGGAGAGAGGCTCGGGGAGCGGATCGCGGACGAGCTCCTTCAAGCCGGCGCGGGCGAGCTGATCGCGCGCGAACGCTCGGCGCTTGCAGTGACGGCCCCATGAGCGGCGAACAGGCCACCCGGCCCGTCGTGGTGACCCGCGCGGAGAGCCCCGACGGGCCCTTGAGCCGCGAGCTCCGCAGTCTCGGCCTCGAGGTGCTGTCGTGGCCGGCGGTGAGCGTCACGGCCTCGGATTCGAAGGCGCTCGATGAAGCGCTCGCGCGCCTCACGTCCTTTGCCTGGATCGTATTCGCGAGCCGGCACGCCGTGGCGGCGGTGCTCGCGCGCGTCCCGAAGCCGCCCGCGCAACTGCGGGTCGCCGCGGTCGGACGCGCCACCGCGCTCACCCTCACCCAGCGCGGCTGGCCGGTGCATCTGAGGCCCGAGGACGCGAATGGGGCGGCCCTGATAGACGATTTCGCGGCCGAGTGGCGCGGCGCCGACGCCGGCACCCCGGTGCTCTATCCGGCGAGCTCGCGGGCGTTGCCCACGATCGCCGCAGGCCTCCGGGAGCTCGGCGCCGACGTGACCCAGGTCGAAGCCTACCGCACCGAAGCCGCCACGCTCGACGTGGCGGAATGCCGCGCGTGGATCGAGCGCGGCGGACTCGGTGCGGTGACATTCGCCAGCCCCTCCGCCGTGATCGAGCTCGCCCAGGCACTTGGAGAGGCGGACTTCGCGCGCCTCCTCGACGGCGCGCCGCCGGTCGCGATCGGCCGCACGACCGCGCGTGCGCTGGCCGCGCACGGGCGCAACGCGACGCTCGCCGAGACCGCGACCCTCCACGGACTTGCGCTCACCACCTACCGTCTCCTGCAAGAGAGAGCCTGAAGAGAGAGCCGCCCCATGCCATTCCCACAGGAAAGACCGCGGCGCACCCGGCAGTCGGCCGCCTGGCGCCGCATGGTGCGCGAGACGCGCCTGACGCCGGATGCGCTCATCCATCCCTTGTTCGTCGTGCCCGGACGCGCGGTGCGCAATCCGGTCGAGAGCATGCCGGGGATCTCGCAGCTGTCGGTGGACGAGGCCGTGCAGGAGGCGAAAGCGGTGGCCGGCGCCGGAGTGCCGGCGGTGCTGTTGTTCGCCGCGCCCGCGGAGAAGGACGCACGTGCGAGCGCCGCCCGCGATCCGCGCGGTCTCGCCGCCCAGGCGATTTCCGCCATCAAGGATGCCTGCCCGGAGCTGCTCGTGTGGGCGGATGTCTGCCTGTGCGGCGCGAGCGATCACGGGCATTGCGGCCACGTGCTGGCAGGCGGCACGATCGACAACGACTCCTCGGTCGAGACGCTCGCCGAAGTCGCCCTCAATTACGCGCGCGCCGGCGCCGATGCGGTGGCGCCGAGCGACATGATGGACGGCCGCGTGCGGGCCATCCGCGCGCTGCTCGACCGCGAAGGGCACGCCGCGACGCCGATCGTCTCCTATGCCGCCAAGTACGCGTCCGCCTTCTACGGCCCGTTCCGCGAGGCGGCCGAGTCCGCCCCGGCGTTCGGCGATCGCCGCTCCTACCAGATGGATCCGGCGAACTCTCGCGAGGCGCTGCGCGAGGTACTGACCGACGTCGGCGAGGGCGCCGACATGGTGATGGTGAAGCCCGCCGGGCCCTACCTCGACGTGATCCGCCAGGTGCGCGATGCCGTGCGCGTGCCGGTGGTGGCCTATCAGGTGTCGGGGGAGTTCAGCCTCATCAAGGCGGCGGCGCAGCGCGGCTGGATCGACGAGCGCGCCGCGGTGCTCGAGACGCTCACCGGGATCGCGCGCGCCGGTGCCGATCTCATCATCAGCTACTTTGCGCCCGAGGTCGCGCGGTGGCTGCGCACATGAGCGCGCACGCCACGCCGACGCGCGCGCCGCAGAGTGCCTTCCTGGCGGCCTGCCGCCGTGAGAGCGTGCCCCATCGGCCCATCTGGATCATGCGCCAGGCGGGGCGCTACCTGCCTGAGTACCGCGAGCTGCGCTCGAAGGTCGACTTCGAGACGCTCACCCGCACGCCCGAGCTCGCAGCCGAAGTGACGCTCCAGCCCCTGCGGCGCTTCGAGCTCGATGCGGCGATTCTCTTCAGCGACATTATGACGCCGCTGCAGGGGATGGGAGTCAAGCTCACCTTCGAGCCCGCGCCGGTGGTGAGCGAGCCGATCCGTACCGCGGCGCAGATCGAAGCGCTTCCGGCGCTCCAGCCCGTGCGCGACGTACCTTTCGTGCTCGAGACGATCCGCCAGGTGCGCCGGGGCGTGCCGCGCGGCGTGCCGCTCATCGGCTTCGCCGGCGCACCCTTCACGCTGCTCTGCTATCTGGTCTGCGGCCGGCCGTCGAAGGAGTTTGCGCCGGCGCGCCAGTTCCTCTATGCCCAGCCGCAGGAAGCCGAGCGCTTGCTGACGCACCTCGCGGACGCCATGGCGGCGTACCTCGCCGCGCAAGCCGCCGCCGGCGCGCAGGCCCTCATGCTGTTCGAGTCCTGGGCGGGGCTGCTCGGCGTGCGCGAGTTCGCGCGCTTCGCCCTGCCGGCCGTGCGGCGCACGGTCGCGGCGCTCCGGCCCCTCGGAGTGCCACTCATCTATTATCTGAACCAGGGCAGCGCTCTGATGGGCGCGATCGCCGGGCTCGACGTGGACGTGGTCGGCGTCGACTGGCGCGCACCGCTCTCGGAGGTGCGGCGCGTGCTCGGGCCCGGCAAGGCGGTGCAGGGCAATCTCGATCCCGCGGCGCTGTTCGCGCCCGCGGCCGAGCTCACGCGGGCGGCTGCCGCCGTGCTCGCAGAGGCGGGCAACTCCCCGGGGCATATCTTCAACCTCGGCCACGGCATCTGGCCGGACACCGATCCGGATGCGGTAGCGCGTCTCGTGGACTTCGTGCATGAGCACCCCTGAGCGGACGCCCGCGGACGAGACGGGCGCGAGCGGGTTTGCGGCTACCGCTGCCGGCTGCTTCAGCGATCTGCAGGCGCGCTTCTGCGCCGCCTTCGAGGCCTTCGAGCCGCAAAGCCGCTTCGAGGCGCGCGCGTGGCAGAAGCCCGAAGGTCACCGCCTGCGCGGGGGCGGTGAGACGCGCCTCATGCGCGGCGTGGTCTTCGAGAAGGTGGGCGTGAACGTGAGTCACGTGTGGGGCGTGCTCGCCCCCGAAGCACGCTCGCAGGTGGCGGGAGCCGCGGAGGCCGAAGGCCGCTTTACCGCCTGCGGCCTCTCGCTCGTCGCCCACCCGACGAATCCCTATGTGCCTGCGATGCATATGAACCTGCGCTATCTCGCGACGAGCCGGGCGTGGTTCGGCGGGGGCTCGGATCTCACCCCCACGTTTCCCATCGCCGAGGACACCGCGGACTTTCATGCGGCGCTCGCCGCGGCGTGTGATACCTGCCGCCCCGGCGCGTACGCGGAATACAAGGCGTGGTGCGACCGGTATTTCTACCTGCCTCACCGCCAGGAACCGCGCGGAGTCGGCGGTATCTTCTTCGACGACCTCGCGGCGGGGGCGGAAGGCCGTGAGTTCGCCTTCGTGCGCGCGGTCGGGGAGGCCGTGCTCGGCGTCTATCCGCGGATCGTCGCGCGACGCAAGGACACGCCTTACGACGAGGCGGCGCGCGAGCGGCTGTTCGTGAAGAGAGGGCGCTACGTCGAGTTCAATCTGGTCTACGACCGCGGTACCCGCTTCGGCTTCAGTACCGATGCAGACCCGGACGCCTACCTGATGAGTCTTCCGCCCCTGGTGAAGTGGTGACGGGAGCGCGCAGCCTGTGCGCCTCCAGCCAGCTGACCGGAGTCGACCAGAACAGCCGCACGGTACTCTCGTGCGCCTTGCGCCAGTGCTCGGTCAGCGCCGAGCCGATGGAGTCCAGATCCCAGTTTTGTCGCATCGCCGCACAGCCTTCCCGCAACACGAGTCCCGTTAGAGGACCCCAGTGTGACCGAGTTCCGGAATAAACTGTTGCCCATCAGCGACGTGCCGCATTTAAACCGCGACCAGCCGAGTCGCCTCTAACTCACCGATGACACTTGCGCAGGTCGAGGACTCGCCGATCGACTGGGAGCGGGCGCTGGTAGAGCGGGCCCGTGCCGGGGATACCCGCGCCTTCGAGCGGCTCTACCGCGAGCACACCGGCCGGGTGTACGGCCTGTGCCTGCGCATGACACGCGAGCCGCATACGGCAGAGGATTGTACGCAGGAGACCTTCATCAACGCCTGGCGCGCGCTCGCACAGTTCGAGACGCGCAGCTCCTTCGCCACGTGGCTGCACCGCATCGCGGTCAACGTGGCGCTCGCGAAGCGCCGCAAGTCGGCCCGCGATGAGCCGGTCGCGGACGTGGAGGTCGAGGAAGCGGGCGTCGAGCGCGACTGGACGCTCGAGACGCCGGTAGAAGTTCAGGAGATCGAGGACGCGATCGGGACGCTGCCGGAAGGCGCACGCGATGCGCTGGTGCTGCACGCCCTGTACGGTTACTCGCACACGGAGGCGGCGCAGATGCTCGGTGTGGCCGAGGGCACGTGCAAGGCACAGCTGCACCGTGCCCGGAAGCTGCTGCGCGAACGGTTGCACGTGGAGGTTGGCTGACATGACAGAGCGGGGCCCCAGGGACAGCGTGACCAGGCTGGGCGACCTGCCGCAGAGCATCGAGCCTCAGGCGGATCTGTGGCCGCAGATCGAGGCGCAGATCGCCGGGCGTCACGGCAGCGTGCGTGCAGGCGTCGCGCCCGCCGCTGCACGCCGCGGCGCGCTGCTACCGCTGCGCTGGCTGGCTGCGGCGGCCATGGTGGGCTGCCTCGCGGTTGGAATGTGGATCGGGCGCAGCGTGCTCCCGGGCGCGGTATCGGCACCGCCGCTTGCGCAGCCATCGCGGCCGGCGTCCGCAACGATGCAGACGGCGTGGGTGACCGACCCGCGCTACCGGCGCGAGCACGAGGAGCTGATGCGCGCGCTCGGGGCGCAGCTCGCCGCGCTCCCGCCCGTGAGCCGAGGCAAGGTGCTGGCGAGCCTCGCCACCATTCGTCAGGCAAAACAGGAGCTCGAGAGCGCGCTCGGCAAGGATCCGGGAAATGCGCTGCTGCAGGAGCTGCTCGTGAACACTTACCAGGATGAGATGCGCGTCCTCACGGACGTGCGCGAGGCCAGCGACGCTGGCAGGGAGATTTGAAGATGTACACGACTCATCGGTTGCTGCCCGCCGCGATTGCGCTCGTCGCGAGCGCTGCGGTCTGGGGTGACAGTCCCAGGAGCTTCGAGCGCGAGGTGGCCGCGCCGGCGCGCGGCGTCGTCGAGATCTCGAGCACCAACGGCACGGTCGACGTGACCGGCTGGGACCGCGCCGCGGTGAGCGTCAAGGCGGAGCTCGCCGCCGACGTCGAGCGGGTGGAGGTCACGAACTCGGGCGATCACACCGTCGTGCGCGTGATCCAGCAACACTCCGGTATGTCGTTCTCCGGGCACGACGAGACGCACCTGCGGGTGCAGGTGCCGAAGGACAGCGAGGTCGACGTCTCGACCGTGAGTGCCAACATGACTTCCGCCGGTGTGCTCGGCGCGCAGCGCCTGAAGAGCGTGAGCGGCGACATTACGGCCGAGATCGGTCCGTCGGATATCGAAGCGAAGTCCGTGAGCGGGAGCCTGAAGCTCCGCGGCAAGGGGCAGCCGTCCAAGTTGCACGTCAGCACCGTGAGCGGCGATCTCGAGCTCAAGCACGCCGCCGGCGACCTCGAGGCGACCACGGTGAGCGGGGAGGCTACGGTCGAGCTCGACCCCGCGCGCTCGGTTCGGGTGCGGAGCACTTCCGGCGACATCCACTTCGAAGGCCGTCTCGCCCGCGGCGCGGATTTCGACGGGCAGACGGTGAGCGGCGATCTCAAGGTACGCGCGGCGGCCGAGGATGGCCTCACGTTCGAGGCGGCTACCGTGACCGGCGACATCAATGACTGCTTCAACGTCGAGGCCGAGAACAGCAAATACGGGCCCGGCCACAAGCTGAACGGCTCGCGCGGCGGCGGCAGCGCACACGTGCGCCTGAAGAGCATGAGCGGCGAGATCGACCTCTGCGATCGCAAGTAAGCGGCGGGCGCACGCGCCGCGGCGTGAGCTGCGGCGGCTGACCGAAACGCGGGGGCGTTACAATCCTCCGCGTGCCCACGCGCAGAACATCGAGCGACACCGACCCCTCGCCTATCGCGTCGCCACTCCTCGAGTGGCACGCCCGCGCCGGACGGCACGACCTCCCGTGGCAGACCGACCGCACGCCTTATCGGGTGTGGGTATCGGAGATCATGCTGCAGCAGACCCAGGTTGCAACCGTCAGGCCGTACTACGAGCGCTTCATGCGGCGTTTCCCCGACGTGCCCACCCTCGCCGCCGCCGGCGTCGACGAGGTGTTGCACCTGTGGTCCGGGCTCGGCTACTACGCACGGGCGCGCAACCTGCACCGTGCGGCCGGACTGATCTGCGCCGAGGAGGGCGGCGAGCTGCCGCGCAGCTTCGCAGGGCTCACGCGCCTGCCCGGGGTCGGACGCTCAACCGCCGGGGCAATCCTCGCGCTGAGTCTCGGCGAGCGGTTCCCGATCCTCGACGGCAACGTGCGGCGGGTGCTCGCGCGCTACTTCGGCGTCGCCGGTGCCAAGACCACCGCCGGCGCCAAGCGCCTGTGGGAACTGTCCGAGCGCTGTACGCCGGCCAAGCGCGTCGCGGACTATACCCAGGCGATCATGGATCTCGGGGCGACGATATGTGTCCGCTCACGCCCGCTGTGCGAGGCCTGTCCGCTCGCGGCTGACTGCCGTGCGCGGCGCACGGGCCGCCAGCGCGAGCTGCCCGCGCCGCGATCCGCAGCCGCGCGCCGCACATGCTCGGTGTTCATGGTGCTGGCGCAGCACGAGGACGGCAGCGTGCTCCTCGAGCGGCGGCCGGAGAGCGGCGTGTGGGGCGGGCTCTGGTGCCTGCCGGAGTTCGACACGGCGACCGCAGCGCGGGCGTTCATCCGCCACTCCCTCGTGACGGGCGGAGTCGAGCCGCAACCCCTGAGCGCCATCGAGCATGCCTTCACTCACTTCAGCCTGATCATCAGGCCGTTGCTGGTGCGCTGTGCCGGCGCGACCGCGGCCGTGCAGGAGGGTGCGAGCGTCTGGTATAACGTCCGCGCGCCGGCACGCATCGGGCTGCCCGCGCCGATCACGGCGCTGCTCGCCCGCCTGGCGCCCGGATCCATCTTCGACGCGCCGGTGGCGCGCGCCTAGCGGGGACGTATGTCGCGAATGGTCCAATGTGTGCTGCTGAAGCGCGAGGCGCCCGGCCTCGACCGGCCGCCTTATCCCGGCGATCTCGGCCGGCGCGTGTACGAGAACGTGTCGCGCGAAGCCTGGGCTCAATGGCTCAAGCACCAGACCATGCTCATCAATGAATACCGGCTGACGCCCATCGAGCCCAAGGCGCGCAAGTTCCTGGAAAGCGAGATGGAGAAGTTCTTCTTCGGCGCGGGATCGCAGGCGCCCGAGGGCTATCAGCCGGTAAAGCCCGGCACCTAGACTCTCTTGCTCTAGAGATGAATCAGGCCGCGCTTGTGCGCGACCGCGACGGCTTCCGTGCGGCTGATGGCATCGAGCTTGGTGAGGATCGCCTTGACGTGAGTCTTGGCGGTGCCCTCGGTGATCGACAGCCGCCGCGCGATGTCCTTGTTGCTGCGACCCTCGGCCACGAGCTGCAGCACGGCGAGCTCGCGCTGCGTCAGGCTCGGCTTTGCCATGCGCTGCAGGGCCTTGGCGGCGACGCCAGATGAGGTATAGGGTCGGTCTTCGCTCACGGCGCGGATCGCCGCCAGGATCTCCTGGCGCGGTGCGTCCTTCAGCAGGTAACCCTTCGCTCCCTGCGACAGGCACTGGAAGATGTCCTCGTCGCCATCGTAGGTGGTCATGAT
>DASXKA010000025.1:0-23097 GCA_036497085.1 Steroidobacteraceae bacterium | reverse complement strand
GCACATGGCCTCTTCCCTGCGTACCTTCACCGGCAGCTGTCATTGCGGCGCAATAGGCTTTACTTTTCTTAGCGCATTGCCTGTCGCGCAGTGGAGCGTCCGCGCCTGTCAGTGTCGCTTCTGTCGCGCCCACGGCGCAGTGACGACCTCTGATCCGACCGGGCGGCTGATGTTTCGTGTCGACCAGCGCGAGTCACTGCTGCGATATCGGTTCGGATTGAAAACTGCGGACTTCCTCGTGTGCAGCGGTTGCGGTGTCTATGTGGGCACGCAGATTGAGACTCCTCGCGGCGCCTTCGGCATCATCAACACCCTGGCGCTGACGCCACGTCCGACGGAGCTGCCGGCAGCGGCAGCGGCGGATTACGATTCGGAGGGCTCGAGCGAACGTCTCAGGAGACGCGAGCAACGCTGGACTCCGCTTGATCGGGCGGTCTGACAATTCGAAAGGGGGCCATTGCTTGACGAAGATATCGCCGCGAGCAGCCTCACTGTTGTGTGTCGGCATCTGGGCGGCGGTGTGGTTGCTGTTTCTCCTGCTGCGCCTCTCGTCGCTCGACGTCAGGAACATTGCGGGAGCCGCCGGCATTCTGCTCGGCGCGCTCGTGCTCTCCGTGTTGGCGCCGATCGTGGCCGTGGGCCTCGCGGCCGCCGCGCTGGTGCGCGGCCCCCGGATGCCGGTTCCTCAGCTCACGGTGGTTGTGATACGGGGCTTGCGCTGAGAGTTGCATGATCCGCGGGCCGTCATGGTGAGCAGGTTGATGCGATTTCCGGGCGCCGTCGCCCGGGATCCCGCCGTCGATGCCTGGTTCGACAGCCGGCGTCCGGAGCTCGCTGCGATTGCGCGGCAGTGGTTCCTTCGAATGCGCGGTTGCGGCTCCGACGTGCGCGAACTGCTGCATGACGGGCACCCGACCGCGTGCGTGGGTGATGCAGCGTTCGCCTACACCAATGCCTTCACGGCTCACGTCAATGTCGGGTTCTTTCATGGCGCGACGTTGCCGGATCCTGCGGGGTTGCTCGAGGGAGACGGGAGGTACATGCGCCACGTGAAGCTGCGGCCCGGCGCACTGGTCGATACCGCGTCGTTGGAGGCACTCATCGCCGCGGCGTATCTCGACATCAAGGCGCGGCTGGACGTTGGTCGGCGCGGCTCATGAGCGAGGGATGCGTGTTCTGCGAGATCGCCCGCGGAACGCAGCCCGCGAGCATCGTATGGCAGGACGCCCTCGCGCTCGCCTTCATGGACCGTCGCCAGTTTCACGCCGGCCACACGCTCGTCATTCCCCGGCAGCATCTCGGAGATGTTCGCGAGCTCGACCACGCGACCGGCGCGGCCCTCATGGCAGCGGTTGCCCGCGTTGCACGCGCTGTGGGCGCGGCTTTTCCGAATCAGGGACTGAGCGTGTGGCACTCGATAGGCACGGCGGCCGACCAGGAGGTGCCTCATCTGCATATTCACGTGCATCCCCGGAAAATCGGTGACGGTCTCCTGCGGGTCTATCCGAGCCTTGCACGAGAGCCTGACCCGGCAACGCGCGACGCCTATGCGCAGAGGCTGAGGTCTTACCTCGAATAGCCCGAGACGCAACGGTGGTAATCTCGCTTGACCTGAGCGCGGCCCGCGTTCACGGCAACGGCCCGCAGCGCGGGGCGAAGGCACTGACATGCATCACTCTCGTCTCTGTGCACTGCTCATCGATTGCAACACTCCGGACGTGGACAGCGCTGCTCAGTTCTGGGCCAAGGCGCTGGGGCGCGCGCTAGACCCCGGGCATCCGGGCACTCGGGGCAATTACCGCATGCTCGAGACCCCGCCGGATGAGCCGATCGTGCAGATCCAGCGCGTGACCCACGAAAGTCGGGTACACCTGGACATCGAGACCGACGACGTCCCTGCCGAGGTAGGCCGTCTCGAGAAGCTGGGCGCCACGGTGGTGAATCGCCTGGAGCGTTGGGTGGTAATGCAGGCGCCTACCGGCCAACGCTTCTGCGTCGTGCGCATACAGCGTCCGGGCTTTCCGAAGAACGCGAATCGATGGGACTAGATGTCAGGGTCGGAGCCCTATACGGACTCGCTGCTCTCTCATGTCAGGATGGAGCACATCCTGGCCGTGGCCGGCCTCGTATGGCCTTTCGCACTGACTCTGTGCGCAGCGCTACTGCGCTGGAGACGGCTCCGCTCCCGGGTGGGCTTCCTGGTATCAGGTCTGCTCGGTTGTTTTGGAGTGCAGGCGTTGCTCGCCCGTTTGACCCGGTACGTCTTCTGGACTTACTTTGCCCCGCTGGAGCCGCACTCTTACTCGATGGCTGCTCATATTACCGACCCGATCGTGATCATCGTGGCGAGTGCGGCGGTGAGCGTGCCCCTGCTGAGGTGGCTGACCTCACTGCTGGGCGTACCGCTGACGCCCGCGAATAGCGCGGAGTGTACGCAGGGCCCCGCCACCAGAACCCGCATCCGATGAACTCCGCACGTCAGGAAGAGGTCGTCGGCGATGTTGCATCGCATCTCGAGCGGGCGGCGTCGTTCCTCGCTGCCTGCGCGCGCCCGGCGTTGAGCGTCGGCGCTGGATCGACGCCGGCCCAGCACTCCTGCGCGCTCACGGAGCTGGTGACGACGGCCGAGCTGTTCGGCTGCAAGCCCTCGTTCTGGCGCTGGGCAGCGGAGGCGGCGACGTTACTCGCGCGCAGCGCCGACGCCGAGACCTACCGCAAGCGCATCGCTGGCGAGGTCTGACCGCAGCGTCAGACGCAGGAGACGCACGTGCCCGTGGAGCTCCTCGTAATCCTCGCGGCGAGTAAAGCCCCCGACTGGTCGAGTTGGAATCAGGCGCTGTGGAATGCCCGCGCGCCGGCAAGCCTGGCACGCGCGGTCGACCTGCAACACCATAACGGGTACCTGCCGGTACGCGTGCAGGGGCACGCCACGGGCTTTTACTTCCTGGTCGAATCTGCCTCGGAACTGGCGTTGCAGTACCCGGCGCTGGCTGCGGTACCCGTCACCAAGCCGATCGTCTACTCCCTCAGCTACGGCGCGCACCCGGAAGAATGCGCTGCCGCCTTCCTTTCGGCGTCGGTCCTGGTCTCACGATTCGAGGGCGTCGTGTTCGATCCGCAGCAGGGTGTGCGGCTGAGCCTCGAGCAGGTGAACGACGGCGCCCGGCAATGTCTGAGCCTCGTTTCGCAGTGAGGGCGCGAGCGGGCCTTGCGTAGCACTTCGGACACTGCTCATCATGGCCCGGTTGTCCCAGGAGCCTCACCCATGAAGAAAAAACGGCCATCTTTGCCGGAGCCTGTGCAGTGCTGCGCTGTCTCAGGGCCCGGCGCGACGGCAAGTGGGTTCGGCTCGACAACCAGGGCCAAGGTTAGAAGTCAGCATGTGGTCCTTCGCCGGCGCCTTCCCTGAGCTCGCCTTCGACCTGGCGTGGGAGCTGCGCGCCACGGGCCGGGGCGACCTCGCTCGCGAGTTGGAAGCCAGCACGGTGAAGGGCGTGAGCTACGACCCGGAGACCGACGCCGGCCTGGTTGCTCTCGAGGCACAGCGTGGACTGAACGCGGTGGAACGCAATGTCGTCGGGCAAAAACCCGGCCAGGTGATCGCGTTCGGCGACGCACGCTACGCGTCCATGCAGTTGGATAACTTCGGGCGGGTGGTCGCCGTGGACCTTCAGGGACCGCCCCGGGAGTTGCGCTGGAAGCTCATGCGACTGACCAACGGCCGCTGGTGAGGCGCCGCGCGGCGCCACAGCGCGCAGCTGCGCCGAGCTCTCGTACGTGCCGAGATACGAGGTAACCGTTCAGGGGCGCGGCATTGCGCTGCCGGTCGCCACCGCCGTGGCGATCGGGTTCCTGCGCCTCGTGCAGCTTCGCGCCCGCGAGCCCGTCGAGGCCGAGATTCGCGCCATAGAGCTCGTCCGGGCCGACTGGGCCGCGAGCGTTCACGCCATCCACAATCTCGGCTCGGCCCCCTATCTCACCATCAGCCGCATCGGCCTGCTGCGCTGGTGGCACAGGCTGCTCGGCGCTCCGCAGGGCTATATCTTCTTCTCGGAGGACGGCGTTCAGATTGATCATCTGCGTCGCGCTGTTCATGATGGGTATCACTCATGAGCACCACGCGACCGAGCCGTGCCGCCTTCGCCGCAGCGCTCACCGGGCTCGGGATCCTCGGCCTCGTCTACGGAAATTCCTCCGAGATCTGGGAGCCGATTCCGAAGAGCCTGCCCGGCCGGCCGGTGGTCATGTATCTGTGCTCTCTGGTAACGCTCGCAACCGGCATCGGTCTGGTGCTGCGCTCATCTGCCGTCCTCGCCTGCCGGGTCCTGCTGCCCTTCCTGCTGCTGTGGCTGGTGTTGCTCAAGCTCCCGACCCTGCTGCTCGCTCCCCAGGTCGTGGTGGGCTGGGAGTCGTTCGCCGAGACGGCTGCCCTCTCGGCCGGCGGCTGGTGTCTGTTCGCGGCCCACGCGGGCCCCTGGGAAAGACGCCACTTCGCCTTCGCCGTGGGCGAGAGCGGGGCCCGCGCTGCGCGCGCCCTGCTGATCGCGGCATTGCCCATGATCGGCGTGAGTCACTTCGTCTACCATGACCTCACGGCGAGTCTGGTACCCAAGTGGATGGGCGTCCCCCTCGGCTGGACGTACCTGACGGGCGCTGCGAGTCTCGCGGCGGCGGGCGGCATGCTGTTCGCCGTCGTGCCGCGTCTCGCGACGAGTCTCGAGGCCGGCATGCTCTTGGTGTTTACGCTCTTCGTGTGGGTGCCGCGCGTTGCCTCGGGCCCCCACGATCAGGAGAACTGGTCGGAGCTCCTCATTTCAGCAGCGATCGCCAGCGGCGCCTGGCTGGTCGCCGAGACCTATCGCGGCGTTCCGTGGCTCGCCAGTGGCAGAGCTGGGCGCTCAGTAACCCTCGAGTGAAGACCAGGAAGGCGGATCAAACCCATGCGAGTCAGTTCAGAAAGCTCGGTGCTGCGCCGCTGGCGCTGGTGGATCGGGGCGCTCATCGTCGCGGAGATCGGCTGGTTCCTGCTGCTGCGCCACGAGGTCGGCCCCGCCTTCCATGGGCGCTTGCGCCTGGCGATGCCGCCGCTCGCGGTCATTGGCTACGTCTACCTCCTGGGTGCCGTCTCGGTGTACCTCGACGACCGGGACTGGGATTATCGGATGCGCCAGCTCATCGTCATCATGCTCGGCCTCAGCGTGGGGCTGTTCGTTTTCGCGCTGATGACGGTCACTACCGCGCAGCTCGAAGGCGAGGTCGGCTGATCGGAGACCCTCGGACCATGGCTAAAGCATATTGGATCACCGCGTACCGCTCGGTACGCGACCCGCAGGCGCTCGCCGCGTACGCAAAGCTCGCGCTGCCGGCGCTCGAGGCGGCCGGCGGCCGTTTCCTGGTACGCGGCACGCCCGCCCGCGTCTACGAGGGCGGACTCCCTGAGCGCACCATCCTCATCGAGTTCGACAGCGTCGCGCAGGCCGTCGCCGCGCACGAGAGCCCCGCGTATCAGGAGGCGCTGCGCGCCCTCGGGAGCGCCGTCGATCGCGACCTGCGCATCGTCGAGGGCCTCGGCTGAT
The DNA here is from genome assembly GCA_036497085.1 of Steroidobacteraceae bacterium. GTDB lineage: Bacteria > Pseudomonadota > Gammaproteobacteria > Steroidobacterales > Steroidobacteraceae > 13-2-20CM-66-19. Next base: position 17,521 of record DASXKA010000025.1, on the reverse strand, counting down.
CGATACCAGCGATTCAACCATCGCGGCCGCGCAGGCGTTCGTCGATGCCTGAGTGGCGTCTCGCGCCGCCGCGCGGCAGCGACGACCGCGCCTGGCTCGAGCTGCGGATCGTGCTCTGGCCGGACGACTCGCCGGCCGCGCACCTCGCGGCGATGGCCGAGGCTCTCGCGCGCGGCCACTACGTCCGCCTGGCGCTCACCGCAGCCGGTGCCGCCGTGGGCTTCGTCGAGGCGTCGAAGCGCAGCGACTACGTGAACGGCACGACCAGCTCGCCGGTGGCGTTTCTCGAGGGTTTGTACGTCGCGCCGGCGACGCGCCGCCGCGGCGTGGCGCGCGCGCTCGTCGAATCCGTCGTGGCCTGGGCGCTCGGGCAGGGTTTGAGCGAGCTCGCCTCCGACTCGCTCATCGACAGTGTCGCCGCACACGCGGCCCACCGCGGGCTCGGGTTCGAGGAGACCGAGCGCGTCGTATACTTTCGCCGCCCTCTCCCCTAGACCCCGCGCGCGAGCAGCAGCCAGGCGATGAGGGCGGCGCCCTTCTGATCCGCGCCCCACGGCGCGCCAACATCGCGGGCGAGTCCCGCCACCGTCGCGGTGAGCGCCTCGGGTGCGCGCCTCAGTGCCTGTGCGGCCTCACGGGACAGATCGCGCAGCCGGATGCGTGTGCAGGGGAGTTTCTCGGCGGCACACGCGGCCGCGAGCGCTTCGCGGAAGTGGTTGCCGTCGGCGGTGTGAATCAGCGCATGCGAGGCGAGGATCGTCGCCAGCGAGCCGGCATGCCCGGAGGAATCGAGGATGCCGGCGGCGATGGGCTCGATGCCCGCCGCGCGCGCGATCTCCACCAGAGTGTGTACGCCCGAGGTCGCGAGCGTCATCGCCGCAGCCTGGAACTTCGCGAGCCGCGCCGCGGCGCGCGCCAGCGGCAGCCCCTCGATCGCGTGGTAGGGCTGCTTCGCTCCCGCGAGCTTCGCATCCGTGAGCTCGAGCCGCTCGCGTGCCAGTACCAGGGGATTGCCCGCCGTGCCGCCGATGACGACCACCGCCGCCCATCCCGAGTGCGGCGCGAAGCCCAGTACGCATGACCCGCGCGGCGGCTTCACGGCAGTCCCGGCGCGGCCGCGCGCTTAAGCGACTTCCGCCTTGAGCGGACGGCTCATGAGCTCGCGCACCGCATCCCGCGCCGGCATGCGCTCGTACAGCACCCGGTACACCACGTCGCACAGCGGCATCTCGACGCCGCTGCGGGCGGCGACCGCGCGGATGGCGCGCGCCGCAGCGTAGCCTTCGACCGACTGGCCGATCTCGGCGAGCGCGGCCTCGGGAGTTGCGCCCGCGGCGAGCGCCAGGCCGAAGCGGCGGTTGCGGGACTGATCGTCGGTGCAGGTGAGTACCAGGTCGCCGAGCCCGGCGAGCCCCATGAAGGTATGGGCATCGGCGCCGAGCGCCACCCCCAGCCGCGTCATCTCCTTCAGTCCGCGCGTGATGAGCGCGACGCGCGTGTTGGCGCCGAAGCCGAGCCCGTCAGAGAGACCGGCGCCGACCGCGAGCGCATTCTTCACGGCGCCGCCGATCTCGACGCCCGTGATGTCGGTCGAGGTGTAGGCACGGAAGTTCGCGGAGCTGAGCTCGGCGGCGAGCGCCTCGGCGTAAGCCGCATCCGGCGAAGCGACGGTCATGGCGCTCGGGAGTCCGGCGCCGACCTCGCGCGCGAACGTCGGGCCCGAGAGCACCGCGATGCGCCGCCCGGGACCGAGGACCTCGCGTGCCACCTGGTGCGGCAGCAGCCCGCTCGCGAGCTCGAATCCCTTGGTCGCCCACGCGACGTGCATCGCCGGCTCGAGGTGCGGAACGAGGGCGCCGAGCACGCCGCGAAATGCGGGGCTCGGCACCACGACGAGGACGTCGCGGGCCCCCGCGAGCGCCGCCGGCAGGCTCGCCTCGAGCGCGAGCGAATCGGGGAACGGCGCGCTCGGCAGATAGCGCTCGTTGCGCCGCGCCTGCCCCATGGCGGCGAGGCGCTCACGGTCACGGCCCCAGAGCCGCACCGTGCGCCCGCCGCGCGCGAACTGGATCGCGAGCGCCGTGCCCCACGAGCCCGCGCCGAGCACCGCGACCGGGGGCTGCGGTGCGCGTGCCGTCATCGTTGAGCTCCGGCGAAAAACCGAAGGCGGAGCGCGCCGCCCTCAGTTGGTCTGCGCTGGCTGCTGCGGCTGTCCCTGGTTCGCCGCATACAGGGCTTCGAAGTTCACCGGCGGCAGCAGGAACTGCGGGAAACCGCCCGCACTGATGAGCTGCGACACCGCGCTGCGCGCATAGGGGAAGAGCACCGTGGGACAGACGGTGCTCACCGCGCGCTTCAGGTCCGGCTCGCCGAGGTTACGGATCAGGAACAGGCCCGCCTGCTTCACCTCGACCAGGAACACCGTGACGTCGTTCTGCTTGGCGGACACCGTCACCGTGAGCACCACCTCGCGCAGGTCCGGCGACAGCAGTGCCGTGCCGGTCTGCAGATCGAGATTCACCTGCGGATTCCAGGTGCCGTCGACGCGCGGGCCGTTGGGCGCCTCGTAGGAGCAGTCCTTGAGGTACACGGTCTGCAGCGCGAGCACCGGGGCGTCGGCCGACATCTCATTGGCCGGCGCCGCGCCGGCAGTCTCATTCACCATTTCAGGCTCCGTTTTTCAGTAAAGGGTCGAGGCGTCCGGCGGCATCGAGCGCTTGCAGCTCATCGCAGCCGCCCACCGCCTTGCCGCCGATGAAGATCTGCGGCACGGTGTCGCCGCCGCCGCGCGCCGTCATTTCGCCGCGCGCTCCGGGAACCGCCTCCACGTCGATCTCGGTGAACACGGCGCCCTTCGCCTGCAGGAGCGCCCGCGCCTGCGCGCAGTACGGGCACCAGTCGGACGCGTACATCTCGATCTGCGGACTGCTGCTCATCGGCCGCCAGTCTCAGGCCCGCGACAGCGGCAGGTTGTCTGCGCGCCAGGCGGCGAGTCCGCCGCGCAGGGTGAAGGCCCGGGTGAAGCCCTGGGCCACGAGCTGACGGACCGCCGGGGCGCTGAGCGAGCCGGTGTCGTCGTAGACCACGACGGTCTTTTCCCTGTGCTTCTTCAGGGTGTCACCGGCGCTGAGCAGCGCCTCGCCGCTCATCTGCCGGGCGCCGGTGAGGTGGCCCGCCTGGTACTGATCCGAGGGTCTCAGGTCGAGCAGCAGCGCCCCCTGATTCATGAGGCGGATGAGCTCCTGGGGCGACACCGAAAATTGGCCTTCCGCGCGCGCGCGCATCTCGTATACAACTATCAGAGCCGCCGCGACGGCGGTGGCGGTCCCCAACCAGGGGTGATGACTGAGGAATTCGAGCAGGCGATCCATGGGGCGAGGGCGCAGACCTACGGCCAAAAAGGCCGCGCATTATAGCCTCCGGACCCGTTTCCGGGGGGTCGGGCCGCTATGGCTCCTGGTCGCGGCGGGCTGCGTCGGGGGCCTCGCCGCCGCGGCCGGCGGCCCGAAGCCCGAGGCGGACGCCAAAAAGGCCGAAGCGGAGCTGCAGGCCGTCAAGTCCGAGATCGAGCGCGTCACCCGGGAGGTGAGCGCGAGCCAGGTCGAGCGCGACCGCCTGACCCGGGACCTGAAGAGCGCCGAGCTCTCGGTGGGCCACGCGCGCGAGGCCCTGAGTGACCTGAAACGCCAGCGGGTGGCGCACGCCGCACGCCGCAGCGCGCTCGCCACCGAGAAGCGCGAGCGTGACGCGCAGCTCGATAAGAACCGCAGCGAGCTCGCCGGGGAGATACGCGCCGCCTACACCATCGGCCGCCAGGAGCCGCTCAAGATCCTGCTCAATCAGGAGGACCCGGCGCTCGCCGGGCGCATGTTCGCCTACTACGGCTACTTCGGCCGTGCGCGCGCCGCCGAGATCCGCGTCATCCAGGACGACGTGCAGCGCCTCGCCGACCTCGCCGCCGGGCTCGACGCCGAGGATGCCGCGCTCGCCCGGCTCGAGCAGCAGCAGCGCACCGAGCTGAGCGCGCTCGAGCGCGCCCGCGCGCAGCGCTCGCAGGTGCTCGCCGGCCTCGAGGCCGAGTCGCGCACGCGCGCCCAGAACCTCGAGCGGCTGCGCGCCCAGCAGGCCGGACTCGAGCAGCTGCTGCGCGAGCTGCGTGCGGCGATGGAGCGTTTTCCGCTCGAGACCAACGAGGCGTTCGCGCGGCTGCGCGGCAAGCTCGCGTGGCCGGTGAGCGGACACCTGGTGGCGCGCTTCGGCGATGCGCGCGCCGGCGGCGTGCGCTGGGACGGAGTGCTGGTCGCGACCGAGCGCGGCACGCCGGTGAAAGCGGTCTGCGGGGGCCGGGTGATCTACGCCGACTGGCTTCCGGGCCTCGGGCTGCTCGCGATCGTCGACCACGGCGACGGCTACCTGAGCCTCTATGGACATAATGAGCGGCTCTACAAGGCGGCCGGCGAGCGCGTCGCCGCCGGGGAGACGCTCGCCGCTGCCGGCGACACCGGCGGCACCGGGCGCACCGAGCTTTACTTCGAGATCCGCAAGGCCGGCAAGCCCGTCGATCCCCGCCCCTGGTTCAGGGCCGCCGACCCCTGAGACGAGGCTCCCCCGAGGGTGCACGCCGACTCCCTTGATGTGACCACCGTCAACCTTTGCGCGGTGCGCGGCCCCCTGCGCGGCCGATTCGCCAACTCGCGCAAGGATCGCCGCCGACATAAGCGCAATCGTGTCTCTCAGGTCCGACAACAAGCCTCGTGGCATCCGACGCCGAACCCGTGAGAACGCCTCAAGTCAGCACGCCTCAGGACAACGACTCGCCGAGCCGGCAGCCCGCGGCCCGGTTCGAGCCCTATTTCCGCCTCGTGCGCTCGCTGCTGCCGCGCGCCTCGAGCCTGGGAATATTCAGCGCCGGCGCAGAGCTCCTCTGGTCCTCGGATACCATGACGGGACCCGATCTGATGAACGTGGTCGAGGACGCCCTGATGGCAGCGCGCTCGAACGCGGGCGAGGCCGGGCAGCTGCGCACCCTCGGGGGCGAGCAGCCGGTGTACCTGTGCTCGCTGCGCGACGACGGCGGCAGCCTGCTCGCGATCGTCGCGGTCGTCTGCCGCCCGAACGAGAGCGGCGAGCGCAAGCCCCAGGACTTCTCCTTCGCCCATTCGCTGCTCGCGCCGGCGCTCGAGTGCCTGCGGCGCGAGTTCGTCACCGGCGCCAATATCGACGAGCTGCACGGCGCGCTCGCCGAGCTCAACCGCGATCTCGAGCTGGTGCTCTCGCATGGCGCGGGGGACACGCAGGCTCCCGAGGGCGCCAACGATCTGCAGCAGCTGTTGCAGCACACCGTCGGGCACCTGCGCGCCACGACCGGGGCGCTGCTGGTTCCGGAGAAGAACCTCACGGTCCTGCGCTCGGGGAGCGATGCCCAGCCGGACGCGCGCTTCCTGACCCGGGCGCACCGCAAGCTGCTGATGCGTGTCCAGGCGCAGGCCGAGCCGCTCGTCGTCAACGACGTCGACGTCTCGCTCGCCGACACCTACCCGTACCGCGTGCTCGCCTGCGCGCTGCGTTCGCGCGGCGGCCGCTGCATGGGCATGCTGGCGCTGCTGCGCGACCAGCTGAGCGAGCCCTTCAACCTGCGGGACGCGCACATCGCCCACATCATCGCCCGCAAGGCGCTCGACATCGTCGAGTCGAGCTACGACGCGCTGAGCGGCCTCTACACCCGTCCCGCCTTCGAGCGCCGTCTCGCCGCGGTGATCGACGGCCGGGGTGGCCAGCAGTGGAGCGCGCTCTACATCGACGTGGATCAGCTGCACGCCATCAACGAGAAGGCCGGCATGCACGTCGGTGACTCGGTGCTCGGGCAGCTCGGCGAGCTGTTTCGCAAACGCCTGCCGCCGGGCGCCTTCGGCGCGCGCATCTCGGGCGACCGCTTCGCGGTGCTGCTGCCGGCGCAGGTCGACGATGCCGCCGACTTCGCGCAGTCGCTACGCGCCGGCGCGGAGCACATTGGGCGAGGTCCGGGCGAATCGCATCCGCCGGTCGCGATCAGCGTCGGAGTGGCGCCGCTCGATCCCGCGGGCGGCGAGCTCGGGCACGTGCTGGCGGCCGCCGAGAGCGCCTGCAAGGCCGCCAAGGACCGCGGCCGCAACCGTGTCGAGGTCTACCGCACGAGCGACACCAGCATCGTGCGCCGCTTCGCCGACATCAGCGTCGCCGCGCAGCTGCGCGATGCCATCGAGAACGACCGTCTGCGGCTCGACGCGCAGCTCATCCTGCCGTTCTGCGGCGCCGACAACGCCCGGCCGCACTACGAGCTGCTGCTGCGCATGCTGGACGAAGACGGTCTCACCATGGGCCCGGACAGCTTCCTCGCGGCGGCCGCACGCTACCAGCTGATGCCGGCCATCGACCGCTGGGTGGTCAACCACGTGATCGAGGCGCTGAAGCCGCGCGCCGGCGTGCTCGAGGGCAAGGCGCTCGGCTTCAACATCAATTTCTCCGGCCAATCGCTCGAGGACGACGGCTTCGCCGACTTTCTCGTCGCGGCGATCGGCGACAGCGGCCTCGATCCCGACCTGTTCTGCTTCGAGCTCACCGAGAGCGCCACCGTCGCGCACCTGGCGCGCGCCGAGGAGCTGATGCACCGGCTGCGCAGGCTCGGGTGCGGCGTCGCGCTCGATGACTTCGGCACCGGCCTCTCGTCGCTGTCGTGCCTGCGGCAGCTGCCGATCACCATGCTGAAGATCGACGGCAGCTTCATCCGCGACGTCATCAAGGACCAGCGCGCCGCGTCGATGGTGCGCGCCATCGCCGAGCTCGCCCGCGGCAATTCGGTAATCACGGTGGCCGAGTACATCGAGACCGAGGAGATCAGCGAGCACGTGGCCGGGCTCGGGGTCGACTATGGCCAGGGTTTTGCGATCGGCAGGCCGATCGCGCTCGCGGAGCTCCTGAACGAGCTGCCGCTGCCGAGCGAGGTGCCCGGCGAGCAACCGCGACAGAGCGACATCATGTGGTACGCAGGAGCGACGCCGTGAAGGGAGTATCGAGCACATGACCAGCCGTTCACGCACACTGATCGCGCTCATCGCCGGAGCCATTTTCGGCTTCTGCGGCGCGCTCACGAGCGGCGTCCTCGCCGAGCGTTCGACCGAGCCGGCGCACGCCGCCGCACGCGCCCTCCTTCCCTGGGAGGAGGCGAGCCTGTTCGCCGAGGTCTACGAGCGCATCAAGCGTGACTACGTCGAGGAGGTCGACGATCACGTCCTCATGGAGCGCGCGGTGCGCGGCATGGTCGCCGCACTCGATCCGCACTCCGCCTATCTCGACACCCAGGAGTTCGAGGAGATACGCCTCAGCACCATGGGCTCCTATCCCGGGGTCGGCATCGAGGTCACACTCGAGGACGGGGCGGTCAGGGTGCGCCATCCGATCGACGGCTCGCCCGCACAACGCGCGGGACTGAAGTCCGGCGACGAGATCGTGAAGATCGACGGCGTCGACATCGGCGGGGATCTCGCCGTCGCCACCGCCCGCATGCGCGGCACTTCCGGCAGTACCGTCAGACTCGCCATCCGCCGCGCGCGCAGCGCGGCGCTGCTCGAGTTCACGCTGCGCCGCGCACAGGTCGAAGTCTCGAGCGTCAGGGCCGAGACCCTCGAGCCGGGCTACGGCTACCTGCGGATCACGAGCTTCACGGAGACCACGCAGGAAGACGTGAGCCATGCCCTGGTGCACCTGAAGAGAGACAACAAGGATGGGCTCAAGGGCCTGGTGCTGGATCTGCGGGACGACCCCGGTGGCGTGCTCGAAGCCGGCGTCGCCGTGGCGGATGACTTCCTCGATCAGGGCGTGATCGTGAGCGCCGACGGGCGCACTCCCGAGGCGCGCTTCAGGATGGACGCGACCCACCACGGCGATCTGCTGAACGGCGCCCCTCTCGTCGTGCTCGTGAACGGCGGCACGGCGTCCGCGTCCGAGATCGTCGCGGGCGCGCTCAAGGATCACGGGCGGGCGCTCCTCATCGGGCGCACGACCTACGGCAAGGGCTCGGTGCAGACCGTCATGCCGCTCGCGCACGGCGGGGCCCTGAAGCTCACGACGTCGCGTTACTTCACGCCCTCGGGAGCCTCGATCCAGGGCAAGGGCATCGTTCCCGACATCGTCGAGGCGGGACCGCAGAAGTCCGCCGCCGCAGACTCCGGCAGCACACTGCCGCTCGCGCTGCGCGATCCCGACGTGCATACCGGCCTCGCGACCCTCAAGACCCGGGGCAGCCTCGCCGCGCAGGCGGCGGCCGAGCCGCGCATCGCACGCGACCTGGTACCCTAGTCCATGGGCTGAAATTGCCTGCGGCAATTTCAGCGGAATACCTCTTCACTTCGCACAAACGGCGGGCGAAAAGCGGGGCTCGATGCGCCTGCGCTGCGATCACCTCAGCAGCCGAGCACTCCGGAGCAAGGTAGGCGCACTGGTTTTCGCCCGCGAGGCAAGCCGTTACGCCGTCATGGCCCTGCGCTGCAGCGGTTGCCGCTATCCTTGGCGCCCATGCTCGCCTGGCTCATCGATCTCGTGCTGCATCTCGACCGTCACCTGGTCGAGCTCCTCGCCGCCTATCACCTGTGGATCTACCCGATCCTGTTCGCCGTGATCTTTGCCGAGACCGGGCTCGTGGTGACTCCGTTCCTGCCGGGCGACTCGCTGCTGTTCGCGGTCGGCGCCCTCGCCGCGATCGACACCAGCGGGACCCTGAGCGCGCCGCTCGCGAGTGCGACGCTTGCGCTGGCGGCAGTGCTCGGTAACACCGTGAACTACGGTATCGGGCGCGCCATCGGGCCACCCGCCTTCTCGGGCCGCTACCGGGTGCTGAAGGTCGAGTACCTGAGGCGCACCGAGGAGTTCTTCCTCCGCCACGGCGGGCTCGCGATCTTCCTCTCGCGCTTCATGCCGATCATCCGCACCTGCGCGCCGTTCGTCGCCGGCGTAGGCCGAATGCCGTACGCGAGGTTCCTCGGCTGGAATCTCGCCGGCGGCTGTGCCTGGGTGCTGCTGTTCGTCTGGGGCGGATATCTCTTCGGCAACATTCCGCTGGTGAAGCAGCACTTCGGCCTGGTCACGATCGCGATCATCGTGGCGTCGCTCGTACCGCTTGCCGTGGGCCTGTGGCGGCGCGAGGACGCCGGGCGCGCCCGTGGCACAATGTAGGCATGGGCGAGCGAAGCCGTGGCTACGCGCACCGGGTCGACATCATCGCCGACGCCGACCAGGTGTGGCGCGCGATTACCGAGCCTGAGAGCCTGTCGCGCTGGTGCTCGCCCGAGGCGGAGCTGCAGCCACGCCAGGGCGGGCTGTTCCGTGCGCGGATCGACCGGCTGACGGAGCTCGAGGCGCACATCGACGTGTTCGAGAAGGGCCGCCGCGTACGGCTCATCTACCTCCCCAACCCGGCATTGCCCCGCGCCGAGTCGGTGTTCACCGACGATCTGATCGTCGAGGCCGTACCGGGTGGCACGGTGGTGCGGCTGCTCGGCTCGGGAATTCCGGGAGACGCCGCGTGGGATACGCAGTACTGGCGGCTGCGCACCTCGTGGCTGCAGGCGCTCAACCGGCTGAAGGTGCTGGTCGAGGCGCAGCGCGGAAGCGGAGTGGCCCGGTGACCGGGTTCCTCATGAGGGCGGTGCTGGCCGCCTGCGGGCTCTGGCTCGCGAGCCGCTCGGTTCACGGCGTACGCATCGACAATACGACGACGCTGCTGCTCGCCGGCCTGCTGCTCGGGGTGGTGAACGCCGTCGTGCGGCCGATCGCCTTCATCCTCACCCTGCCGCTCACCATCGTGACACTCGGGCTGTTCCTCCTGGTGCTGAACGCCGCGATGGTCGCGCTGGTCGCCTGGATCCTCCCGGGCTTTCACCTCTACGGGGGTTTCCGCGCCGCGCTCTTCACGGCAATCATCGTGTGGCTGACCGGTTGGATCGGCTCGGCGCTCATCGGTCATCGCGGGTTCGAGCGCTACGACCGCGGCCGCAACCCCCTGTAAGGCGGCGACGGATCGCGGTGCACTCGGGGCCTGAGGTCCCTCAGCGCGCCGGCAACTTTTCCGCCCAGCGGTACACCCACCAGATCAGGAGTACGAAGGCGCCGCCGCCGAGCCACTCGGAAGCCGTGGCGAAGCCATCGCCCACCAGGCCGATGGGAAACGGGTTGTTGGTGAAGGCGACCAGGGCCGTGAAGATCACCGCCAGCACGCTCTCGCCGACGATCAGGCCGGAGGCGAGCAGTACCCCGAGTTGCCTGGTGGGCTCGGGCTTCGCGCCGCGGTCGGCGCGCCGGTCGAACCACCAGCCCACCACGGCGCCCGCCGTCACCATGAGCGTCGACGCCGTCGGCAGGTAGATCCCGAGGCCTACGGCGAGCGGTGGCAGACGCATCGAGCGTGTGGTCTTCGAGAGCAGCCAGTCGATGGCGATGATGCCGGCCCCGATGAGGCTACCTAAGCCCATCAGTTGCCATTTCTCGGGGTCGTTCTGGATCACCGCCTGGCCGAGGGCCGAGATGAGGCCCGCCTGGGGTGCGGGCAGGGCGTGGGGTCCCGCGCCGGGGGCGCCCGCAAAGCCGTAGGCCTTGTTGACCAGGTCGAGCACCGGCGAGATGACGAGCGCGCTCGCGATCACGCCGATCACCAGCGCCCACTGCTGCTTCGAGGGCGTCGATTCCACCAGCTGGCCGGTCTTCAGATCCTGCAGGTTGTTGTTGGCGATGGCCGCCACGTTGAATACGATGGCGGTGACGAACAGCGAGTACGCGACCAGCGCTTTGCCCATCTCCGGGGGGAGCGAGGACTTGACGGTCACGACGAGGAACAACGCCGTCGTCGCCACCACCAGGATGCCGATACCCGAGAGCGGGCTGTTGGAAGCGCCGATGAGCCCCGCCATGTAGCCGCACACCGTCGAGACCAGGAAGCCGATCACCACCACGATGACGATGCCGCCGACGGTGAGCAGCAGCGCATGCTCGCCGAGCCCCGCGCTGGTGGCGAAGGTCCACAGCAGCCAGCAGATGGGCAGGATGCACAGCAATGACACCAGCCCCACCTGATCCACCGGAATGTCGTGCTCGGTGCGCGCCAGGGTGTCGCCTCTGCCGGCCTTGCGTGCCCGGGAGGACGCGATGGCGCCCTGCAAGCCCCCGATCACCGGCTTCACGAGCTTGATGAGCGTCCAGATGGCGGAGATGGCGATGGCGCCCGCGCCCACGTAACGCACGTAGTGGCTCCAGGTTGCGTGCGCGAACTCGCCTGCATCGCCTGCGGCCGGGTGCAGGGCGCTGAAGTGCGGCACCCCCCAGCCCCAGCCGATGACGGCGCCCACGAACATCGCGACGCCGCAGCTGATGCCCACCAGGTGGCCGATACCGAACAGCGCGAGCGACAGCTGGAAATCGAAGCCGGTGACCGGCGCGCGCGCGTCACTCCCGAGGCGGAAGCTGTGGGCCACGTCCCCGAGGAACAGCCGTGTCTGCACCATCACCAGGAAGAGCGCCGAGAGCAGCGAGCCGACCAGTACCGCCTTCAGGCCCTTGCCGCCGGACTCGACCGAGTCCTTATCGGCGACGTCGCCGGAGCCGACCTTGATGACCTCGGCGCACGCGGTGCCTTCGGGATAGGGCAGGTCCGAGTCCGTCACCAGCGCGCGACGCAGCGGGATGGAATACATGACTCCGAGGATGCCGCCCGTGGCGCAGATAGCCACCGACTGCAGATAGGGAAAGCCGCTCCACCACCCGATCATGACGAAGCCCGGCAGCACGAAGATGATGGAGGAGAGCGTGCCGGCGGTGGAGGCCACCGTCTGCACGATGTTGTTCTCCTGGGCGCTGGTGTTGCCGAGCCAGCGCAACAGCGCCATGGAGAGCACCACCGCCGGGATGGAGGTCGAGAACGTGAGCCCGGCCTTCAGCCCGAAGTAGACGTTGGCGGCGGTGAACACCACCGTGAGCAGCACCCCGAGGACAATTGCGCGCAGCGTCAGCTCGACGCGCGATTCGGTCTTCATGGCGGGAACCCCTCGAAGGCTGTTGCTCTTATGAGAGCGGTCATCTTAGCCTCGCCGTCCACGCGCGCGCTATGCTTGCGGCTGCGCGCCGCTTAAGCGGGGGGTCAAGGCATGGTCAAGGTGCTGGTCGGATTGCTCGTGATCGTGATGCTCGGCCTCGCGGGCATCACGTGGGTGACGCTCCACTGGTCGTACTCCGAGGGGGAGCGCGCCGGCTATGTGCAGAAGCTCTCGAAGAAGGGCTTCGTGTGCAAGACCTGGGAGGGCGAGATGGCCATGGTGACCATGCCCGGGACGGTGGCGGAGAAATTCCTCTTTACCGTGCCGACCGAAGCGGTCGCCGCCAAGCTCAACGCCAACGTCGGCAAGCGCATGGCGCTGCACTACCAGCAGCACAAGTGGATCCCGACCTCGTGCTTCGGCGACACCGAGTACTTCGTGACCGACGTGCGCGTCGTGGAGTAAGCGCAGCGGCTACTTCACTCCTGCCAGCAGGCGCCTGGTGAGCGGCGTCACGAGCAGCATCACCGCCCCGGCGATCACGCCGTACCAGAAGATCTTGAGGAACAGCGCCGGCAGCGATTCCAGGTGGCTCGCGTCGTACTGGCCGGTCAGCTGACCGGCGAGGATGCCGCCGAGCGCGAGCGACAGGAACCACATGCCCATGGCCTGCCCGACGAAGCGCGGCGGAACCAGCTTGCTCATGTTGGAAAGCCCCACCGGGGATATGCACATCTCGCCGCAGACGTGCAGGAAGTAGGCGCCGATGAGCCAGGTGGACAGCACCCGGTGGCCGGCGAGGACGCGCCCGGCGGCGAAGTACATGACGAGGAACCCGAGTCCCAGCAGCAGCAGCGCCACGCCGAACTTGCCGGCCGCGGGCGGATCGCGATCGCGCTTGCCGAGGGCGAGCCACAGCGCGGCGAATACCCCGGCGAGGATGATGACGAACAGCGAGTCCGCCGCCTGCAGCATTCCCGGCGGCGCATTCCAGCCGAGGATGTGCATGTCCGTGTAGCGCGCGGCGAACAGATTGAAGGACCCGCCCTGCTGAAAGTACCCGGCCCAGAAAATGACCGAGGCGACGAACAGCGCCACCATCACGAGCACGCGCCTGCGCTCCGTAGCGCTGAGCCCGGCGAAGAACAGGAGGTAGGCGAAGTAAGCGACCGCGAGCAGCGAGAACGCCCAGGACGCGAACGACGCGAGCAGCGCGCTGTCGATGCGCACCGCGCCGCTCACCGCCAGCGCCACGCCGCCGGCCAACAGCGCGCACAGCAGCACGACCGGCGTCCACGAGGCGCGCTGCTCGGGCGCGACCGCGAGCCCCGCGCCGCCGAGAAAGCGCCGGGTCCACAGGAACTGGCCGACGCCAAACACCATGCCGAGCGCCGTCAGCGCGAAGCCGAAGCGCCAGCCGAGGGCGGTGGCGACCAGCGGCACGATGACCGGGCCGAGAAGCCCGCCGGTGTTGATGCCCATGTAGAAGATCGAAAAGCCGGCGTCGCGCCGTGCACCCCCCTCCGGATACAGCGAGGCCACCAGGGCGCTCACGTTCGGTTTCAGGAGGCCGACGCCCGTGGCGATGACGAGGAGACCCACGAAGAAGATCGCGGTCGTGCCGAGCGCGAGCAGGGAGTTGCCAAGGGCGATCAGGATCCCGCCGGCGATCACCGCGCGTTGCGCGCCGGCCAGCCGGTCGGCAATCCAGCCGCCGAGGAGGCCGAGCAGATAGGTGCTCCCCACGTAGAGGCCGTAGATCGAGGCCGCGGATTTGTCCTCGAGCCCGAGCCCTCCCTTGGCCGCCGGCGCCACCATGAAGAGGATCAGGAGCGACTGAATCCCGTAATAGGTGAAGCGCTCCCACAGCTCCGTGAGAAAGAGCGTCGCAATCCCGAGCGGCTGGCCGAGAATGGTGCGGGCGGGTGCTGCCGGAGCGGCGACGGAATGGTTCATGCGTGGCCTCGCGCCATCAGCTCTCGCCGACTTTGTCGCCGGCCTCGGCGCTGTGCGCGCGTGAGAGCACGCGCGCCATGAGGAGGCCGCCCTCGTAGAGCAGGTACATGGGGATCGCGAGCGAGCACTGCGAGATCGCATCCGGTGGCGTCAGGAGTGCGGCCAGGATGAAGATGCCGATCAGCACATAGCCGCGATTCTTCTTCAGGCTCTCGAGGCGCACGATGCCCATCACCACCAGCAGCACCACCGCGACCGGCACCTCGAACGCGACCCCGAAGCAGAAGACCATCGTCAGCACGAAGTCGAGGTACTGGTTGATGTCGGTCATCATCGCGACCCCCTTCGGGGTCGTGGCCGCGAAGAACTGAAACATCACCGGAAAGACGAAGTAGTACGCAAAGGCGACGCCGACGTAGAAGAGCAGGATCGAGGAGAGCAGCAGCGGCACGGCGAAGCGCCGCTCGTTGCGGTACAGGCCCGGGGCGACGAACGCCCACAGCTGGTAGAGCACGTAGGGTATCGCGGCCAGCAGCGCGACGAAGAACGACAGCTTGAAGGGGGTCGTGAACGGCGACATCACGCCGGTCGCGATCAGGTTGCTGCCCGGCGGGAGCTTGGCGAGCAGCGGCTGGGCGACGAAGCTGAAGATGTCGTTCGAGTAGATGACGCAGGGGATAAAGGCGACACCGACCGCCAGCAGCGCGCGCAGCAGCCGGTCCCGCAGCTCGAGCAGGTGCGAGATCAGCGTGCCTTCGGCGAGCTTCTCAGGTTCCTCGCTCATCGGCGCGCGCAGTCTGGCTGGCCTCATCACCGGCAGGGGTGCGGGCGCCGTCGGCGTCCGTGGGGTGCGCGTGCGAGTAGGTCGCAGGCCGCTCAGGCTCGGCGGCCGCGGCGCCGGTCGCCGGCGGTGCCGTTGCCTCACCCGCGGGCGGCGGTGTCGACTGGCTCGCCGGCGCCGGGGTGTCCTGCGCGCGCGCGCTCTCGGCGCGGCGCGCCTGCTCGAGCTGCACTTCCTCTTCCAGCTGCTCGCGGAACTGCCGTGCCATGGCGCGCGCCCGCCCCACCCAGCGGCCCACCTCGGAGACGACGCGCGGCAGTTTTTCGGGTCCCAGCACGACGAGTGCCAGAACGAGGATGATCAGGACTTCGGAAAAGCGCCCCTCGAACAGGTCAGGCGCTCCGGTCGGTCTTGGTCTGGGTGGTCTGAGCCTCGCTCTTGCGGACCTCGTCGAACTCGGCGTCCGGCTTGTCGGAGCGGATCTGTTTCTGTTGCGCGCTCTGCTCGTCCTCGCCCTCGCTCATCGCCTTCTTGAACCCGCGGACCGCCGCTCCGAGATCGGAGCCCACGGTGCGCAGCTTCTTGGCGCCGAATACGACGAGCACCACGAGCAGGATGATCAGCAGCTCGCGCATTCCAATACCCATACGTCAACACTCCACTTGAGGTCCGCAAGTGCGGCGAGACACGGGAATCATAGGTCAAATGAGCCCCCCGGAGCCGAGAAGTTCGCTCAAATCCGCCAACCCCTTCACGCCCGGCGCGAGGGAGCCTCGAGCCAGAACGTCACCGGCCCGTCATTGACGAGCGACACCTGCATGTGGGCGCCAAATAGGCCAGCGGAAACATGGGGATATGACTCCCGCGCCTTACCGAGCAGATACCCGAACAGGCGCCGCGCCTCCTCGGGCTCCGCCGCGCTCGAGAACCCCGCGCGCGTGCCCTTCTTCGTGTCGGCCGCGAGGGTGAACTGCGGCACCAGCAGCAGCCCGCCCTGCACCTCGCGCAGGGAAAGACTCATGCGCCCCTCGCTGTCGGGAAAGACGCGGTAGGAGAGCAGCCGCTCGAGGAGCCGCTCGGCTTCACTCTCCGCGTCATCGCGTCGCACGGCGATGAAGGCGAGCAATCCACGGGTGACCGCGCCAACCACGGCGCCGTCGACGCGGACTTCGGCGCTCTCGACACGCTGGATGAGACCGATCATTACGAGGTCTATCATCCATCAGGTCAGGCGCGCGGCGCACCAGCGTTTACGCGGCGCACCAGCGCTTACGCGGCGCACGAGCGCTTGCGCGGCGCGGCTGCGAGTCCGTAAGATTCGGGGCCGTTTTTGGCCCGTTTACCGGGCGGGGAGTCAGCGGAATGGGGCGCGGGCGAGCAGCTGCAGTGCGTGCGGTTTCGATCGCGGCGATTGCCGCGGGCATGCTCAGCGCGGGCCTGACTCTGCGGGCCGAGCCGGCCGCGACGGCGCCCGCACCCCAGGCGACCGCCGAGCCCGCCCAGCCGGCCGCCGAGCCGGCGGCGCCCGACCCGCACCACGGCAAGGCGGTCTCCTACACCTGCCTCGGCTGCCACGGGATCGAGGGCTACAAGAACGCCTATCCCATGTACAGCGTGCCTGAGCTGCGCGGGCAGAACGCGGAATACATCGTGATCGCCCTGCACGGCTACCGCGACGGCGATCGCGCGCACATCACCATGCACTCGCAGACCGAGTCGCTCTCCGAGCAGGACATGGCGGACGTCGCCGCCTACCTCGCCGGCAAGCCCCTCGCCGCGAGCGGCAAGCCGCCGGGTGCGGTACCGCAGGCTGCGCAGCTATGCGTCTCCTGCCACGGCGAGAACGGCATCGCGGTGGCGCCGATCTACCCCTCGCTCGCCGGACAGCACGAGGACTACCTGGTACGCGCGCTCAACGAGTACAAGCACGGCGGGCGCAAGAACCCGGTCATGAAGGGCTTCGCGGCCAACCTCAAGGACGAGGAAATCGCGCAGATTGCCGCCTACTTCTCGGGCATGAGCCCATCCCTCGCCACCGAGCCCCGGCCTTACACGCGCCTCGGCGAGTGACCGGGAGCGGCTGACGCCCGCGGACCCGCTGTCCCGTCCGCGCCGCGCCCCGGTGCGGGAACTTTCCGCTCTCCCCGCGCTTCAAACCCCGACGCTGCCTGAGGCCCGTCGAGGGGGGATGAGCCTTAAGACTCCGTTAAGCCGACCCTTCTATCGTTCGCCGCAGCAGCTTTTTTCCCTTTTCGAGGAGCCATCCATGCGTTTCGTTTCCCTGGTCCGCAAGCCGCTCGTCATCGCGATGCTCGGGGCGGCGACCGTCGCCGTGCCGATCGGCGCACTGTATTTCTCGGGTGCCGCGCACGCCGCGCCGAGCACCACGGCGCAGGCGGTCGCAGCCCCTGCGCCCGCGCCCGCCCCCGCAACCGCCAACCCCGTGGCGGCGCTCCCGGACTTCAGCAGCATGGTGCAGAAGTACGGGCCGGCGGTGGTGAACATCAGCGTCATGACCAAGGTGTCGGCGTCGTGGCAAGGGGGCGACAACGGTGATGAAGGCGACCAGGGCAACGGCAACGGCGGCGGCGGCGAGAACCCGTTCGGCCCCAACAGCCCGTTCGCGCCCTTCTTCCACAACTTCGGTTTCCGGACGCCGAACCCGCAGCCGATGCACGGCGAGGGCTCCGGCTTCATCATCCGCGCCGACGGCCTGATCATGACCAAT